>JAVVPE010000015.1:0-32686 GCA_036655915.1 Raoultibacter sp.
CCCTGGGGGCAGTAATCAAACAGGCGGCAGGTGTCGGTGAAACAATTTGCCAGCGCCACGTGGTCTTTAGCCGTCATGGCGTCGACGAAATCAGAGATAATCATGTGTGGCCTCCTAGTAGACTTTTTCAGAATGAAGCAGGGCGTCGGTACCGCCATCAACGAAGGCGACGACGCCGTTTATGCCGCTGGCTTCGGGCGATGCGATAAAGGCGATCACGTTGGCAATTTGCACCGGGTCCATCAAGGGGTCATGGCCGTAGTTGATGGGCACAGGCAGGGCTTCGACGGCAGCCATGTGGGCAGGAGTTAAGCCTTCGGTCATAGCAGTGCGCACGTTGCCCGGCGCGATGGCGTTGATGCGCACGCCGCGCGCGCCCCAATCGGCACTCATGCGGCGCGCCCACTGGGCGATCGCGTATTTTGTTGCCGCATAAAAGGTGTGAGAAACTTTCGGGTCGTAATCTTTCACCAGTTCTAAGATGCGATCTTCATCGGGGTGGTTGTTCAGCATGCCCACCACATCCATGCGGGCACCGCCTTGGGCGATGCTGTTCGATGAAATGACGACGCAGGAGCCGCCTTTTTTCTCAAGCAGATCGAATGCGCCGCGAGCCATTTCTGTGGCGCCGAAGTAATTGAGTGAAATAATCAGCGGAATGCTGGCGTTGTCGCCCGAAACTCCCGCGTTGCAAATCATGGCATCGATGCCCTCGGGGTAGAGGCGATGCAATTCTTCCAACGCCGAAGCACGGCCTTCCTTGCTTGCCAGGTTGGCGTTGATGTCGCCCCCGCGCAAATCAATGTTGACAACAATGTGCCCGCGCTCTTTGAGTATTTCGGCCGTTCGCGCGCCGATTCCGCTGGATGCGCCGGTAATCGCATAGATTCCCATGGGTCCTACCTTCCGTGTTTGCTATTCAGGTGCAAGCGCTCTAGCTTACGCGCGCTCAGTCGCTATCATAGCCTTCGTTTCTAGGCCGCCCACAGGCCTGCTCGCAAGCGGCACCTGCTTTCGGCCAAACGCGCCCAGCCTCAAGGACGAAGCGAACCCTACAATCACACAATTATTAACAAAAACGTGATTAGAACTAGTAACGCTTGACGTTATTAGTGTAGGGCGTTACTATTAAAGCATGATCATTTCGTTCAAAGATGCCGACGTGGAAGCATTGACGCAAGGTGTGCGCGTCAGGCGCTTCGTTGCGTTTGAAAAAGTGGCTCGTCGTAAGTTGCGCCAGCTAGAAATCGCTGCTTCTTTGGATGATTTGAAGATACCGCCCGGCAATAGGCTTGAGCCCCTTAAAGGTGACAGGGCGGGGTTTTTTAGCATTCGCATCAATGACCAATACCGAATATGTTTTCAATGGGATACTTCGGGTGCACATGATGTGGAAATAATCGACTATCACAAGTGAGGTGGATACTATGGTGAACAGGCTTGATCCAATTACTCCGGGCGAGTTGTTAAAGGAAGAATTTCTTGACCCCATGGGGATATCGCAGTATCGCCTTGCAAAGGAAATTTCTGTACCAGCCCAACGCATAGGCCAAATTGTCGCAGGAAACCGTAGGGTTACGGCCGACAGCGATTTGAGACTTTGTCGCTTCTTTGGGCTTTCAAATGGTTATTGGCTGCGCGCGCAGGCGGCCTACGATACCGAAGTTGCCCTGCAAAAACTGGGGGAAGGCTTACAGAGCATTAAGCCTTGGGGCGGTTCGGCGGCATAGCTGGCAGCTTTACGGGGGATATGCTATACTGTGTAATACGGTATTACATTTGCATGGCTAGGGAAGAAGGACAGCATGGATGCTATGGTAACGGCACGTGTTCCTGTCGAAAAAAAAGAAAAGGTAGATGCCCTGCTGCGCGAAGCGGGCGCCACGGCAACCCAGCTGGTAAACGCCGCCTATGATTACTATCTTGAAAGAGGGGAAATTCCTCTACGTGCCCCGAAGGATGAAAAAAAGGAATTGCAGCGGCGTCTTACTCTCTTTAGATCCATTCCCCGTCCGCTACCCGCATTCTGCGAAGAGCTTGATTTAGAAACAACTCGCGAAGAACGTTTGCGGGAACGGTTTGGCGAAGATTACCCGCAATTGTTTTCGCTGCCAGCCTCTGAAAAGGATAATGATCAGATAGTCCGTAAAACGAGCAAGGCATCATGATGCCGCGGATGCAGATTTTTATCGACAGCAATGTATTTCTTGACTATCTGATGCAGCGCCAGCCTTTTTATCATTTTTCACGCCAGGTTTTTCTTCTAGGGGTCTACAAGGAAGCCGATTTGTGGCTTAGCTCTAGCATGGTCACCGATGTGTTCTATCTTCTACGAAAAGCGTTTGGATGGCTTGCTGCTGAAGAAATGATTGAAAATTCTCTTGAATTTGTTCGCGTGTGTTCCGTGGGTGAAGAAGAGGTGAAAAGCGCCCTTCGCGCGCGTCAGTCCGATTTTGAAGACTGTCTTGTCGCCAAGTGTGCCGAAAGGCAAAGAGCGGATTATTTCATAACGCGTGATGATAAAGGCTTTAAAAATCTGCATCTGCCGGTTTTTTCGCCTGAAGAATTTATGACGCATCTGAAGCAGCAAAAGGGTTTTGCCTACGATGAAATTGACTTTTCGGAGTGAGTGCTTGGGTAAGCGGCAGGTGTGTGATTTTTCCTGCGCCCAAAATAGTTAGTGTAGGGCAACATTTTGTGTTATAGTAACCCGCATGAAACTTTTATTGAAACAATGCGGTGCCACTAAAACCCTGAACTTTGCGGCGGGTGTAGTTTTATGACGCTTGATCAAGGCATTATCGGGCGCGCCTACGAAGTTGAAGAAACCCATCTTGCGCTGGGCGTTGAAAAGCGTCTTGAAGCACTCGGTATGACGCGGGGCACAAAAATCGAAGTGCTCAACAGCAAAAGCGGCGGCACCCTTATCATCAAGGTAAGGGGTTCTCGCTTTGCTGTGGGGCGCGGCATCGCTTCAAAAATCACCGTTGGTGGGTGCGGCCAATGAAGCGCGACATTACGGTAGGGTTCATCGGCAACCCCAACTGCGGCAAAACGACGCTTTTCAACGCCTATACGGGTGCCAACCTGAAGGTGGCCAATTGGCCGGGCGTTACTGTTGAGCGGGTTGAAGGTTCGTTCGTCCATGAAGATCACGGCATTCGCTTGGTTGATCTTCCCGGCACCTACAGTCTCACATCCTACACGATGGAAGAACAGGTTTCGCGGCGCTTCATCCTAAGCGACGACGCCGATATTGTAGTTGATGTCATCGACGCTTCTTCGCTTGAACGCAATCTGTATTTGACGCTGCAACTTATTGAACTGGGAAAACCTGTTGTTGTTGCCCTTAACATGATGGACATTGTTGAAAAACGCGGCATGGAAATCGACATTGCCCGCCTACACGATATGTTGGGGGTGCCCGTTGTTCCCGTATCGGCGCGCCGCCGCACAGGAATAAAGCCCCTTATGCACGCCGTGGTGCATCACTGGGATGCCAAAGAACCCGAAGTGCTGTTTCATGGCCACGACGATTCCGATTTGCCCGAAAAACACGCGCGCTATGCCATGGTGTACAGCCTTGCCCTTGAAGAAAAAATCGATGCGGTGCAAGCCGAACTGGAGCGGCGTTATCCCGGCATCGTGAACCCTCGCTGGCACGCCATCAAGCTGCTGGAACAAGATGACGAAGTGATAAAAAACCACCCCGTTGATCTGCCCGCACTGCTCGATCGCAGCTACGAATCGGATATCATCAACCAGAAGTATGATTTCATCGAAGAAATTGTGGAAGAAGTGCTGGTCAACCGCGATGAAAAGGCAGAAATAACCGATAAGGTCGATCGCATTGTTACCAATAAATGGCTGGGGATTCCGCTTTTTTTGGTGGTGATGGCCGCCATCTTTTTCCTGACCTTTGCACTGGGGGATTGGCTGCGGGGCTATTTTGATATTTTGATCGAAGCTGTAGCGACGGCTTTGTCGGCGGGCCTTGACGCCCTGGGCACCGATGAATTGCTGACCTCGCTGGTGGTTGACGGTATTCTTTCTGGTGTGGGCGCCATTCTTTCGTTTTTGCCCAACATAGCCATTCTGTTTTTTGCTCTGGCGATTTTGGAAGACAGCGGTTATATGGCGCGTGTAGCCTACGTTATGGATTCGGTTATGGGACGCCTGGGGCTTTCGGGGCGTGCGTTTTTGCCGATGGTTTTAGGCTTTGGCTGCTCGGTGCCCGCCATCATGGCTACGCGCACGCTAGAAACGCGACGCGATCGTTTCAAAACCATGCTGGTTACTCCCTTCATGTCATGTTCGGCGCGTTTGCCCATATATATCCTGTTCGCAGGCATGTTCTTCCCCGCAGCTTCCGGGTTGGTCGCCTATTCGATGTACTTAATTGGCATCGTGGTGGCGCTGTTTGTGGCCTGGGTGTTTCACCTGATTGATAAAAAGCGCGGGCTGCCCCACAACGATCTTTTGATTGAGCTGCCCGAATACAAAGCGCCCGCCGCGCGCACGGTGACGGTGTATGTGTGGGAAAAGGTTAAAGATTACCTGCTCAAGGCGGGCACGACGATTTTTCTGGCATCGATTATCCTGTGGTTTCTGCTCAACTTTGGACCGTCGGGCCATGTGGCCGATATTTCCACCAGCTTTGCCGCCATCATGGGGCAGTGGGCCGTACCGTTTTTTGCCCCGATTGGCCTGGGATTTTGGCAAATTGCCACCGCACTGGTCGCGGGCGTTTCAGCCAAGGAAGTGGTCGTTTCCAGCACGGCGATTCTGTTTGGGGTTGCCAGCGTCAATTCGGCTGCGGGCATGGGCGAGCTTGCCACGCAGCTGGGCGTGCTGGGTTTCGGGCCGCTTAACGCGTATTGCATGATGGTGTTTTGCCTGCTCTACGTGCCCTGCGCTGCAACGATTGCCGTGATTTTCAAGGAATCGAAATCGCTTAGCTGGACGGTGTTTTCGGTGCTGTTCCAAATTGGCGTTGCCTGGATTGTCACCTTTGCCATCTTCCAAATCGGCAGCCTGTTTATGTAAGGGCCTGTTCTCGGCATTTCGCCAAGGCCGCCCGCACCGCCCAAATGTGTGAACCTGGTTGTGTGGGCGCTTTAATATCACAGGCGGGGCGTTCCTGATATAATGACCCTTTTCAGCGAATCGAAAGCGAAGGGTGGCGGAATGAAAAAGGCGCTGTTGATCCTTGTGGCCATCGTGGCGCTTTCTTTCCTTATCGGCAATGCCGATATGATTAGCGACTTTCTTGTTACCATTAAAACGGGTGCGGTCGTGCCCCTTTTGGCAGCAGGGGTTTTGATGCTTGCCCGCCATTTTGTGCAGGCGGCTTCCTATGATGCGGCGTTTGAAGCGGTCGGCCACAAAACCGGCTTCTGGAACAACGTGGTACTCATTTTCAGCCTTGTGTTTATCAACACCTTTTGTCTGTTTTCGGGCGCCACGGGCGTAGCGTTTATTATCGACGATGCCCACCGCAAGGGTGCCGATGTGGGCACGGCAACCAGTGGTGCAATCCTTTCGCAAATTGGGTATTTTGCCGCTATTTTAGTTATTTCTGTTATCGGCTTTGTTACCATGTTGGTTGCGGGTTCGATGAACACGCTGTTTTTGATCGGCGGGCTGTTGTTAGCGGGCACGCTTGTGGGCTTATCAAGCCTTTTTTTCGTGGGCTATTTCAAGCCCGACTTCCTGTATAAGCTCTTCGCTGCCGTGGAACGCTTGGGCAACAAAATCCTGGGGCGTTTCAACAAAAGCCTGCGTGCTGCCTGGGGTTCTTCCACGGCCGATTCCATGATAAATTCTGCGCGCATTCTGGCGCACAATCCACTGGGTGCCTTCATCAGCATCGCCTATGCCGCTTGTTCGGCCATGCTTAACATGGCGTGTTTGGTGGCAATCGGCTACGCCTTCGGTTTTGAAAGCCTCGCCCCCCTTATTGCGGCGTTTGCGTTGGCTTCCATTTCGGTCATTTTAAGCCCCACCCCGCAGGGCGTGGGCGTGGTGGAAGCGGCCATTGCCATGATTCTTACCGCCAATGGCTGTTCGCTGCCCACGGCCACCGCTATCGCGCTGGTGTATCGCGGCATCATGTTTTGGGTGCCCTTCTGCATCGGGGCCGTGTTGCTTTCGCAGTCGGGCTTTTTCAAAGATAAAAAAACGCCGACGGAATGGCAGCGCAGCAAGGATATTGGCTGGGTGGCAGGCACGCTGGTGGGCATTGTTGGCCTGGTCAACATCGGCATTTCCCAGCTGCCCGATTTTTTTGCCCCCTACGCCACGCTGACGCAATGGGTTGATTTGGGCGGCATGTTTATCGGCCCCACGCTGGTTGCGGGCGGGGTAATCTTGTTGCTTGTGGCCGTGGGTTTAGTGCTGCGCTATCGTACGGTGTGGGCCATTGCTATGGCGGCGCTCACCTTTATTGCAGGTGGCGAATTTCTTTTTGCCAACACCATCAAAGTTGCCATTCCTATTTTGCTGCTGACCGTGTGGCTATTCATCAAGCGCGATGCCTTTGACCGCCCCCTTTCATGGCCGCCCACACACCCCCACCCAACACGCCGCAGCGTAAAAGACCGCGAGCTACCACCCGAAAACGACTTACACGAAGATTAAGTTACAGAAACATTGCCATGTAAAGCGGTAGGTGCACTATGCCATCTTTTACCAGTATGTCTTTCGTGTACAGGATGTAGCTTTCTCCCATATTCTTGGTAAAACGCCTGCGGAACTTATCAAGTGAAGCATGTTTTTGATAGCTTCCAGACTTAACTTCGATAGGCGATATTTTTCTTCCGTTGGGTATAAGAAAATCAATTTCCATCATGTTTGCACGGTTGCCATTGGCTGGTCGCGAATAGAAGAACAAGCGGTGACCCTGCGCGCGCAGCATTTGCGCAACAGCATTTTCTGCAATCATTCCTTCGTTAACGTTCATCTTATCAAGAAGTATTGCCCGGTAAAGATCGTTATCCTGGTATTTCTGGTCCATAAAAGCTAGGGTAACCAAAAGACCCGTATCGCCCATATAGCACTTGAGGGTTGAATGCCGCGCACTCATTTCCAGCGAGCCATAAGGATCTTCCGTGTTAAAGCAGGTATTGATCACCATGGCCTCATCAAGCCAAATAAAGGCATCTTCATAGTCGCGCAACCTTGCGTGTTCCCCAAGGGAGGACAGCTTAAAACGCTTTTCTTTTCTTGTTAGCTGCGAGGGAATTTGATCAAAGAGCGAAAAGACCCGAGCCTCGTATCCCTTTGCAAACTTAGCAACATCTTCACGATAAAGCGTTAAGATGCGTCGTTTTATTCGGTCAACTTGTTCAAAATCCCCTGATTCAGCAAATTCCTCAACTGCTTGAGGCATTCCACCGACAAGCAGATATTTGCGAAAATCGTTCATCACACGACGATGCAACGCCTGCCCAAGGGGCCTGCGGTTATCAAAAAACTGACGCAATATCGAAATGGTTACTTCATCACCCATCGCCCAAAGATATTCTTCAAAATCCAAAGGAAACATTTCCACGTGTTCTTCTTCGGAAGGGATGACTATATCTTGATTATTCTGGCTTAAGGTTATCAACGAGCCGGTTTCAATGTAGTCGTAACGATGGTCGGCTACGAGGTATTTTACCAGCTGACGGGCTTGCGGAAATTGCTGAACCTCGTCAAAAACAATCACCGATGCACGTTCGTAAAGCTTGGTATGATAAAAAGCCGACAGTTTAAGAAAAAAGGTATCAAGATCATCACCATCTTCCTCAAAGATTGCGCGAACTTGTTTAGGAACATTGGCAAAATCAACGAGTATGAAAGAACGGTATTCATTTTTGGCAAACGATGCGCAAATATGACTTTTGCCAACACGGCGCGCGCCATCAACGAATAGAGCTGATGTGCCTTTATCTTTAAGCTTCCAGCTCAGCAGCGTGTCATACATCTTTCGCTTTAGTTCCATCATGTCTCCGATTCACGAAAATACGCTTAGAATGTTTTGAATTATACACGAAAATACGCTTAGATTTTGTCTCAAAGACCACGAAAATACGCTTAACGCGCATCCTCTGAAGGGTAAAACTACGTTTTGGTTACGGGGCGGGGGTTTTTAACTGGTACCGCTATACTGTCAGTTATACAAGGTGCATGAAATCATGCACAAGCACCCGGGGAAGAGGAAGTACAGATTTGTCGCATCTTCCCGGTGTGCTTTACCCCGAAAGAGAGGCAATCATGGCAGAAGAAATCAACATTCCCACCCCGCCCCCCGCATCCCCGCAGGCCACTGATTCCGTGCAGCCCCCCGTTCAGCCGGCGCCGCAGCCAGAACCGCAGCCGCAACCCATGCCCCAGCCGATGCCGCAACCGGTGCAGCCGCTGTATGCGCCCGCTCCGCTGATGATGCAGATGACCGGTGGCATGAAGTTTGGCTACTGCCTGCTTGGCTTTTTGATGTCGCTGCCCGGCGTGCTTGTCGCCTGGCTGATTAACGCCGATAAAGTGCCGTCCATGAAAAGTGACGCGCTGAAGTTTTCCCTTATCGGCTTTGCGGTATCCATCGTTATCGGCATCCTCCTCACCATGATGTTCGTCGGCTTTATTGTTGCCTTGGTGGCCGCCGCGGGCGATGCTTCGCTGTATAGTTCTGCCTATGGACCGGATATGTTCTAGGCACTTGGTTCAGCACCATCTGCTTGCAAAGAGCCTTCCTCAGGGGGGCTCTTTTTGTTGGGCGGTGGTACAATGGGGCGATTTGAGGGCGCGGATAGGGGTGGCGATGGCGCGGGCGATGACCATAGCGGAAAAGATTTTGGCAGCTCACGCAGGGCTTGATGAAGTGGTGCCGGGCCAACTTATCGAATGCGATTGTGACCTGGTGCTTTCCAATGATGTTACCGGGCCTTTGGCCATACAGGAATTTCGCCGGCTGGGGGCAGACGCGGTATTCGACAACACAAAAATTGTCTTGGTGCCCGATCACTATACGCCCAACAAGGATATTAAAAGTGCGCAGCAGGCAAAGATACTGCGCGATTTTGCCCACGAGCAGGGCATTAGCCATTACTACGAAATCGGCTGCATGGGCATCGAACACGCCTTGCTACCCGAACAAGGCGTGGTGGGCGCGGGCGATTTGGTGATTGGGTCCGACAGTCACACCTGCACGTATGGCGCGCTGGGCGCTTTTGCCACCGGCGTGGGGTCCACCGACGCCGCCGTGGCCTACGCCACGGGTCGCGCGTGGTTTAAGGTGCCCGAATCCATTAAAATCAAGGTTGAAGGCAGGCTTGCTGCGGGGGTAAGCGCCAAAGACCTCATCTTGTACCTTATCGGCCACATGGGCGTGGATGGCGCCCTGTATCAGGTGATGGAATTCACGGGCAGCACCATTGCCTCTTTGAGTATGGAAGGCCGCATGACCTTGGCAAACATGGCCATTGAAGCGGGCGCAAAAACGGGTATCATCGCCGTTGACGCCACAACGCGTGCCTATATGCGGGGTCGCACGCAGCGCCCCTACACCGAATACCATTCCGACCCCGCTGCAAGCTATGCCGCCGAAATAGAGGTGGATGCGGCCGACATTGTGCCGATGGTCAGTTTTCCGCACCTGCCTTCCAACGTGCGCCCGGTGGCACAAGCGCGCCACATAGGCATCGACCAATGCGTTATCGGCAGCTGCACCAACGGCCGCATCGAAGATATGCGCCAGGCGGCCGCCGTGTTGCGGGGGCGCACCGTCGCCCCTCAGGTGCGCTGCATTATTATTCCCGCCACGCAGCAGGTGTATCGTCAGTGTATGCAGGAAGGCCTAAGCGAAGTGTTTCTTGATGCGCATTGCGTTGTGTCCACGCCCACCTGCGGGCCGTGTTTGGGCGGGCATATGGGTGTGCTTGCCACAGGGGAACGCTGCGTTTCTACCACCAACCGCAATTTTGTTGGCCGCATGGGGCACCCTAGTTCCGAAGTGTATTTAACCAACCCGGCTGTGGCGGCGGCATCGGCTGTGGCGGGGCATATTGCGCTGCCTCAAGATGTGGAGGATACCCATGCACTTTAAGGGAACGGTGCATCGCTATGGGCGCGACGTGGATACCGACGTTATCATACCCGCGCGCTATTTGACCACGAATAACGCCGATGAACTGGCCAAACACTGCCTGGAAGATTTGGACGCCTCCTTTGTGGAAAACGTGGTGCCCGGCGATATTTTGGTGGCCGAAGAAAACTTTGGCTGCGGATCTTCGCGCGAACACGCACCGGTGGCTCTTAAAGCGGCAGGGGTCAGCTGCATTGTCGCGAAAAGTTTCGCGCGCATCTTTTATCGCAACGCCATCAATATCGGTCTGCCCATCATGGAATGCCCCGAAGCGGTGGCCGCCAGCAAGCAGGGAGATATACTCAGCATCGATGCCGATGCGGGCACCCTCGCCAACGAAACTACGGGCGAAACGTTTAAGGCACAGGCGTTTCCTCCGTTCATTAAAGAAATTATCCAGCAAGGTGGGCTGATCGCTCGCACGCGCAACCAACAAAGAGCAGGGTCTGTTGCGCCAGGTAGCGATGGGAGGGCGATGTAGCGTGACAGGTAAGACGGCGCACAACGGCGCATACGACGGGGCACACAACCCGGCGCAGGCTTTCAAAATATGCGTGCTTCCCGGCGACGGGATTGGTCCTGAAATCATGGCCGAAGCACGCAAGGTGCTAGAAGCGGTGGGGCAAAAATACGCCACCACATTCACCTTTACCGAAGCGCTTTTGGGCGGCGTTGCCATCGACGCGACCGGCGTGGCGCTTCCGCCCGAAACGCTTGTGGCGGCCAAAGCCAGTGACGCGGTGTTGCTTGCGGCGGTCGGCGGCCCGCAGTGGGATACCACGGACCCTTCGGTACCGCGCCCTGAACAGGGATTGTTGGGCATTCGCAAAGAACTGGGGCTGTATTGCAACCTGCGCCCCGTCAAGGTGTTTGATGCCTTGGCCGAGGCTTCCACTTTGAAGCGTGAGTGCGTGGCGGGGGTCGATTTAGTTATTGTGCGCGAATTGACCGGCGGCCTTTACTTCGGCGCGCGCGGTCGCACACAAGATGAACCGGGGTGCGGCCTTGGTGGCGCGGCTGGGCAGCGTGCCTTTGACACGATGGAATATCAGGAATACGAAATCGAGCGCATTGTGCGGCGCGCGTTTGACCTGGCACGCACGCGGCGCAAAAAAGTTACGAGCGTTGATAAGGCGAATATATTGGCCACATCACGCCTGTGGCGCGCCATAACTTCCCAGGTGGCAGGCGATTATCCCGATGTTTCCCTTGAGCACATGCTGGTTGACAACGCCGCCATGCAGCTGGTGCGCGATCCTTCCCAATTTGATGTGCTGGTAACCGAAAACATGTTTGGCGACATTTTATCTGACGAAGCGGCGCAGCTGGCAGGGTCGTTGGGCATGCTGGCTTCCGCATCGCTGGGCGAGGGGGTGGCGCTGTACGAACCCACGCACGGGTCGGCGCCCAACATTGCGGGGCACAACAGCGCAAACCCCTTGGCGCAGATACTATGCGTCGAACTTATGTTGCGCGAAAGCTTGGGCATGCACGAAGCGGCCAATGATGTGGCGCACGCCGTGAAAGCGGTGTTGGATGAAGGCTGGCGCACGGCCGACATCGCCCAAGCGCTCACTGCCCCGGGCGCTATCATCGGCACCGCCGCGATGGGGGATAGGGTGCTTGCGCGCTTGTAGTCCTGATGAACTGCGATTGCAAGGCTTGCCCACGAAAGGTTTGCGCTACAATAAAAGCTTAAGGAAGAACGCTCAAGCTTAGCTGCAAAGGAAAAATCATGGCACTGCAAGCACCGAAGGGAACGAAGGATCTTCTGCCTGAACAGGCGCGATTCTGGGAATACTTCAAAAAGACGGCCTACGACATTTTCGGCCGCTACGGTTATGCCCCCCTTGAAACGCCGATTTTTGAACAGACGGAATTGTTTGTGCGCGGCATCGGTGAAGCAACCGATGTGGTGTCAAAGGAAATGTTTCAGGTTATTTCGGGCGAAAACTTGAAGAACCTGCTGGCAGGGGAGGCCATTAAGGCCAAGAGCCAGTTTTCGCTGCGCCCGGAAGGTACGGCGGGTGTTGTGCGCGCTGTGGTGCAAAACGATTTGGTGCCCCAGGGGGGTGCGCCGGCCAAGCTTATGTATGCGGGGCAGATGTTTCGCGCCGAACGCCCGCAAATGGGACGCCTGCGCCAGTTTCGCCAGGTAGGGGTTGAATGTTTGGGCGCTGAAGCCCCCAGCGTCGATGCCGAAGCCATCATCATGCTCATGCGTTTTTATGAGGCCATCGGCATTGCGCGGCCGTCGATGCGCTTGCTGCTCAATTCCATGGGCTGCGACGCGTGTCGCCCAGCTTATCGCGAAGAAGTGCGCAGCTTTATTTTGGACCACGCACAGGATATGTGCGAAGAATGCCTGCATCGTGCCGAAATCAATCCCTTGCGTGCCTTTGATTGCAAAAACCCTCACTGCGCCGAAATCATGGAAGACGCGCCGAAAATCACCGACTTTCTGTGTGAGGAATGTCGCACGCATTACGCCACGGTAAAAAGCTATTTACAGCTTGCCGGCATTGAGTTTATAGAAGATACGCGCCTGGTGCGCGGCTTGGATTATTACATGCGCACCGTGTTTGAGGTGCAGGTAACAAACGGCATGGGCGCACAAAACGCCATCGGCGGCGGTGGTCGCTACGATAAGCTGGCCGAAGAAGTGGGCGGCCGCCCCACGCCGGGGCTAGGCTTTGCGCTGGGTTTTGAACGCTGCGTTATCGCCCTTGAAGCGGCGGGCAATGCCTTCCCGGTCACTGATGTTCCCTCTATCTTTTTGGCGTGCGTGGATGATTCGGTGCGCCCCGTGGCCTTTGAACTGTTGCAAGCCCTGCGCGATGCGGGCATGACAGCCGAAATGGACCACCAGCAGCGCAGCCTGAAAAGCCAGTTCAAGCTGGCTGACAAGATGGCCGCGCGCACCGTATGCATCTTGGGCCCTGAAGAAGTGGCAGAGGGTAAAGTGAAGGTGCGCAACATGGGCACGCACGAAGAAAAACTGATCGACCTTGAAGCGGCAGCTAAGTTTCTGGGGAATTTCGGCGGCATGCCTTATAATGGCGTGATGCCCGGCATCGAAGAAGCGCTTGACTAGCACGGGTATACCCCTTGGGTTAACAGAGCAAAGCCACCACCTTTGCTTAAAGCAAAATATAAGGAGCAAGACACAGCTATGACAGATTTCAACAACGAGTATTGCATGCATTCACGTACCTGCGGACAACTGCGCGCCAGCGATGTGGGCGCGCAGGTCGTGCTGACCGGTTGGGTGGCGCATCGCCGCGACCACGGTGGCTTGATTTTTGTGGACCTGCGCGATCGTGCCGGTTTCACCCAGTGCGTGTTCGACCCTGATTTGGTGGACGCCGCTGGCTTTGCGGATGCCGAACGCATGCGCAGCGAATGGGTTATTAAGGCCTGCGGCACTGTGCGTGCGCGCAGCGACGAAAATATCAACCCGCATTTGCCCACGGGCGAAATCGACGTGATGATAACGCAGGTTGAAATTCTCAATGCAAGCACAACGCCCCCCTTCGCCATTGAAGATGGTATCGACACCGATGAAATTACGCGCATGAAATGGCGCTATATGGATCTTCGCCGTCCGGAAATGTATGAAACCCTGCACTTGCGCCACACCGTCGCCCAGGCCATGCGTGCGGCCTTAAATGAACGCGGCTTTTTGGAAGTGGAAACACCCATCTTGGCGGGCTCGACCCCGGAAGGTGCGCGCGATTTTATCGTGCCCAGCCGCCCGAACCCCGGCAAATTCTATGCCCTGCCGCAAAGCCCCCAGCTGTTCAAGCAGATGCTTATGATCGGCGGCGTTGAACGCTATTATCAGATTGCGCGCTGCTTTCGCGATGAAGATTTGCGCGCCGACCGTCAGCCTGAATTTACCCAGGTCGATATTGAAATGTCGTTTGTTGGCCAAGACGATGTTATGACCATGATGGAAGATGTCATGTCCCATGTGCTTTCCACCGTAGGCGTGAGCCACAGCTTCCCGCTGCCGCGCATGAGCTATGCCGAATCGATGGAGCGCTTTGGCAACGATCGCCCCGATACACGCTTTGGCATGGAACTGGTTACGCTAACCGACATCGTGGCTGATTGCGGCTTTAAGGTATTTTCTGGCGTGGCAAAATCGGGTGGCGCCGTCAAGGCTATCAACGCCAAGGGTGCCGGCGATTGGAGCCGTGGCGAAATTGACAAGCTGGCCACCATCGCTTCTGACAATGGCGCCAAGGGTATGGCCTGGATTGCCTTTACCAGCGATGGTCAGGAAAAAAGCCCCATCATCAAATTTTTCAGCGATGAAGAATTTGCGGCGCTCAAGCTTGCTGTTGATGCCCAGCCGGGCGATCTGGTGATGTTTGCGGCCGACGAGCTTGAAGTGGCCAACGCCGTGCTTTCTGCGCTACGCCTGCACATGGCCGATGCCTTAAACATCCCCCGCGAAGGCCACGCCCTGCTCTGGATTGTCAATTTCCCCATGTTCAAATATGTTGAAGAAGAAAAGCGCTATGCGGCCGAACACCATCCGTTCACGCGCATCAGCGACGACACGCTCGATAAGCTTGAGGATGCTCCGCTGGAATGCGGCAGCTATTCTTACGATCTGGTTATGGACGGCTATGAAATCGGTGGCGGCACAATCCGCATTCACGACGCCGAACTGCAGCGCCGCGTGCTGCGCACCGTTGGCATGACCGATGAACAAATTGATGAGCAATTTGGCTTTCTGGTTACCGCTTTGGGCAACGGTGCCCCGCCGCACGGCGGCATTGCCCTGGGCTTGGATCGCCTGATTATGCTGCTTGCGCATCGAGGATCCATCCGCGACGTTATTGCTTTCCCCAAAACAAGCTCGGCTTCTGACCCCATGACGGGCGCGCCCGATCATGTGGCGCCGCGCCAGCTTAAAGATGTAAGCCTGCGCACGCTTTAAGCGGGCCGGGCAGGGGGCAACCAGGAGGCAAACAGGGGGTAGCCATGAGAATTTCAGACCTATACGCGCGTGTTGAGCAGCCGCTTTCCTTTGAAATATTTCCCCCTAAGGGAAATCTTTCGGTGGAGGCAGCACATGCGATGGCTACGGAACTTTCCTGGTTGTACCCCGATTTCATGAGTGTGACGTATTCGGCGGGCGGCAGCGGCAATGCGCATGCCACAAACGATATAGCCGCCATGGTGCAACACGATTTCGGCATTCCCGTTATGGCGCATTTGACGTGTATGGATATGGATGAAGCGCGCTATGTGCGGCGTGTTGCCGATTTGAAGGCGAAGCATGTTGAAAACGTGCTTGCGCTGCGCGGCGATAGGGTGGAAGGCTGTGATCCTGCGGCGTTTAGCTATGCCAAGGATTTGATTGCGCGCCTGGCCAGCGAAGGGTTTTGCGTGGGTGCGGCCGCGTACCCCGAAGGCCATATCGAGTGCAGCGATTTTTCGCGGAGCATCCAACATCTGAAGCAAAAACAAGATGCCGGAGCCCAGTTTTTTGTGACGCAGCTGTTTTTTGACAACGATTACTTTTATCGCTTTTGGGAAGCGGCACGCGCAGCGGGTATTACGGTGCCTATCACCTGCGGCATTATGCCGTTTTTGAGCAAGGCGCAAATACAGCGCATGGTGTTCATGTGTGGCGCGTCGCTGCCCTCTGCTATTATCAAGTTGCTGGCAAAATACGAAAACGACCCTGTTGCCTTGCGTCAGGCGGGCATTGACCACGCGTGTGCGCAACTGTGTGATCTTGCCAGCAAAGGCGTTGATGGCCTGCACATATACACCATGAATCAGCCTGAAATTGCTCGTGCGACAACCGGCGCTCTGCGCGCATAACGGGTTTTCTAGGAGACTTCGATGAAGTACAGCGTTGATAGGCAAGAAGCCCTGCGCTATCTGGGATATTCAGGCCAGCGGGTTGAAGGGGATTTCCGCAAGCGCTTCGATGCGATTGTGGCGGCCTGTGAACGCGGCCTGCATCCCACGTTTGTAACGCAGATTTTCGATGCGGATGATACCCAAAAAGATGCCGAGGGTAAGCCGTGTATTACGCTGCCGGGCACCACCCTGGTGTTTTCCGGCGAAGATATTTATGCGCACTTGCAAGGGGCCCACCGCGTGGCGCTGATGGCCTGCACTTTGGGGATGCAAAGCGAACGCGAGCTGCGGCGCTACAATGCCCGCAGCCCTCTTGACGCTTTAATATACGGCGCCGCTGCTTCTTCTTTGGTGGAACAAGTAGCAGATGCTGCCGAAGCGAAAGTGGTGGCGCAGGCCACACAGGCTAGCCTGTTCACGGGCAGTCGTTACAGCCCCGGCTATGGGGATTTTTCCCTGGATATCCAGCCGCAGTTTCTTGAGTGTTTGGGCACCCCGCGCCGCATGGGCTTAAGCGCTACAGCCAGCAATTTCCTTATACCCACAAAAAGCATCACGGCGGTCCTTGGCCTGTTTGATCAGCCTCCTGCTGCCGTGCCTTCCACCTGCGATACCTGCACCATGAAGCAATTTTGTTCCATCAAAGCATCGGGGGAAACCTGCTATGAGTGATGAAGCGTTCGATGCCCTTGAAGGGCTCACGATAAAAGATGTGTATTTGGCGCAGGTTTTGCGCGGCGAGCGCTTTTTGTTGATGGATGGCGCCATGGGCACGATTTTGCAGAACCAGGGTTTGCCCGCAGGTCAGGCACCCGATCTTCTGAATACGGAAGATCCTGTGCGCATCACGAACATCTTCAAGGATTACGTTTGTGCAGGTGCGCAGGCGGTTACGACAAACACCTTTACTTCCAATGCGCTCAAGCTTGCGGGCGCTGCGAGCGTTTCGGAAGTTTTCCATGCAGCGGTGGCCTGTGCCCGTGCAAGTGGCGCGCGCTATGTTGCCGCCAATATTGGACCTGTGGGCGCCCTGCTTGCACCCTTGGGCACGCTCAGTTTTGATGATGCCTATGCATTATTCAAAGAACAGGTGATGGCCGCCCAAGCTGCGGGTGCCGATTTTCTTTCGCTTGAAACCATGGCCGATCTAGCGGAAACAAAGGCAGCGGTTTTGGCTGCAAAGGAAAACACCTCGCTTCCCATTTTTGTGTGCATGACCTTCGGCGAAGACGGCCGCACGTTTTTGGGCGCAACGCCCCAGGCGGCAACGGTCATGCTTAGCTCACTTGGCGTACATGCGATAGGCGTGAACTGTTCGCTTGGGCCACAAGAGCTGCTGCCCATTGTGGCCGCCATTGCCGCCCACACCCACCTTCCCGTGATGGTGCGCCCCAACGCTGGCTTGCCGCAGATGGTGGGCGGAAAAACGGTCTACAGCGTCACGCCCCACGATTACTGTGCGGCCGTGGCTGATCTTCTGGATGCCGGCGCAAGTATTGTGGCGGGCTGCTGCGGCACAACGCCCCCCTACATCGAAAAACTTGCGGGTCTTTTGCAGGGGAGAGCGCCGCTGCACCGGGATGCCCCTGCCTTTTTTGCAGTGACGAGTGCCCAAAATGCCTTGGTTTTAAGCGAGGCCACTCCCGGGTGCGCCGTTATCGGCGAACGCATCAACCCGACGGGCAAGCCCCGCCTGCGCCAGGCGCTTGAACAGGGCGATTACGATTACTTGATAGGGGAAGCTGTCGCGCAGCAAGAAGCGGGCGCGGATATCTTAGATGTTAATGCCGGTGTGCCCGGCCAAGATGAAGCTGCCGTGTTGGTGGCCGTGATCGAAAAACTGCAAGCCACCTCACCTTTGCCTCTGCAGATCGATTCAAGCGATCCGGCGGCCATCGAAGCTGCCGCGCGCCGGTATGCGGGCAAGCCCCTTGTGAACTCCGTCAATGGCAAGGCGGAAAGCTTGGCCACCATTTTGCCCCTGATCAAACGCTATGGCTGCGCCGTCGTCGGGCTGACTTTGGATGAAAACGGTATTCCGCACACAGCGCAAGAGCGCTTCGCCATCGCCCAGCGCATAGTAAATGCCGCGCTGGCACAGGGCATTTCGCGCCACGACATCGCCATAGATTGCCTGGTTATGACAGCTTCCACCAACCAGGAAGAAGTGGCTGAAATTTTGAAGGCCACAGCGCTGGTGAAAAGTCGCCTGGGGGTAAAAACGGTGCTGGGGGTATCCAATATCAGCTTTGGCCTGCCCCGGCGCGATGTGATGAACGCAACCTTTCTGGCAGCAGCGCTTGGCTGCGGCCTTGACATGCCCATTATGGACCCACTGGCGGTGCGCAGCCGCGATGTGGTGCAGGCGTTTCGCATCTTAAACGGGCAAGATGTTCATGCCGAAGCCTTCATTGCCCACTATGCATCGCAGCCCGACAACTACGAAGGCGCGCGGGAAGCCGGTGTGCGGGGTGAAGCTGCCGGTGTGGCTGCTGACCCGGGTGAAGCGGCGCCAGATGATTGCCTTGCGCAGGCCAAACACCTCATCCTTACCGGTCGCCGCGGCGCCATGCGCGAAATCACGCTGCAATTGCTTGAAGAGTATGAGCCGATGCAGGTTATCAACGACATCTTCATTCCCGTGTTAGACGATGTGGGCAACCGTTTTGATGCGGGCGAATTCTTCTTGCCGCAGCTGATGGCATCGGCCGAAGCGGTCAAGCAGGGCTTTGATGTGGTGCGCGAGAATGCGGCGGATGCTGCTGTCGAAGAAAAAGGTGCCGTGTGCATTGCGACGGTTAAAGATGATATTCACGATATCGGCAAGAACATCGTGAAAATGCTTCTGGAAAATTATGGCTATCAGGTCTTTGACCTGGGGCGCGACGTGGCGCCCGCCGCTATTGTGGCCGCGGTACGCGCCCACGATATCAAGCTGGTGGGGCTTTCGGCGCTGATGACCACAACGGTGAAGGCCATGGCCGAAACCATCGAATTGCTGCATGAACAGGTGCCCGACTGCAAAGTATTTGTGGGCGGCGCGGTGCTAACCCCTGAATACGCCCAGATGGTCGGTGCAGATTTCTACGGGAAGGATGCCGCCGAGGCCGCCCGCATAGTGGGGCGCTTTTTCGCATAAATGCCTGATTACCGCTTATGTAGGTGCTGCTGGTGCACGCTTTGCGCGCTGTTGGCTCCCCTGATTTCGCCCCGCCCCGTGTGCAGGAAATATGCTGAAACCTTCCGCAGGCCTGAAACTCAGGATAATTCTTGACGGATGTGGTACAATTTCGAACTGTTATTTCTGTACCAAGACACACCAGGAGTGAAAAAGCATGGATTTAGCGAAACAGGCAAAGATCGTCGATTCCATCCATGATACCTTGGATGATTTTATCGGGCAGCGCTTGCGCGTCCGCGCCAACATGGGTCGTTCGAAAATCGTTGAATGCGAAGGGGTCCTCACGCAGGTTCACCCGCAGCTCTTCATTATGGAAGTTGACCGCAAACGCGGCCGCACGGCACGTCAGTCCTATCAGTACGTCGATGTTTTAACCGGCATGGTCGAACTGAGCCAAGGCGGCGAACCGCTTTTTGATCCCTTCATCGAAGAAACCCCGGTCGAACCGGTGGCCACTGATGTCGAGGGCGAAGAAGGCGCAGAAGAGGGAACGGAAACGGAAGCAGAAGCGGAAACCGAAGAGGTTTTTGCCTAGGTTCCCTGTGTTTTGAGCGTGGTTTGTTAGTAGGCGCTTGTGATTTTGTTAGTTGCATCAACAAAATAAGCTTGAGTGATTTCGGGGTGTTGTCGCACAAAGGCAATGCCCCGTTTTATGCCCAGCGCCAAAAGTGTGGTTGAAAACCCATCGCAATCAAGGGATTTCGGCGCCACAATGGTCACCCCTGCCACGTCGGTTTCCACGGGAAGACCCGTGGTGGTGCTAAGGATGTGATGGTAAAAGCGCCCCTGTGCCGTGAAGCAGCGTTCATAGACGCCGCTTGTTACCGCAGATGCGTTTTCGACGGCGATACCCTGTAGCACGCGGTTTTTATCCTGCGGATCTTGCACG
This sequence comes from Raoultibacter sp., assembly GCA_036655915.1. GTDB lineage: Bacteria > Actinomycetota > Coriobacteriia > Coriobacteriales > Eggerthellaceae > JAVWGW01. The sequence continues at coordinate 20,080 of JAVVPE010000015.1, forward strand.
CCGATACGCCAGAGGGCACCGTTGGGCTTGCGGCCGTGGGCAACGGCATTGCCGCCCAGATTCACGATAAAGTTTTCCAGCCCAAGGTTTGCAAGGGCGGCCGTTAACTTGTCGGCAATATAGCCTTTTGCCATGCCGCCCACATCGATGCTAGCCTGCGCGTCGGCAAGGCGCGCGAAGTGTTCGCATCCCTCTTGGCGCAGCTCAAGGGTGTGCCAATTCACGTGCGTCAGCGCCGCCGCGATTTCGCCTGGCCGCGGAATGTGCGCTTCAGCGAAGTTCCACAGGCGCACGACAGAGCCCATGGTGATGTCGAAGCAGCCCTGGCTTTCCGCACAGTAGTGCTGCGCCGCGCGAAGCACCTCGTATGTTTCGGCACGCACCAATACCTCGCCGCCCTCCGCCGCATTGAGCATGGCAATATCGGAATGGGGAAGGGTGCGGGAAAGCACGTGTTCAAAGTAGCGACAGCGGTCGCGTGCCGCATCAAAGGCCTTGCGGCACAGCGCCTCTTCGCCAAACGCCTGAAGGGTTATCACCGTGTTGAAGGCGTAAAACAGCACAGAGGTCATCCCGGCATCGTCGGGGCCAAAGAGGGTGAAGGTTTCTTCCAAAGGGATATGGTCGCGGTAATTTTCCATAGCATCAGTATAGAGGATGTTTGCGCCAAGGAAAGGCGTGTTCTTGGCTTTGCGTCGACCTTCCGTGGGCGTGCGGCGCGCCTGTGCTGCCGGTTTTCTGCCAAATGTGTGCCCGCTATTCACATTCTGGGCTGCAACGAAACATAAAGTTTGACAAACGCTGCGCTTACGGGGAAAATACTGCTTCGCGCGAAAGCGCTTATTTGTGGGGATGTAGCTCAGTTGGGAGAGCATTACGTTCGCAACGTAGGGGTCGAGGGTTCGAATCCCTTCATCTCCACCACAAACGAACAAGCAGGTCGGGAATTACTCCCGGCCTGCTTTTTAATTGCGCGGGTTCAAAAAACGACACCCGAGCCTCTGATGCCCCTTCGCAAATGCATTCTATACTGCCAAACCGGGAAGTAAAAATAAGCCAAATGGGGAAGTAAAATAGAGCCAAATAGGGAAATTTGCGATATACTCCCCAATAGAAAGGAGATGCCCATGTCTTTTGAATATTTTCCAAGAATTATCGACGCTGCCTTGGTCGAAAAGATGTCATACACGGGAGCCGTCCTCGTACGCGGCCCGAAGTGGACGGGGAAGACGAGTACGTGCGAGCAGTTGGCGAAGAGTGCTTTATTTTTACGGGATCCAGATGAATATGAGCAGAACATGGCGCTCGCCCAAACCAAACCTTCTCTGCTCTTGCGAGGAGACACGCCGCGGCTTATTGATGAGTGGCAGGTGGCCCCTGTACTTTGGGATGCCGTTATAAGCGCCGTCGACAAGAGCAAAGGCGTGAGCGGGCAGTATCTGCTCACCGGTTCAGCTACCCCGGTAAATCCTGGGCTCATCAAGCATACGGGCACGGGAAGAATCGCGCGCCTTACCATGCGCTCTATGTCTTTGTATGAGTCGAGGGAATCGACCGGGGAAGTGTCCTTGGCCTCCCTTTTTGAGGGGGGTGATATTGAGGGCGTATCGAATATGGGTGTGGAGGATATCGCCTGCAGTATTTGCCGAGGGGGATGGCCGGAAGCTGTAACGAAGAAAAGCCCGGAACCGTATTCCCAAGCGCGAGACTACCTCGATGCCATCGCCGAAAACGACATATCCGAAGCGGGCGGCATCAAAAGAAATGCAAGCAAGGCGCACGCTTTACTGCGCTCGTTGGCTCGATGTTCGGCGCAGGAGGCATCACTGGCGACCTTGGCATCAGACATGTCGGGAGATGGGGTGGCAATGTCGGAAAAGACTGTCGCCGCCTATATTAATTCACTCAGAAAGATATTCGTCATCGAAGACATTCCGGCATGGGCTCCTACGCTGCGTTCGAAAACTCCCTTAAGAACGTCCTCGACATGGCATTTTACCGACCCCTCATTAGCCGCCGCCGCGCTTAAAACGAATGCGGCTGGTCTTTTGGGTGATCTTTCTACCATGGGATTTTTATTCGAGTCCCTTTGCGTGAGGGATTTGCGCATTTATATGGATAGCATCGGTGGCGAGGTTTCTCACTATCGCGATAAGGCAGGGCTCGAGGCCGATGCCATTGTGCAAAAGGATGATGGAACATGGGGAGCTATCGAGGTGAAGCTCGGCGGCGAGGAGCGGATCGAGGAAGGTGCCGACCACCTGAAGAAGCTGGAAGAAAAGATCGACACGACAAAGACCCCGCCCCCCGCTTTCAAAGCCGTGCTCACGGGGGGAAAGTATGCTTATCGGCGTGACGATGGTGTCTTCGTCGTTCCCCTGGCTTGCCTGAAGCCTTAAGACGCACAGTTGTGTTTCTTGTACTTATATTGGTGGAAAGTTGGAAAAGGTGCGCATTTCGCTATTAATCGGTCGGAAAAGGTGCAAAAGAAGCGTAGATATCGAGAATTACCACCTGAAGACCGGCTACGTCTTTTGCTCCGGCAATATCGAGCGCGCAGGGAAGCTTCTGTATCTGCCCATCTACTTGGTGTCGCCGCTAAGAAACGACGGGGTCGACTTGTGTGTTAGCTTATGAACCCTTCTGTGGCGGGAAGGCTCTATTGCGTGGTACAATTAGGCCACAATAGGAAAGGGGCGAAAGATGCCACAGCTTAGGGAAAACACGCGCAGAACCCCGACTTGTGTTCCGATAAGGGACATGAAGAATACGGCGGCGTTTACCGCCCTCGTGGAAGGTGCGCCTGCTCCTATCACGGTGACCAGGAATGGCTATGATGCATTCATTGTGATGCGAAGCGAGGAATACGAGGCTATGCAACTCGAACTGGCTCGCGCGCGGCTGTTGTCGAGGGTGTCGCAGGCTGAGGCAGAGTATGCTGCTGGGGATTACGTAGATGGCAAGGAGTTCACGGACAGAATGCGCCGCGAATATGGCCTGTAATTATGTCATTCTCAAAGGTGCCCAAGGCGATTATCGGGGTATCGTCGAATAATAAGTACATCACCCTCTACCTCTATCGCGACGGGCGGGTTGCTGTCGCCCACATCTTCCACCAGACGCAAGACTACGCAAGGCTTGTTCTTGCAGGTGGACAAGCAGGTTGATTTTCTTGACCTGAGCGACGATGGTGCCTTCGTCGTTCCCCTGGCTTGCCTGAAGCCTGAAGACGCACAGTTGTGCTTCTTGTAATGCTTACATTGGTACAAAGTTGGAGAAACGACTAGGCCGTTCATCGTGGACTAAAAGTGGGAACCTCATTTCCACTAAGTCTTCACGGCTTTCGCCCCCGCTCCTTAACTTTTCTGCAAAAGAAGCAAAATCACAGGAAATCGATGAGGATTTCTTGTAATTCCCCCCAAATGGGTGATAGGTTTTCTGTGGTAACTCCTTTATTATCGGTGCAGTAAGGTTCTACTGCGTTGTGCATTTGCGGCGAAATCCGTACAATTGTACAGCGGTATAAACATGAGCTCGAAAGGGGGTAAGAATGAGCGAAGAAAACGAGGTAGAAAAAAAGGTGGCTGAAGTCAAAGACGAAGTTACCGAAAAAGCAGCCGAAGTCAAAGAAGAAGTTACCGAAAAGGTAGCTGAAATCAAAGACGAGGTTGCTGAAAAAGCGGCTGAAGTGAAGGAAGATGTCACGGAGGCTGCTGCAAAAAAGAAGGGCAAAAAGTGGCCCATCGTCGTCGGTGTCGTTGTAGCCGTTTTAGTGGTTGCTGGTATCGGTGGTTTTATCTGGCATGAACAGCCCAGCTTCTGCTCGGCTATTTGTCACACGCCGATGGATCCCTATTTGACCACCTATGAGGAACCTGCCAATCAGGCCGGTACCGACAAGTGGGGCAATGAAGTGAAGAACACGAACACCATGCTCGCGGTGACTCACCGTGAACAGGGTAAAAGCTGCCTGTCTTGTCACGTTCCGACAATGAGCGAACAGATTTCCGAAGGCATGAACTGGGTTTCCGGCAATTACGAGTATCCGCTGCAGGAATGCAGTTTGGAAGACTTGACCGCAGCTAGCGGTGCCGATCCGGAATCTTTCTGCTTAAACGCAAGCTGCCACAATGTCACGCGTGAAGATTTGCAACAAAAAACGACCGATATGGCTTACAATCCGCATAAGACTCAGCACGGAGAAGTCGCATGCAGCGAGTGCCATAAATCGCATCGTGCTTCCGTTGACTATTGCACGCAGTGCCACACGGAATCCAAGTTGCCCGATGGTTGGTTGACCTACGCTGAATCTCAGAAATTGCAGAAGGCTTAAGTTTTAAGCACGCGTTTTTTGAGAAAGAGGCAAGAATTTATGAAGCCCGCCGATGCTGCATCGACGGGCTTCTTATTAGGATAGAATACTAGTGAGTTTTGATTAGGAAACGCACCTCAACGATACAGTTTTGGAGTTCAATGTGAATGCTCGCATGAAGAAGCGCCTTGTGGCGGTGACCGGGGTTATCGTTATTGTTATCGTGATTATCTTGGCGGTGGTAGGCAGTGGAACGGCGGCGCAAAGCGTCACGGTGGCGCAGGCTGCCAGTGGTGATTTTGCGCAAAAGCGTGTGCAGGTTTCGGGCAATGTCGTGGAAAATTCTTTCAAGACTACCGGAAACGTACTCACGTTTGACATCGCAGACCCGCAGGGCGACCCCGGCGTTGTGCTGCACGTATCCTATGATGGCGGCGTTGCGGCAACGTTTGGCAACGATGTCACGGCCATTTGCACGGGCAAAATTGATGGCGAAGGCGTGTTAGTCGCAAGCGAGCTGGTAACGAAGTGTCCCTCCAAATATGAAAGTTCGGCCGACGCCCTTGCGGTGGCGCGTTTGCTGGAGTATGGCACGACCGTACTGGATAAGCCGGTAAAGGTAACTGGGACGCTTAAGCCTTCCACCTTGGCTGCAGCCGGCGCGGGCGATCGCTTCGTGTTAGTTGATGCCGATGATGGTACAACCGAGTTGCCCGTTGTGTTTGAGGGCGCGCTTTCCGATGAAGTAAAAGATGGCGTCACCCTGGTGCTTACGGGGTCTGTTGGCAGTAATGGGAAATTCACGGCGACCGATGTTGCCTTGAAAGGATAAACACTATGGCGATTTTTGGATTGATCGGCCTCTTGGTCGCGTTTGCGGCTGTTGCGGTTTCGGTTTTATGCCTGATTGTGGGGCACGTTTTAAGTAGTAAAGGCAAAGAAAGTGGCGAAACATTTACCTGGGGCGGGCATATTGCCTCCGTTTTAACGGCTGCTGCCCTGACCTTTTGCTGTGGGCTTTTGGTTTTCTGTTTCATGACAGGCGACCAGTCGATTGAATACGTTGTGAAAAATCACAGCAACGCATCCGATGGCCTGGCCTGGCTGTATAAGCTTTCGGGTCTGTGGGGCGGGCGGGAAGGCTCGCTGCTGTTTTGGGGCTGGTTGCTTTCCGTATTCAATGCCGTTGTGGCGCTGCGCAACCTGAAAAAGTGCGATAAACTCGATAGTATGGCGCTGCTTATTTCGCAGTTGGTGTTGGCAGCTTTTGTGGGAGTGACGCTGTTTTCGGAAGGCAACATGCCTTTTGCTGCCATGGCTCCCAGCAATTTTGATGCAAGCGGTAACCTGACGGGCGAAGCGGCGATGTGGGGTATGAATTCCCTGCTAGAACATTGGGCAATGGCCATTCATCCACCCACTTTGTTTATCGGCTATGCCGGGCTGACCCTACCCTTTGCCTATGCCATCGCGGCACTTATCGTCAACGATTCTTCGAAGGCGTGGGTTGAAAAGTGCGCGCGTTACACCATTTTCTCCTGGTTTTTCTTGGGGCTTGGCATCGGCTTGGGCGCTGTGTGGGCCTATGTTGTTTTGGGCTGGGGCGGCTATTGGGGTTGGGATCCGGTGGAAAACGCCAGCTTGCTTCCGTGGCTTGTCGGCGTGGCCTTGCTGCATAGCTTTACCGTATATCGCCGACGTGGTGCGTTTAAGCGCTGGTCGGTCATGTGTGCTTGCATTACCTTTTCCTTCGTTATCCTGGGCACATTCATTACGCGTTCGGGCTTGGTGCAGTCGGTACATGCCTTTGAAGGCGACACCGTTTCTCTCGTGTTATTCTTGGCACTGATTGTGCTGTCTGTTCTGGCCGGCATTGTGGGCTTGGTTTGGCGTTGGAAAAGTTTTGGTGCCAATAAGGCCGACGATGTGGAAAACTTCCTTTCCAAAGATGCCGCTTACTACTTCAATAACGTCATCATGGTGGTATTCGCGGTGCTGCTTGCCTACCTTACCCTTTCTTCGGCGCTGCCTTCGCAGTTGCCCTTCGGCGGGCAATCGCTTTCGGCGGGCACCTACAACGCCATTGCGCGGCCCTTGGGCATTTTGTACTGCCTTATTTTGGCAGTGTGTCCGCTGCTTTCCTGGGGCGCCACCGACAAACGCACCTTTTTCCGCCGCGCGCGCATTCCTGCCGCCTGTGCCTTAGTGCTGTTCATCGGCCTTATGGTGTATTTTTGCACCTACCTGCTTCCCAGCTATAACGCCACCATCGCTGCGGGAACCACGCTTTCCGAAGGCTTGGCGGCGGAAGGTCCCGCATGGTATTACAACGGCCTTGCGCTTGTCGGCTTGCTGGTGGCGTCGCTGCTGTTCTTCAATGCACTCTTCATGATTGCGCGCGCTGTGGGCACCTATCGCAAGCAGCACGGCGGCAATCCGGTCGCGTCGTTTTTCAGCATGCTGCACAAGCGACCCTCGATGGCGGGCGGCTACATCGTACATTTTTCGATGGCCATCATCTTGGTCGGCTTAATCGGTTCATCGATGTATGTGACCGAAAAAACGGGCTACATGGGCTACGATGCAAAAACCGATGTGGCGGCAGAGGATTTCACCATCCAGGATTACACCCTGAAATACACGAGCAATTCCGTTGTTGAACACCCCAATAGCGATATCATCTACACGGTTAACTTCGATGTGTACAAGCAGGATGCGTTTATCGGATCGGTGGCGCCTGCGGTGCAGTTGGTGCAGACCACCCAGCAGCAGAAGTTGCTTGCCAGCGTGATAAGCTTCCCTGATCAGGATCTGTTTGTGGTATACAAGGGCGTCAACACCGATGGGGCTCTTTCGCTTGATGTTCGCGTGAATCCGCTTATCTCGTTTGTATGGGTCGGTTTCGGGCTTATGATGGTGGGTGTTGCCATTGCGCTGTTGGGCAGGCGCAGCAAAAAGCCCGCCTTGGCAAGTGCGCAAGAGCAGGATCCTCAGGTTGTAGGGGTCAAACAAGATGCGCCGCCAAAAACGGTGAAGGAAGAAGCATAAGCATCCATGCAAAGTGCCATCAAAACAAGGGATATAGCGAAGGTCTTCGGCGATCGCGAAGCAGTTCACAAGGTGAGCTTTGCTTTGCCGCCGGGGGCTTTCCTTTCCATTTTCGGGCCAAACGGGGCAGGTAAAACCACGCTTTTGCGTATGCTGGCAACGCTGTCGCGACCCACCTCGGGCACCGCAGAGCTTTTGGGCTTTGATGTGAAGGAAGATTCCGACAAAGTGCGCGACCACATCGGTTTCATTTCGCATAACGCCATGCTCTATCCCGATTTGACGGCGGAAGAAAACCTGCTGTTTACCGCGCGCCTCTACGGCATCGTCGATGCGCAACAGCGCGTGCTGGAAATGCTGGAAGCGGTGGAGCTTAAACATCGCCGTCTTGACCCGGTGCGTACGTTTTCTCGGGGTATGACGCAGCGCCTCAGTATTGCGCGCGCGCTTATCCACGACCCTGAAATTGTTTTTCTGGATGAACCCTATTCCGGCCTTGATCCCCACGCGGTTGAAATATTTGATCACCTGATTGCCTCTCAGCGCGAAGGCCGCACCTTTGTTATGGTCAGTCATGATTTGCGCAAAGGCTTTGATTCCTGCACGCATGCACTGGTGCTGGCACGTGGTCGTGTGGTGGCTTTCGACGAAAAGGCCAACTTGAATTTTGATACCTTTGCGGCGCTGTATCGCCAAACGGTCGGCATGGGGGTGGCCTAATATGACGCCCCGTATCGTGCGGCCTTCGACGTTTCAGCAGTATAAAAACCTGCTCGGAAAAGATTTGCAGCAAGAATTTCGCACAAAGGAAATGCTCACCTCGATGGGTATTTATGCCCTGCTGGTTTTGGTGGTGTACGGCGCGGCGTTGGCGCAAACGTCGAGTACGCTTGATATTTTGCAGATGAGTGGCGGCCTGTTATGGGCGCTTATCGTCTTCACGTCGCTGCTGGGTCTTAACCGTTCGTTTGCTCACGAAAAGGAACAGGGCTGCCTGGAAGGCATCTTGCTGGTGCCCCTTGATCGTTCGGTAATTTTTTTGGCAAAAGCCACTTCTAACCTGCTGTTTTTACTGGTGGTTGAAGTGATTGCCGTGCCGCTGTTCTACTTTTTCTTTCTTACCACAATCACACCGGCTCCCAGCTTTTGGATGCTGGTGTTTCCGCTGCTTGTGGGCACTATCGGCGTGGCGGGAATCGGCACGCTGCTTTCCACTATCACCATCAACACGCGCGGCAAAGATGTGATGCTGGCGGTGCTGTTCATCCCGCTTATTTTCCCCTTGCTGTATGCTTGTGTGTCGGCCACCACGGTTGTTATGCTGGGCAGCGAGGGCTACATGGATACCTTTATTCAGTCGCTCACCTTGGCGGGTGGCTATGATGTGATTATGATTTTGCTTTCGTGGGTGCTCTACGATTTCGTTATTTCTGCGTAGTAAAGGGGTTTTATGACCGAAATACAAAAAACAGGGGCGGGCACACCGCGCATCGGGGGGGTCTGCGATAAGATTGCGCCGATTCTGTTGTTGGTGGGCGCACTGCTTACCACTGTTGGCTTCGTCCTGACGTTTACGCTGGCACCGCTGGTCAATGGTGCTGCGGTAAGTGGCGCCGAACTTATTGGCGATCAAATCGTGGCCAACAAGCTGCTGCTTTCGCAAAAGATATTCTACTTCCACATGCCGGTTGCCATCACTTCGTTTGTGGCGCTCGCCTTCACGGCGTATTACGGTATCCGGTTTTTGGCGACGAAAAAATCCTGCTACGACTTGCGTGGACGCTTCGCCACCGAAATTGCCCTGCTGTTCATCGTGTGCACCATGGTTTCCGGTGAGCTGTGGGAACGTTTTGAGTGGGGTGTGTGGTGGACCTGGGAGCCGCGCCTGACCACCTATTTCATTTTGATGCTGCTGGTGATTGCCTATTTTATCTTGCGCAACGCCATCGACGACCCCGAACGGCGCGCTGTGTATGCCAGCGTTTTTGGCATCATCGCGTTTGTGGATGCGCCTATTTGCTTCCTCATAACGCGCCTGGTGCCCTCGGGCGTGCATCCCGTGGTGTTTCGCACCGATTCAGGGCTTTCGCCCGACATGTTGTTGCCCCTGATGATTTCTATGTTTGGCATGTTCATGATTGCGTTTGCGCTCTATCGTCTGCGTTTGCGCGCGGGCATTCTGGAAGAAAAAGTCGAAGCGTTGAAAAAGCGTTTGGAAGATTAGGAGATAGCTTATGAATGCAGTTCTTGCCGAAATATATTCGACCATTTTGCCGGCAGCGCCCTATGTTATCGGCGCCTACGCCCTCATTTGGCTGGCACTTTTCGTGTACGTCTTTTTCATCATGCGCAAGGTGCACAGAGCCGAAGCGCATATGGCTATCCTTGAAGAGGCCATCGCCGAGAAGGCGGATCTGCGATGAAGGCACTGATTCCTGCGGCAGGCATGGGCACCCGCTTTTTGCCCGCAACGAAAGCTCAACCCAAAGAAATGCTGCTGGTGGTTGATCGCCCGGCCATCCAGTATGTCGTTGAAGAAGGCCTTGCTTCGGCAGCCGATGAAGTGGTCATCATCAACAGCCGAGAAAAGAAGGCTATCGAAGAACATTTTGCTCCCAATCCCGCACTGGAAGCCACGCTGCGCGCCCGTGGCAAGGATGCCTACGCCGATGCGGTGCATCACGTGGGCGGTTTGCGCGTAAGCTATGTGTATCAAGATGAACCTTTAGGGCTGGGGCATGCCATTTACTGCGCCCACGAAAAAGCGGGCAACGAACCGTTTTATGTGCTTTTGGGCGATGTGCTGGTGCCCGATAACGCAATGCTTCCCCGTATGCAGGAAATTTCCGATGCGCACGGCGGCGCCAGTGTGATTGCTGTGGTGCCCGTGCCGCAAGATCAGGTTTCCCGTTTTGGCGTTATCGCCGGGGCAGAAATAGCGCAGGGCGTATGGAAGGTTGATTCTCTGGTGGAAAAACCTGCGGCCGCCGATGCGCCTTCCAACCTGGCGGTATTTGGCCGCTACCTGCTAAGCCCGCGCGTGATGGAGCTTTTGGCTGATGTGGTGCCCGGTGTGGGTGGGGAAGTGCAGCTGACCGATGCCCTTGATGCCGTGTTGCAGGAAGAGGAAATGTACGCGCTGGTAATAGATCCCGGTGATGGTTTCGACACCGGCACGGTGGAGTCTTGGCTGGAAACCAACAACATCCTCTACGCGCGCAAGCAGCAATAGCAAGCCGAAGCGGCGGGCGACGGATAACGCCGGCTGACAACCCAGAATAATGACAGGTGTGTTGCGGTGCGGTTTGGTGCTCGCAGCACTCCTGTTGGGTTAAAAGGAAGTGGCCTGGCGGAGGGGAGCCGCCAGGCCAACAAGGAGGGGGTGGTGATTCGTGAACCACCACTGCTTTATTTCAAGTAAAGCAGTAACAAAACGGAGGAGGGGAACCTCTCGTAATTGCTGGCTTCATTATAAAGGCTGGTATTGGAGGACTTATCGTCAGGACATGCGGGTTTTGTGGTGGTGGATGGTAAGCGGCAGTTTTTCCTACTCTTTTGGCGGTATATTCCCCTTTTTGCTCACCCATCCCCGGATGCTTTATTCCCGCCCACGCAGAGCAGCCAGTCTTTTTCGCGGCGTTTCCCTGGGCTTTGGTATACTTAACTGAATTTGGCCACCAAGATATCAGATGTTGGGGTAGGGGACAAAGCGTGTCTTCCGCACACATTAAACGGAGCGAAGGGGAAGCAAACATGCAAGACGCTACAGCTAAGGAACAGCAAAAGATTCCTTTAGTGCTCAAGGTTATCGCGGCACTTTTTGCCTTGGGGGGTGTTGCGGCACTGCCTGAACTGGTGAGTATTTTCATTGCGCTTGTGGGTGAATTACAAACGGGAACAACGAAGGTTTCGACCCTTGTTATTTTTGCTATCCTGATTGTTCTACTTACCATTTCGGCGGTAACCTTTATTATCTTTGGCTTAAGGGTGCTGCGCAATAACCGCAAACATGCAGCTCATGCGGCCTATATTCTCGTGGTTGTTACCATTTTGGTTATTCTTGCCGACATGATGCTATTCGGCATCAACCCCAATCTGTTTGGTTACGGGGTTGAACTTGTTGTTCTGATTGCACTGATGAGCTACCTTGACCCGACGCTTGCCGCCGAACGCGCAGCCGAGCGCAAGGCACGCAAGATTGAGAAGGAAGAACAGGGTGCGATAGAGCAATTAGCCGAAGAGGCAAAGCCAAAAAAAGGCTACATCACCCTTAACTTCTTCAACATCTTCTGGATTTTTGTGGTGTGCTGCGTTTTGGGTCTGCTGCTAGAAGATATTTTCCACATCATGAAATTCGGGGAATACCAAGATCGCGCGGGCATGCTATTCGGGCCGTTTTCGCCCATCTATGGTTTCGGCGCCGTGCTTATGACCGTTGCCCTCAATCGCTTCCATGATAAGCCGCTTATCGTTATCTTTTTGATCAGCGCCATCATCGGTGGTGGTTTTGAATTCTTCACCAGTTGGATTATGGAATTTGCTTTCGGCATTCGCGCCTGGGATTATTCGGGCACCTTCCTTTCCATTGACGGGCGCACAAATGCTGTCTTTATGGTTGCCTGGGGTGCCTTAGGCATTATGTGGATCAAGCTTCTCTTGCCGCGCTTGCTGAAACTTATCAATATGATTCCCTGGAACTGGCGCTATGGCGTCACGGTGGTATGCACGGTGTTTATGCTGATAAATGGCGTTATGTCGCTGCAATCCATCGACTGCTGGTATCAGCGCATGTCGGGCAAGCCGCCCACGACCGCCGTGCAGCAGTTCTACGCCAATCACTACAATGATGACTATATGGCAAACCGCTTCCAGACTATGACGATGAACCCAGAAGACGCTACGCGCGTGAAGTAGTGCCTGCCTGTTAGCCAAGCCTTTAGTGTGCGTTTGCCTGCTAGAGACTTTTGAAGCAAGAAAAGACCCCATCGTGTGGTGGGGTCTTTTGCGTGGGGCGGAAAGTGTGAGCGGTTTGTTGCCCTCTAGCGGGGTGGCGGGGGATTGTTTACCACGTTTTGCGGCGTGCCGCTTTGGTAGGCGCACACATTGGCGCACACGGTTTCAAGCAAGCGCGTACGCGCTTCAAGCGTGGCCCAGGCAATGTGCGGGGTGATGAGGGTGTTGGGCGCATCCACGAGAGGGTTTGAGGCCTGCATGGGTTCAACCGCCACAACGTCAGCAGCGAAGCCG
>JAVVPE010000016.1:0-32653 GCA_036655915.1 Raoultibacter sp.
CCACGATGTTCGATTTGGCGATAGACCCGGTCAAGCCGCGGGAATACTTTGAAAGCGCACCCCCCTCAACGGAGGGCACCTGTACGATGTGCGGTAAAATGTGTGCCATGCGCACGGTCAATACGATCATGGATGGCCTGGTCATTGATTTGGATGCCGAATAGGCTTACGAGGAGAACACGATGAATGAAGCGATAAAAAAAGCAGCGGAGGCGGTGCGCACAACAACGCCGCTGGTGCATAGCATCACCAACTATGTGACCGTTAACGATTGCGCCAACGCGCTGCTTGCCTGTGGTGCCAGCCCCATCATGAGCGATGAGCCCAAAGATGTAGTCGACATCACCAGCATCTGCGGGGCGCTTGTAATCAATATCGGAACGCTCAACAAGCGCAGCATCAGGGGCATGTTCGCGGCCGGCACTCGTGCCGGCGAATTGGGGCATCCCATCGTGCTTGATCCGGTGGGGGCGGGGGCTTCAAGCTTGCGCACCCGCACGGCGGCTGATCTGCTTGATCGGCTGGCGGTAACGGTGGTGCGCGGCAACATGTCTGAAATAAAGGCGCTTGCCACAGGCGCCACACGCACCCGTGGCGTGGATGTGTGCCCCGCCGATGCGGTGGTGCCCGAAAACCTTGCGGCGGCTGCGGCATTTGCGCGGGAGTTTGCGGCGCAGGCGGGCGCGGTGGTGGCCATTACGGGGGCGATTGACATAGTTGCCACAGCGAACACGGCTTACGCTATTTATAACGGGTCGCCCTGGCAGGGTAAAATTACCGGAGCCGGCTGCATGCTTTCGGCTTTGTGTGGTGCGTATGGGGCGGCGCAGCCCGCGCTGCCGTTGGAAGCAACGCTTGCAGCGGTGTGCCTGATGGGCTTGGCGGGCCAGGTGGCCGAAGAGCACATGCGGCCCGGCGATGGGGTGGGCAGCTTCAGGATGTATCTGCTCGACGCGCTGACCACCATCGACCCGCACGCCTTAGCGCAGGGTGCCCGTTGCGAAAGGCTTGCCTGATGGATGTGCGCGGTGCAATGGCGCTGTATGCGGTAACCGACCGCTCATGGCTGCGCGGTCGCACGCTGCCTGCGTGCGTGGCTGATGCCCTGGCAGGGGGTGCCACGTGTGTGCAGTTGCGCGAAAAGCACGCTTCGTTTGAAGAAGCCTGCACGATGGCGCACGCAATACTTCCGCTGTGCCGCGCGGCGGGCGTGCCGCTTATCATTAACGACAACGTGGAAGTTGCGCGCGCTGTCGGGGCCGATGGCGTGCATGTGGGGCAATCCGACATGGCTTGTGCGGCAGCGCGCGCGGCGCTCGGTCCCCGCGCGATCGTGGGCGTTTCGGTGCAGACGCTGCCCCAGGCGCGCGCGGCCTGTGCGGTGGCGGCGGATTATCTGGGCGTGGGCGCGGTGTTTCCTACATCTACCAAACCCGATGCGCTGGCCGTATCCCCCTCTGAGCTTGCGGCTATTTGCGCGCAGGTAAGTATTCCCGTTGTGGCTATCGGCGGTGTGAGCGCGCACACAATCGGGCAGCTGCGGGGTACGGGAATCGCCGGTGCCGCCGTGGTTTCGGCTTTGTTTGCAGCCGACGACATTGAAGCGGCCGCGCGCGAGCTTGCTGCTCGTATTCGCGCTATCATAGAACCATAACGAAAAGGGAAGGGGTCGCCATGAAGGCAGTACTCAGTATCGCGGGATCGGATTCAAGCGGTGGTGCGGGCATCCAGGCCGACATCAAAACGATTGCTGCTCATAAGCTTTTTGCGGAAACCGTCATTACGGCTTTGACCGCGCAAAATACCACCGGGGTCTACGGCGTGCAGGAAAGTGATCCGGCCTTTGTCGGCTTGCAGATTGACACGGTGTTCGACGATATTGTCCCCGATGCGGTAAAGATTGGCATGGTATCTTCGGCACAAATCATTGAAACTATTGCCGATCACCTGGTGAAGAACAAGGCACGCAACATTGTGGTTGATCCTGTCATGATTGCCACAAGCGGTGCACGCCTTATCGACGAAGATGCAATCGGTGCGCTGTGCACGCGATTGATCCCCTTGGCCGCTATCATCACGCCCAATATTCCGGAAGCCGCCGCGCTGTGCGGTTTTGCCATCGAGTGCGAAAGCGACATGCTGGCTGCGGGCAAAAAACTGACTGAAATGTGCCACGGCGCGGTGCTGATCAAAGGGGGCCACCGCAGCGATGACGCCAATGACCTGCTGATAACCCGCCATGGGCGCGAGGTATGGCTGCGTCACAAACGCATCGATACGCCTAACACCCACGGCACCGGCTGCACGCTTTCTGCGGCCATCGCCTGCAATCTTGCGCAGGATTTCGACATGCAGGCCTGCGTTCAGAAGGCGAAAAATTACATTACGGGCGCGCTTATGGATGATCTTGCGCTGGGCCGCGGCAACGGGCCGCTCAACCATATGTGGAACTATTAGCGCCCGCGCGTTTGCCTTAGGCTTCAAATACGCATTGCCCACCCAAGAAAGTTGCCACTACGCGGGTATCTTGGATGGTTTGAGGGTCGCAGGTAAGCAGGTTGCGGTTAAGCACGGTGATGTCGGCGTATTTTCCGACTTCGATCGATCCTAATTCGTGTGCGCGGCCTGCTGCACCTGCGCTGCCCAGCGTGTAGGCGCGCAAAGCGTCGGGCATGCTGATGCATTCGGCGGGCAACCAGCCACCAGCAGGTTGGTGTGTGTGGGCATCTTTGCGGGTGTGTGCGGTGTAGATCAATCCCATAGAATCGATGGCGACAACAGGCGAATCAGTACCAAACGCCAGTGTCGCCCCCGCCTGCAGCAGGCGGGCAAAGGGCCACATATACGGCACGCGCGCAGGTCCAAAATCGCGTTCGGGGCCACCGGGGTCAAGGGTGATGTGCGGCGGTTGCACAGCTGCAATCACGTCAAGCTGCGCCAAGCGCTCGATGTCGTCGGGCTGGAAGTTCTCCAGATGTTCAAGGCAATGCTTCCCGCGCACAGGTGCCCCAAAGCGCTCGCGCGCTTCCTCAAAAATATCCAGAGCAATGTGTATTGCCTCATCGCCGATGGTGTGAATGCGCACGGCATGACCCGCAGCCGCCGCAGCCAACACCAGGCGGCGCATCGTTTCGGGATCGGTTGTGGGTGCTCCGACATCTTCAGCAAAGCGGGCATTGGTGTAGGGTTGTGCAATCCACGCGGTGTGTTGGCTTGAAACGCCGTCGAAAAACTGCTTGAAACCGGGCGCTTGCAGCGTGTCGCTGGTGCAGCGTGCCTGCATTCCTTCCAGCCGGCTCATATCGTCGAGCAGCGTGGGGAACATGTGCACGCGCACCTTCAGTTTCCCCTGAGCGTCGAGGGCAGCAAACAGGTCGTCGCGCACAAAATCGAGCCCGGGGTGCGCCATAAGCGACATATCGCACACCGCCGTGATTCCGTTGGCAACCAGCGTTTCCATGAATCCTTGGTAGGCACTCAAAAGCTCTTCATCCGAAAACGCAGCCACGATGCGCGGCATCAATTCCATGGCGGCCGCCTCGCGGATGATGCCCGTTAGTTCCCCCGCTTCGTCTTTGTCGTAGTTGCCTCCTGCCGGCGCCACGCTGTCGCGCGTAAGCCCCAATTCTGCCAGCGCACAGGAATTGACCCACAGCGTGTGGGCATCGCCGGAATACATGGCCACGGGCTGGTGGGGGTAGGCGGCATCGAGCGACGCTTTGCTGGGCATTTTGGCAGGGTTCCAGCGGTATTCGCGCCAGCCCTGGGTAAGCAGCCACGAACCGGCAGGCCGGCGCTGCGCCAAAGGAGCAAGGCGCGCCACGCAGTCGGCTTCGTTTTCGCCCAGATAGCTTTCGGCCAAGGGCGAAGCGTACAGCGCCGAATGGAAGAAGTGCAGGTGGGAATCATGGAACCCCGCCATAATAAGCGCATCGCCAAAATCGCGTACCTGCGTCTGCGGTCCTTGGAAGGCGCGTGCTTCATCCAGCGTGCCCACAAAAATGATGCGCCCCTGCGCCAGGGCGACGGCACCCGGTTGCGCGGTGTTGTGCAGCCCCGTGAACAGAGCGGTGCTTGCAAGTATACTTTCGGCAATCATGGTAGCCTCGTTTCCCCGTAAACAATAGTGAAAAAGGCTATTATCGCGGTAAAAGCGCCCGCGCGCACCCCCTATTTTGCTCAGGGGCCAATTTGCCCGCGCGACGGGGCATCTGCGCGCCTAGGCGGTTTCGAAGCGATGGGTGCTGGCGCAGGTGATCATTTTCAGCTTGCCTTCGCAAATAAGATAGACCAGATGAGCCATGGTTTCTGCCATCGAAAAATATTGCTGATCTAGCGGCCACGATTCCCAGTTGGCGTATTTCCAGGAAGCGTTGCTGGCGATGGCAATAAGATTGTCGTGCCCGGCAGCCACCAGGTGTTCGATTTCTGCCAGCCTTTCGGCATGGTGTTGTTGCAGGTAATCGATGCGCCCGCGCGTGTCGGCGAAGGGGTTGCCGTGTCCGGGCAGCGCCAAATCCACGTCATAGCTGCGCAGTTTTTCCAAGCTTGCCAAAAAATCGGCCAAGGCGTTATCGGCTGTCATCCAAGTGGTGATGGAAGGCGTGATGCGATTGAGCACATGGTCGCCCACAATCAGCAGTTTTTCCGTCGGTTCATACAGGCAGATGTGCCAATTATCGTGTCCGGGTGTTTCGATGACCTCGAATGTGTAGGAGCCTGCGCAAAAGGTATCGCCTTCGGCCAAGAACGTGACATGCGGGTGGTTTTTTAGGGGCAGCAATTCTCGGGAAACATAGTGTTTGCGTGCGCTCTGACCCGTTTGGACGGCAAGGTCAGGGTGCATCGTGGTGATAACTTCTTCAAGAATGGGCGCAAACACGCTGCTTTGGATTTCGTTGAAGTTTTCAACTTCAATAAACGAATGCAAGTTGGCATATATGTCCATGCCCGGCCGGTAAATGCGATCGAGGTTGCCCGTGTGATCGGGATGCGAATGGGTTAACAAGATGGTGACGCCATCCCAACTGCGCCCCAAAGCGGCAAGCGCTGCCGATAGCGCGGCTTCGCAAAGGGGGTGATTAAAGCCCACATCGACGATGACAGTTTCTTCATCCCCGCAGATGAAGTAGGAATTGAGTGATTTCAGCGGATTGTTGGGAAGGGGCACCGCAACGCGATAGATATGGGGCCGAATTTCTTCGGGCGGCGCAAACTCGGTGGAGGCTAGGGTCATGGTCGTGTCCTTGCTGATTGGGGGAAACAGGAAGCGTTTTTGTTAGCTACATTGTAGGTGACCTTTGATTTCTCTGTCTACATCCTTGAACCAAATCCAGCAGATCGCCAGGAGACAAAGCGGGCGCAGGCGACCTTTTCAAAAGCACCTCGTCGCCCGTTATAAGATAATCGGCACCCGAGCGTTCCAGCGCGGCCAGGATAAGATTATCTTCGAAGTCGCTGTGTAAGGTGCGAAATTTTGAGGCCAGCCATACGTCCGATTGATCCAGCGCAACAACCGTCGCGATGTCTTCTAGCGCACGAATGCAGCCCCAGGCATACTCGTTTATAGCTGCCGCAGTATCGGCATCCACTTCAATTTTGGCCGCGCGCAGCTTGCGCTTTTCGCGTTCTTCAAGAATATAGTAGAAATCCTTAATCGATGTTGCGGCATACAGCAGCGTTGCATCCTGTTGTACTGCCCAAGTCACAAGCCCCACGGCATCTTCGCGCCCCGGGCGGTCGCTTGCGAACACATCGATCCAGACGTTCGTGTCGAGCAACAAGCTCGTAGGATTCGCCTTCACCAAAGCCCTCGCTCTTCCCACCGCGCCTGCAAAGCCTCGCCGCGCAGCGTGCGCTCGGAATCAATTTTGGGCAGCAGGTTTGGGGTTGGTCCGATCGTTTTTGCCAAGCCTTGCTGCAAGCCCATCGCCTGTTCAAGGGCGGTCATTCTCGCCTTGATACGCGCGGTCCTGTCGGGGTAGTGTTGC
The DNA here is from genome assembly GCA_036655915.1 of Raoultibacter sp. Taxonomy (GTDB): domain Bacteria; phylum Actinomycetota; class Coriobacteriia; order Coriobacteriales; family Eggerthellaceae; genus JAVWGW01. Next base: position 5,991 of record JAVVPE010000016.1, read on the forward strand.
GCTTCTGCCTGCTGTAACAGTTCCTTCACTGCCGCTGAATCGTTCGCATGGCAAGCGGCAAACTCCCAAATTATCCGGACGGCTTGCGAAGGCGAATACCCGGCTTCAGTCAGGGCAGCATCGCCGCGTTCCTTTATGTGTGAGTCAATACGCACATTCATCTGTGTCGCCGGCATACTTCCTCCTCGTCTAAAGGTTGCTGTATGCTAGCAGTATAGCACCATCTTCGGCAGGGAAGTGGCAAAGAAAAAGGCCAGGGACTTTACGTCTCTGACCTGTGCATTCTTTGGTAGCCCGGACCGGATTCGAACCGGCGACCTCCGCCTTGAGAGGGCGGCGTCCTGAACCGCTAGACGACCGGGCCATACCAAACATCGTTATTCGCGCAAGCGAATGGCTGGGGTGGAAGGAGTCGAACCCTCACATACGGCACCAGAAGCCGCTGTCCTACCATTAGACGACACCCCAGTGATGTCTTCGCCTGGGCACTTCGCAAACTTGAAGCGCAGGCGCGAGTGAATATATTACTTTCCACCCGCGCGTTCGTCAAGGAAAAGTTATGGGCGCGCACTATCGCCGCGCAAACCCTGCACAAACGCACACAAGGCGTCGTATTCGTTGGGCACACTTTCTTCTATAACTGCATCGAGTGCCGCATCCAAAATGCGCCCGACAACAGGGCCGGCGCTTACGCCCAGCGCAATCACATCGCCCCCCTTGATGGCCAGGTCGCGCAGGGAAAATGCCTGCTGGTCGGCAAGCAGCGCGTCAAGCGTGGCCTCAAGTTCATCGGCCAGCGCCACGCGCTTGTGGCAGTGGGGAGCTTGTGAGCGCGCATCGCCGCGCTTTAAATCGCACAGCGCACGGAAAAGATCGACGCGCCCGCCCAGCCGCTGCAAAACGCGTTTGATCGCTTTGGGTTGGGGGGCGATGACATCATCGTGGTATTTGACCAGCGTGATAACATCGGCAGCAAAGCGCGGGCTCATCTTCAGGCGCCGCATAATCGTGCGTGCTACATCGACGCTTAAGGCGGCATGGCCATAGAAGTGGCCCACGCCGGCTTCGTCGGTAAAAAAGGCCTGAGGCTTTCCGAAATCGTGAAAAAGGGCTGCCCAGCGCACGAGGGGATAGGGCGGGGTATTTTGCACGACATAGGCCGTGTGTTCCCAGACGTCATAGATGTGATAGGGCGTTTTTTGGTCGAAGCCTACCAGGGGGCGCACTTCGGGCATAACGGTGGCCAGCACATCGACGTAGGCCATCAGCGCGTCGTGCGCCCACGCGCCGCAGAGCAGGCCTTCCAGTTCGTGAGCCACGCGCTCGACGGCCAGGCACTCCATGAGCTGCGCTTGTTCCCGCATGCCACGCAGCGTGTCTGCTTCCAGGGAAAATCCCAGTTGGGAAGCGAAGCGTATGCCGCGCAAAATGCGCAGGGCATCTTCGGCAAAGCGCTGGCGTGCGCACCCGACCGCCCGTAGGGTGTGGGCTGCTATATCGGCACGTCCACCATAGGGGTCGCACAGCCCACGCGTGGGGTGGTAGGCGATGGCGTTGATGGTGAAATCGCGCCGCGCCAAATCTTCTTCGATGGTGCGCACAAAGGTGACGGTCTGCGGGTGGCGCGCGTCAAGGTAGGCACCATCGCTGCGATAGGTGGTGATTTCAAGGCGCATGTCGTCAATGACGACGGTGACGGTTCCGTGCTTGACCCCGGTTTCAAATACGGGGAAGCCCTGCGCTTCAAAAAGGTCGCGTACCACCTGCCAAGATGCCGCTGTGGCAAGGTCTATGTCGTAGGCATCGCGCCCCAAAAGCGCGTCGCGCACAAAGCCCCCGACGCACCATGCCTCATGGCCGCCCTGCTCCAAAACAGCAAGCGCAAGGGTGGCTTGAGGGGCAAGTGCGATGTGATCTGCGGGGCAGGGATGAGGCGGCTTCATAAAAGGCGTTCTTTCGTTTGGTAAGTCTGCTTGGTAAGTCTGCGTGGTAAGTCTGCGTGGTAAGGTTGCTCGTTCGGCGATGCTGTTCGGCGTCGCGCGCATCTACGCACTATACCATGCGATCCCCGTGCAGAAAACGTTGCCTTCCTCCGTTTTCCTTCCTGGATTCCCTGCCGCTTGCGGGGAAACTTGCACCGCTTCTGGATTATTTTATACTCATTTACTCTGTATTAGAAAAACGCCCGCATAAAGTGCTTGCTCTCACCAGGGGCGATGGTTAACATTCAAATTCCTGGTTCGAGTTCCTCGTATAAAGGGGACTACCGTGGATTCTTATCTACAGAGCACCGCCTGTAAGGGACGCAGGCCTCACCATCTTTCTTCGTTTCGTCACCGCCCTCGTCTGGCGCTTCTTACTAAAATGATGCGGGAACGCAGTGTTGTGCGTTTTCTTGTCGCCCCGCACTCTTTCGGGAAAACAACGCTTGCCCTTGATTATGCGGAATCCATTTTTTCTCTTGAACACGTTTTCTGGATTGATGCGACCAACCCCTGTTTTTTGCGCGACCTCGATAAGGGCATTATCGGATCGGGGCTTTTGGCGCAGAATACCAAGGCCTCCCTCGTTGTTTTCGATGACATTCCCTATCTTGATACGTCGCGTTGTGCGGCGTTTTCAAGAAGCTGCGATATGCTGCTTGAAAGGGGTTGGGAAGTGATAGTGACCACTTCTCCTACCTGCGATGTTTTTGGGGCATGCCAGATCGACAAAATCCGCCTTGATGCGGATGCGCTTTTGGTTTCCGATGAAGAAATGATGCGGGAATACTCCGAAAGCGGGCGCAGCTTTGATCCCACCCTTTCCGTGGCTCCTGCCGAGCGCGTTGCGAGTATATATTGGGGGTCCGAAGGTTGCTATCGCAGCTTTCTTCTGGGCATTGTGCGCGAAGAGCTGCCTTCCGAATTGCTGCTGCCCCTCTTTTCGATACTCGTTTTGCAGCGGGGTACCTTTGCTGACCTATCTGCCGTGGCGCAATCGTGGCACGAAGATACCGCCCAACTCTTGGCTCGCGATTGCCCCTACCTGGGTATTGATCTGCGCGCCAACCTGTTTCGATGCAGCTCTTTTACCCTGTCCGCCGTTGCGGAAGCCTTCGATGGCCTGCTTGATAAAATGGTGCTTTCTTCTCAAGTTGCTTCGAGTGATGCTCTGATTGTGCAGCTATGCGATGTGCTGGTAAAAGCGGGCAAGGGGGACCGCGCCTGTGCCGCCATGGGTATGTGTACGCAGGCGGCGCGTTCGCAGTGGCTGGTGGCGCGCCAGGAAAGCTTGCTGTGTGCGGGGTGTCTGTTGGCCGCTCAACAACTATTCATGAGCCTCGTGGAATGCCTGGGCAAACGCCAGGAGCGCCTGTTCGCTTTGTGCGCCTGGCGCATCGCTTTGCTAGGGGATCAAAAAACAGCTTGCGAGCAGGGAACTCGTGTTGCTTTTGATGTGCGGGCCGACACGTGTGATCGCGTGCTTGCCGGATTGCTGCTTGCGCATTTCGGCGATGCAAGCCTGCGGCCTCGGGTCTGCAATCTGCTGGCGAAAGTATCCGATTTTGACGTGAGCGACCCCGGCACCTCTGTTGAGCGTCTGGTTGAAATGCGCAGGGCGGCATTGCCCCAAGGGTGGGGGAAAGCGGGCGTGTACCGGTATCATCTTGAGCTTTTGAGCACCGCCTGTCTGTGTTTGGAATCCCGCGCTGCACTAGGCCTGAGCTTTGTGTGCGAAAAATGCAGGCAAGCGATTGCCTCGGGGCTATCTGACGCCCTCGATCTTGCCGCTGTGCTTGCGGTTATGGCCTTGCGCAGCATCGAGCAGCTGCGAGCGCGCGAAGGCTTGATGGGCGCTTTGGCGGATACTTCACACAAGCTTATCGCCTGCACCCATGCGCTTATTGCCGCCGTTTCGCAGGCGGGGCGCGCCACGCTTGCTGTGTGGCTGTTAATCAAGCATGCTGAGGCTTTTGGACTGCTGGGCAAGTGCTCTCATCAGCAGATACTTCCCCCGCTCTTCGCCACCGCCCTGGGCGTTTTGGGTAAAGATATTGAAGCGCAACGCACAGCCTATATCCACAAAACAAACGTGTCTGTGCCGCTAGGGGAAGGCATCTCGCCTGACGAAGTGGCGCTTTCTACCCCCTGCGTCCAAGCGAAGCGACCCGGTGTCGAACCGCAACTCTACGTGAGCCTTTTTGGGGGACTTGAGCTTAACTGTGGAGGTAAAGCGATCAAGTCGGAGCTTTTCCGCCGCCAAAAAGTACAGACCCTCTGTGCCTTGCTTGTTATTAATCGGGGTAAGGAAATCGCGCGTGTTGCCCTTGAGGCATCGTTGTGGCCCGATTCTCCGGCCGCCAAGGCACGCAATAATTTGTATAGCACGTGGTCGATGCTGCGCAAAGCGATCAGTACGGACATGGGCACCTGCCCCTACCTTGTGCGCCTGCAGCACAGTTGCAAAATCAACACCTCCCTTGTGTCCAGCGATGTGTTCGAGTTGGATGCCCTATGTAACCGCCTGCTGTTTTCGCCCCCTGATACCGAAGTGTTTACCCAGATATACACAGAAATCAATGCCCTGTACACCGGGGATTTGCTGCCGGGCGAAGCCGACAATGCCTTCATCAGCTTTCAGCGCAACGAAATACGTACGCGCCTTGTTGATGCGCTTGTTTCTGCCGCTGGCGCGCTCTATCGCGCACGCGAATATCCCTGTGCCCTCCAGTTTGCGCGCGCGGCCTTGCGCCACGATGAAACGCGCGAGGATGTCTACAAGGCGCTCATTCAGGTTCAGATGGCCATCGGTCAACGCTCAAGCGCCATGCAAACTTACTTTCAGTGCCGCAGCTATTTAGTGGGCGAACTCGGTATTGATCCCTCGTCAAACATGGAAGCTTTGTACAATCAGATGCTCACCGATGATGCGCCAACAGGCTATCAACTTGCCCTTCCGCTTGCTTAGCGGCGTTTGCCCTGCACTACCCCGTTTACGGCGCGGTGTTGCCTTAGCGGTTCGGCTATGGATTTCCTCTGAAGCGTGCGCGCTCTGTGTTAGAGTAAATCCGTTCATTATTTATATTGCACGCGCAAGAGAAAGCGTTGGGATATGGCAGGTTTTTTATCGAAGCTTTTAACGGTGGGCGAAGGCAAGCAGCTCAAGCATTACCAGGCAACCGTTGACAAAATTAACAGCCTTGAGCACGAGATACAGGCAAAAAGCGATGCGGAATTGGTCGCGTTGACGGCGGCTCTTAAAGAACGCGCCCACAATGGTGAAGCGGGCAAATCCCTTTTGCCCGAAGCGTTTGCGACGGTGCGTGAAGCGAGTGTTCGATCCTTGGGCATGCGCCATTTCGACGTGCAGCTTGTCGGCGGCATGGCGCTCAACAATGGACAAATTGCCGAAATGAAAACGGGCGAAGGCAAGACGCTCGTTTCAACGCTGGCGGGTTATCTCAACGCGCTTGCGGGCGAAAACGTCCACATCGTTACCGTAAACGATTACCTGGCACGCCGCGACAGCGAATGGATGGGTAACGTCTATCGCTTCTTAGGGATGGAAGTGGGCCTGATCCAAAACGGCATGCGCCCCGAACTCAAGATTCCTGCCTACAAGGCCGATGTTACCTACGGCACCAATTCGGAATTTGGCTTCGATTATCTGCGCGACAACATGGTGACCCGCGCCGATAACCGTGTGCAGCGCGGTCATAATTTTGCCATCGTCGACGAAGTTGACTCCATCCTCATCGACGAAGCGCGCACGCCGCTTATCATTTCGGGGGCGGGCACGCAGGCGGCCGACACCTATAAGAAGTTTTCCCGCATCATGCCTGGCCTTACCCTCGATGTCGATTTTGAAATGGATGAAGCAAAAAAGACGGTCAACGCCACCGAAAGCGGCTTGGAAAAAATAGAAGCCATGCTGGGCGTGGAAGATATCTACGACGATCCTTCGGGTCAGATGGCCAACCATCTGCAGCAGGCGCTTAAGGCTCAATTCCTCTTCCACCGCGACATCGATTACGTGGTGGTTGATGGCGAAGTGAAGATTGTCGACGAATTTACCGGCCGCCTCATGGAAGGTCGCCGCTATTCTGAAGGCTTGCATCAGGCGCTTGAAGCCAAGGAAAACGTGTTGGTGCGCGAAGAAAACCAAACGCTTGCCACCATCACGCTGCAAAACTATTTCCGCCTGTACAAAAAACTTTCCGGCATGACGGGTACCGCCATGACCGAGGATGCGGAATTCCGCCAGATTTACAAGCTGCCTGTCATGGCGATTCCCTCGAATAAGCCCGTTGTGCGCAAAGATGAAAACGACCTGATTTATCGCAGTGTTGAAGCGAAGTTCAACGCGGTGGCAGACGATGTGGCGCAGCGCCATAATGCGGGGCAGCCCTGCCTGATCGGCACCGTTTCCATCGAAAGTTCTGAACGTCTTTCCCGCCTGCTGGTTAAGCGCGGCATTCGCCACGAAACGCTCAACGCAAAAAACCATGAGCGCGAAGCCCATATCATCGCGCAGGCTGGGCGCAGCGGCGCGGTTACTATTGCCACAAACATGGCCGGTCGTGGTACCGACATCTTGCTGGGCGGCAACCCTGAAATCATGATGGAAGATTACCTGCTTGCCGAAGGTATCGTGGTGGAAGAAGCCACCGAAGAACAGCGCGCTGTGGCGTTGGCACGCGCCGAAGAAGTGACGCGCGCCGAACACGATGCGGTCATCGCCGCGGGGGGTCTGTGCGTCGTGGGCACCGAACGCCACGAAAGCCGTCGTATCGATAACCAGCTGCGCGGCCGTGCCGGCCGCCAGGGCGATCCGGGCACCACGCAGTTTTACCTGTCGCTGGAAGACGATCTTATGCGTCTGTTTGGCGGCAACCGTATGGAATCCATCGGTCGCATGATGGAAAAAACGGATATGCCCGAAGATATGCCCATTCAGGCGGGCATGGTTTCAAAGGCCATCGAATCGGCGCAACGCCAGGTGGAAGGCATGCACTTTGCCGCCCGTAAAAATGTTCTTGAATACGACGATGTGATGAACTTGCAACGTGGCGCTATTTATGGCGAACGCAATGCCATTTTGGATGGCAAAGATTTAAGCGACCGCATCCCCGAAATTATTGCTGATGCCGCTGGCAGCGTCGTGGCCGAAAACTGCCCCGATAAAGTGCCCAGCGACGACTGGGATAAGCGTGCTGTGGATCTGTGGGTCGCCAATATGTCAGGGCGCAACGATTTTGCGGTCGATGCGATCGATCACGACGAAGATACAGAAGAACTTGTCGATGAAATTGGCGAATACCTCCAGGCGGTTTACAGCGAAAAAGGCGAGATGCTCGGTGCTGTTGCTATGAAGAACCTGGAAGCCCAGATCATGCTGCGCATCATCGACACGCGTTGGATGGCGCATCTGCAGGAAATGGATTATTTGAAGTCGGGTATCGGCCTGCGTGCTTTCGGCCAACGCGATCCGCTGGTGGAATATAAAAACGAAGCGCATCAGGCCTTTGGTTCCATGACCGCTTCCTTATACGAAGATTTCTTGCGCACCTTGTTGCGTCTGCAAATTGCCGTCCAGGAAATGCCGGAAGAAAAAAACCTGCTTGAGGGCAAGGTCAACTATTCTTCCCCCGAAGAAGCGCTGACGTCTTCGGCCACATCGACCATGCGCACGCAGCAGGCCGCAGCGCAGGCGCAAGGTATGCCCGCGCAAGCCCCGAAAGCGGCACCCACGGCCAAGGCGATTACCTACGAAAAAGATAAGCAGGATCCTTATGCTAACGTGGGGCGCAATGATTTATGCCCCTGTGGTTCAGGCAAGAAATTCAAAAAATGCCATGGCGCTGACCAGTAAGCTTGAGGTAAGTAGCTTCGGGCAGGCAAGAGCTTGGCCTTGCGCCCAAGACGGGTAAGACGTACGTGTAAGCAGAATGCAACAGGAAGTGACAGCGCGAATCTATGGCAGAAAAAGATGTGATGAGTATTGAAGCGGTAGCGGCACGTATTGAAGATGCGCGCCGTTACTTGCATATCGACGATAAGCAAACGCAGCTTGCAAGCCTCGATGCTGCCATCGCGGCTCCTGATTTCTGGGATGATGCCGCGGCCGCCCAAGAGGTGTCGAAGCAGGCAAGCGATGTGCGCGACACGATTGCCGCTTACGCTCAGGCCTGCTCCTTGCTTGAAGACGCGCAGGTGGCCGCTGATTTGGCCACGGAAGACCCCGCATTTGCCGCCGAACTGGAAGCCACGCTTTCCACACTTTCGACAACGCTTGATGGCTTTGAAATCATTTCATGGTTTTCGGGCCGCTTCGACGGCGGCGATGCTATCGTGACGGTCAATCCGGGGTCGGGTGGCCTTGAAGCGCAGGACTGGACAGATATGCTCTATCGCATGTATACCCGCTATGCCGAGAAAAAGGGATGGAAAGTCAAACCCCTCGACGTGGTGGCGGGCGAGGGCATCGGTCTTGATAAGGCAAGTTTCCAGGTCAGCGGCAAGTACGCCTACGGTATGTTGTGCAGCGAAACAGGGGTGCACCGTCTGGTGCGCATTTCTCCCACCGATGACAAAAAGCGCCGTCACACCACCTTTGCGGGTGTTGAGGTGCTGCCGGTGCTTTCCGATGATATTGAAGTTGATTTGAACCCCGCCGACGTGCGCGTCGATGTGTATCGTTCCAGCGGTCCGGGCGGCCAGTGCGTCAACACCACCGATTCCGCCGTGCGCCTCACGCATATTCCCACAGGGGTTGTGGTTACCTGTCAAAACGAAAAGTCTCAACTCCAAAATAAGGAAGCGGCCTTCCGCGTTTTGCGTGGTAAGCTCTATGAACTCGAAGCGCGCCGCCGCGAGGAAGAGCTTAACGAATTGCGCGGTTCTAAGATGGAAAATTCGTTTGGCAGCCAGATACGAAACTACGTGCTTTATCCTTACCAGATGGTAAAAGATGTGCGCAGCGGCCATGAGACCGGCAACGTTGATGCGGTGCTCGATGGCGAAATAGAAGAATTCGTTTTAGGGTATCATCGATGGAAAGCGGCTTTATAAAGCTCACTTAAGGAAAGGGATCCACGTGAACGTGACCGAACTTGAAAATAAGGCAAACGCCCTGCGTATTGATATTGTGGACATGATTGCCCGCGCGGGCAGCGGGCACCCGGGCGGGTCGCTTTCCTGTGCCGACATTTTGGCCGCGCTCTACCTGGGGGGAGTGCTGCACCATGATGCGGCAAATCCCGAAGATGATGCGCGCGACCGCTTCATCCTTTCCAAGGGTCATGCGGCGCCAGCGCTGTATGCGGCGCTTGCGCACGCAGGCTATTTTCCGTGTGAAGAGCTAGCCACGTTGCGCCAGCTGGGCTCGCGCCTGCAGGGGCACCCCGATTCCAAGAAGCTTCCCGGTGTAGAGGTGTGCACGGGGTCGCTGGGTCAAGGCCTTTCGATTGCCGCTGGCCTTGCCTGCGGTTTGCGCCTTGAAGGAAACGATGCGCGCGTGTTTACCTTGCTCGGTGATGGGGAATGCCAAGAGGGTCAGGTGTGGGAAGCAGCTATGTTCGCCGCCCATCAGCACTTAGGCAATTTAGTTGCCATCATCGATCACAATGGCTTGCAGATTGACGGCTGCGTAAGCGACGTGTGTTCCCCGGAAGATATTGGCGTGAAGTTTTCGGCTTTCGGCTGGGAAGTTGCGTCGTGTGACGGACATGATATGGCCGCTGTGGTGGCTGCGCTCAGCGCCGCGCGCGAGCAGAAAACGGGCAAACCCTACGTGGTTATTGCCGAAACGGTGAAGGGTAAAGGTGTCAGCTTCATGGAAGATAAAGCGGGCTGGCACGGCAAGGCTCCCAAACCGGAAGAAGCCGCCGCTGCACGTGCTGAATTGGAAGAGAAAGGGGTGCCGTGTGGCTAATGTAATCAAAAAGGCAACGCGCGCGGCCTTCGGCACAACGCTGGCTGAACTTGCGCGCGAAGGTGTCAAGGTCGTGGCTGTCGATGCCGATTTAACGGGTTCTACCACGACGAAGAAATTTGCCGATGCGGCTCCTGAAAATAAAGATCACCTGTTCAATGTGGGCATTGCAGAACAGAACATGATTGATGTTGCTGCGGGATTGGCTCTTTGCGGACACATTGCCTACACGGGTTCGTTTGCTGTGTTTGGGACGGGGCGCGTCTACGATCAAATCCGCAACACGGTGTGCTATTCCCAGCTCAACGTAAAAATCGCCCCCACGCATGCCGGTATTTCCGTGGGCCCAGACGGCGGAAGCCACCAGATGATTGAAGACATCGCGCTCATGCGTGTGCTGCCCGAGATGCGCGTGCTTGTGCCCGCCGATTACAACGCCGCCGCCGCCGCCATTAAACTGGCAGCGCAGGTGGAAGGCCCGGTCTACATTCGCATGGGGCGCGCCGAAGTACCCTGCGTCTACGATGAGGGCTATAAGATGGAATTGGGTGGATCAAGCGTTTTGCGCGAAGGCAGCGATGTGAGCATCATTGCGTGCGGCGTTGAAGTCAACGAAGCGCTGATCGCTGCTGATATGCTGGCTGAACAGGGAATATCTGCCGAAGTCATCGATGCCTTTTCTATCAAGCCCCTCGATGAAGCAAGCATTTTAGCCTCTGCTGCCAAAACGGGCTTCGTGGTCACAGCCGAAGAGCATTCCGTCATCGGCGGCCTGGGTTCTGCGGTGTGCGAACTGTTGGCTGAAAAACTGCCCTGCCCCTGCAAGCGCATCGGTATGCAAGATGTGTTTGGTACGTCGGGAAGTTTTGAAGAGCTTCTGGTTCATTTCGACATGGACGGCGCCGCCATTGTTGAAGCTGTGAAGACGCTGCGTGCAAATCCGAAGAAATGCTAGAATAAACCTGTCTCAGCATATCACTATTTGAACGGAGCATTCTGTGACAAACCCGAACAGCCTTGGGGGCGCGCCGCGTAGCGGTGCCCATGCGGCACCTGCGCGCCAGGCAGCCTCGCAGCTCTCACAATCATTGCCGACGCTCAACGTCGACGATGCACCTCAGATGATGGGTACACCCGTGATTACCTTTGACCATGTCAATAAGGTGTATCCCGCCCAACCCACCAAACCAGCGCTCAACGATATAACCCTGCAGATATATGCGGGCGAATTTGTATTTTTGGTCGGCCATTCCGGTTCTGGCAAATCAACATTCATCCGCATGCTCATCCGCGAAATAAAGCCGTCGAGTGGTCATATTTTTGTTGCTAATGAAGATTTGTCGGCCATGCGCAATTGGCGTGTGCCTTATTTGCGCCGCAACATCGGCTGTGTGTTTCAGGATTTCAAGTTGCTGCCCAACAAAACGGTGTTTGAAAACGTTGCGTTTGCGCTTGAGGTAATCGGCAAATCCAGCCACGTCATTAAGACGCAGGTTCCTGAAGTATTGCGTCTTGTCGGCTTGCAAGATAAGTTGAATAAGCGTCCCGACCAGCTTTCTGGCGGCGAACAGCAGCGCGTGTCCATTGCGCGCGCCATCGTCAACCGCCCGCCGATGCTCATTTGCGACGAACCGACCGGCAACCTCGACCCGCAAACTTCACGCGGCATCATGGATTTGCTCGAACGCATCAATCGTACGGGTACCACGGTGCTCGTTGCCACGCACGACCGCGAAATGGTTGACAATATGCGCCGTCGCGTCATCGCTTTGGACAAGGGCCACCTCACCCGCGATCAGGATAGGGGGGTGTACGGTTTCGATGTCTAGTTTCTTTTATTTTCTCAAAGAATCACTCACGGGCTTTACTCGCAACCTTTCAACAACATTGGGTTCTATCGTCACGATTTTCTTGTCGCTGCTTATTATCGGCGTGTTTTTGGTCGGCGGTGGCGTTATTGAAAACGTGGTTTCTTCGGTGGAAGACAAGGTTTCCATCACGGCGTTTGTTGCCGACGATGCCAGCGATGCTCAGGTTTCTAAGGTGGAAAACTACATAAAGGGTCTTGATGGTGTCGCGTCCGTTGGATTTACCACCAAAGATCAGGCGCTTGATAAGTTCAAAAACTCCATGACGTCGAACCCCGATATTGTTGACCAGCTTGATGGCCAAAACCCGCTGCCGGCTTCAATCGATGTCGAACTCGATGATCCGCAAAAGGTTGAAGCGGTCGCAAAATCCATCGAAGACAATAACGATTTTAAGGCCATTGCCGAAAATCCCAGCAAGCCGGCTGATTCGCTGAAATACGGGCAACAGACGGTCGATAAGCTGTTCTCGCTTACGAATTACGTGCGTTATGTGGGAATCGCGCTCATCGGTCTGCTCATCTTTATTGCCTTCGTGTTCATCAACAATACGATCCGATTGGCTATTTTGGCTCGTCGCAAGGAAATCGCCATCATGCGTCTTGTGGGTGCCTCCAACGGGTTTATCCGCGGACCGTTTTTGATGGAAGGGTCCCTGCATGCGGTAATTGGGGCGCTTTTGGCCATTGGCAGCTTGGAACTGATGCGTAACTTTGCTCTTCCCCAGGTTGCAAATGCGCTACAATGGCTGCCTATTGATTTGGGTATACAAACCTTCGTTCTCATTTATGGGGCACTGTTTGTAGCCGGCCTTGTTATTGGTCTTTTGGGCTCGCTCTTGGCGATGCGTCGTTACCTGAAGGTCTAGTCGGTTTATACAAGAAAGAAGACGATCAGACCTGTTGGGACAACATGGGCTACAAAAAGCTGAAGCAGTAAGCGCACGCAACAAGAAGATTATCGGCTGTTTGACGATTTTCCTCTGCGTGTGCTTAGCTTTTTTCGCAGGCTTTCTCGTGCGCGGCAATGCTTCCTTGCTCACAAATCTGGGGTTCACCTCGCTTACCGTTGCAACCGAAAAGAATCCGGGTGCCACGGTTACGGGAAACACCTATAATTCGCTTTCCGCACGCGTGGCGGAAGTGGAAGGGGTTATCGCCCAAGATAGCCTGGATTCCTACGATCTCAACGAAGCGACGCTTCAGGTGCTCGATGCCTTTGCTGCTTCCACAAAAGATCCCTATCTGCGCTATTTCGATGAAGCGCACTACAGCGCCTACCTTGAGGATACCGCCAGCAAATATGCCGGCATCGGCGTGCTGTTCGGTGAATACAAGGGGCAAAGCTATGCCGTTGATGTTTTTACCGGATCGGTTGCCGACACCGCGGGTGTGAAGGTGGGAGATTTCGTGGTGGCTATCGATGGGGTGCGCGACAACTGGTCGCTTACCGAAACGGTAAAGGCGCTTTCGCGCGAGGATGGATCGACCGCCATTGTCACCTGGCGACGTCCTTCCGCGCTTGAGGCGGAAGGTGGTAAGGAATTTACTACAACGCTGGCCTGTTCCCCTTACGCGCAAGCCAACGTTACCACTGAAATGTCTAATAAAGTGGGTGTTATCAAGGTAAGGCAGCTTACCCAGGATTCCGATGTGTTGGTGCGCCAGGCCATCGTTGATTTGCAATCCCAAGGCGCGCAATCCCTTGTGCTAGATGTGCGCGACAACCCTGGCGGCTATTTGACCCAGGCCGTCAACATTGCATCGCTTTTTGTGAAAAGCGGTGTCATCATGCAGATTGAAACGGTGGATGGCACAACGACGAAAAAGGCTACGGGGGATGCGGTAACGGCGCTGCCGCTGGCGGTGTTGGTGAATCGAAATACCGCTGCCGCATCGGAGGTTTTGGCTGCCGCGCTGCAGGACAACCAGCGCGCTACCCTTGTGGGCGAAGCGACGCTGGGAAAGGGTGCCGTGCAGGTGGTGCATCCGCTTTCGTTTGGTGGGGCGCTGCGCTATACAGCTGCGCATTACTTAAGCCCCTTGGGCCACATCATCAACGAAGTGGGGGTTACCCCCGCAATTCCTGCGGGCCTGGCGGCCGACGCCACAAGCGATACTCAGAAAATGGCTGCCATCGAAACCGCCCAATCCCTGATTGCCCGGTAGGCCGGCGTGTCGCGGCGTCACTCAAAATCACGTGCTAAAACACGAAGGCATGCGCGTGCTAACCCGCAGGGTGTGCTTGCTGTCACTTCGCATGGCTATGGCTTTGTGCACACCGCTGAAGGGGAGTTCTATATTCCGGAAGCCAAGATGGGTGCCGCTTTCGATGGTGATAGGGTCGAAGTCGTTGACATCAAAGGGAATGCTCCCGGGTCGAAGGCGGCACATCGGGCGCAAGATCGTGTGGCAGCGCGGGTGGTGCGCGTGGTTGCGCGCGGTCAAGATTGCCTGATTGGACGCTATGAAATAGCCGAACCTTTCGGCGTCGTTGTGCCCGAAGATGCCAAAATTCCCTACGATGTGTTCACCTTGGCCAAAGATAATCCAAGCCTTGAAAATGGCGCTATCGTACGCGTGCGCATCGTGGAATATCCTTCGCGTAATACGGCTGCTACCGGTGTTATCGAAGAGGTTTTGGGCTATGAGGGCAAAGCGGGCCTTGATATCGATTTGGTGATTGCCCACCACAAGCTGGAAACACATTTTTCACCCGCGTCCCTTGAACAGGCACGCGCGGCCTGCGTTGATGTGCCGGGTGCCTTGGCCTGCGGTTATCGTGATATACGCGAGCGTTTAGTCTTTACGGTCGATCCGCGTGATGCGCGCGATTTCGATGACGCTCTTTCCTTGGATGAAGTCGATGGGCTGCTGCGTCTGGGTGTGCATATTGCCGATGTTTCGCATTATGTGGAATGGGGATCATCGCTTGATCTTGATGCGCGCCGCCGGGCAACAAGCGTGTATTTGGTGGATCGGGTGATCCCGATGCTGCCCGAAGAGCTTTCGGCGGATATCTGTTCGCTTGTGCCCCATCAGGTGCGGCGCGTTTTCACGGTGGATATGTATTTGGATGCGCAGGCGCGTGTCGTGCGCAGCGATTTTTATCCCGCGCTCATCGAATCGAAGGCGCGCCTTAGCTACGAAGTGGCGCAAGATATTATCGAAGGGCAACAGCCGGCAGCGGGCGCTGACGCTCAAGCGGTCGAAGGGCGCATTTTGGCGCTTGCGGGGCTGGCCGAAAAGCTGGCTGCGGCGCGCACGCGTGCGGGGGGAATGGATTTCGAGACCACCGAGGCAAAGGTGCTGCTCGATGATGAAGGCGCACCGCTTGAAGTGCTGTTGCGGAAAAAGACGCAGGCCACAGCCTGTATCGAAGAGGCTATGATCCTAGCCAACAACACGGTGGCGCGGTTTATGCAGCAAGCGGAATTTCCGTGTATGTACCGGGTGCATGAAGCGCCGGCGGCCGAAAGTTTGGCCGAATTGGTGCCGGTGTTGCAAGAATTTCCTGCCTATAAAACCCTTCCCGTAGCCGATTTTATCGCGGGGCAGCCGGCGTGTTTGCAAGAAGTGCTGCGTGCAAGTAAGGGGCGACCCGAAGAAGAGCTGGTGTCCTCGCTGGTGCTGCGTTCGATGAAGCGTGCGGTTTACAAAGGTGTCTGCGAACCCCATTATGGGCTGGCATCGGCGGCCTACACCCATTTCACCAGTCCTATCAGGCGCTACCCCGACCTGGTGGTACACCGTATGCTCAAAGCGCACCTTCTGGGGAAATCTGAGCTGTTTGATCAGCAGGTAAGTGCCCTTGGCTGGCTGGCCGAACACGCTTCTAAAATGGAGCGTATCGCCGAGGCGGCGGCGCGCGAAACCCAGCAGATGAAGCTGGTGGAATATATGCAGCGCGCTATCGGGCAAACGTTTGAAGGCGTGATTTCGGGCGTTGCCACCTACGGCTTTTTCGTGCGCTTGGAAAACACGGCCGAAGGGCTGGTGCCGATGCGCTTTTTGGAAGATGAGTATTTTGCTTTAGATCCCGTGCGTCACACGCTGTGCGCCCAGGAAAGCGGCACGCTGTATCGCCTGGGGCAGCGGGTGAGTGTTGTGTTGGAGGCAGCGAATCCGCGCCAGCGCAAGCTTGATTTCAAGCTATCTTCTCGCAAGGATGGTTCTCGCGTGTAGTCGCTGCCCTTTTGGCGAATCGACATGCCACAGGGTGGCCACAGTGGGTAGTATGGAACAACTTAATGCGCGCTTATTGAAAGGACATTCATGGAGCACTTTGCAATCGTTGTCGACTCTACCTGTGATTGGTCGCACGCCGAATATGAAAACAAGCGAGTATTCATGGTGCCCTTGCAGGTGATGATGGGCGATGATTCTTTTGCTGACCAGCAAGATATTTCTTCGGAAGTTTTCTACGACTACATCGCTTCCGGTGCGCAAAGTTTCGGCACATCGCAGCCTGCCCCCTCTGCTTTTTCTGCCGTCTATGAAAAGCTTGTGGCGGCGGGGCAAAGCGAAATCCTTTCCTTGCACATTGCCGCCCCCCTTTCGGGCACGCTGGATTCTGCCGAAATTGCTGCGGGGCAATGCGCTGCGCGGGTGGAGCGCTTTGATTCCTGTGGCACGACGACAACGCTGGGGATTTTGACACAAAAGGCCTGTGAACTGCGCGATGCCGGCCTTTCTTTAGATGAAGCCTTGGTGGTTTTGCACGCCTATTGTGCAAAAATCCTCCAATTTATTTCCCCCGACACAACTGATCATCTTCTGCGCGGTGGTCGCATTACCGCCGACCAGGCCCAGCAGGCTATGATGCTCAACATCAAAATGGTATTCGGTTTCGATGATACCGGCCGCCTGGTTGTACTCGACCGCGTGAAGGGCAATAAAGGTATCATCAAAAGCTATGTTGAGCGACTTAAGGTGTACAGTGAGGAACACGGCGCTCTGCGTATCCGCGTTTTGCAGGCGCGTAACCTGCCTGAAGCGCAGCGATTGGTGGCCGCATTGCGCGAAGCGGGTATTGATTTTGAACTGGCAGCTATTGATGATTGTGGTGCGACGATCACGACGCATTTGGGGCTGGGCGTTATCGGTCTTGCTGCTGCACCGCTTAACGAATAGCGCATACAAGGAAGGTGAGCGCTGTGGCTCAAATGCAAGGGGAAAACAAGCCGATTGATGATGCCGCGAAAAGGCGCCGTCATGAACTTGACGATTTGCTTTCGGGCACTTTCAACTCCATTTTGAGCGTGGAGGAAAAATCCCTCCAAAATCGCTTCACCAAAGGGCTCAGCATGTCTGAAATACACACGGTTGTCGCGGTGGGCTTACACGAAGAAAACCCCATGAGCGCGGTTGCCGCACGCCTGAACGTGACGCTTGCAACGCTGACGGTAGCCATCAACAAACTTGTTGCCAAAGGCTTGGTTGAACGACGTCGCGGCCAAGCCGATCGCCGCCAGGTTTTTATCACGCTGACGTGTCAGGGGCGCAAGGTGTATCGCGCCCACGAGCTCTTCCATAAAGATATGATCGATCAAGCACTTGTGGGGCTTTCTCTTGAAGAAGAAGAAGTGCTTGCCGCAGCCCTAGCACGGGTTAAAACCTTCTTCGAAGGTTTAACCTGACGGCGGGTTGTGGCGGCCAGCTAGGTGTTTAACCTGACGGCGGGCTGTGGCGGCCAGCTAGGCGTTCAAGACTTTCGTTGCCTTCGTTCGCGTACAGGGAGTACGCTCTCTTCAGGCTCCTCGGTCTTTCATGCCTATCTGACTCGTCACAGACCGCCTGTCTTTTCTGTTGTTGAATTCAACCTGACGGCGGGTTGTTGTGAAAATGTGGATTTGCTTGCGTATTTCTGGCTGTATCCTTACACTTTAATAGTTAGTTAAACTAAATATTAGACAAACAAGGTATGTAGGTGGAAGGACACGAATCATGGCAGACACTTTGAAGATTGTGCAGGATGTTTTGCAGGAAAATCTCGATATTGCCCCTGAGGCGGCAAGTGCCGAGGTGACGCTTGAATCTTTGGGCGTCGATTCGCTTGATATGGTCGAGCTTATCTGCGATTTAGAAGAGCGTTGCAACACTGAATTCGGTGAACCGGATGGTTTGGCCACCATCGGTGACCTGGTAACCTACATCGATTCTTTGTAGGCCTGCCCGTGATGAGCGAATTCAAAGAACAAGGCGATGGGGCGGCGGCTGCATGCGGCGGTTTATCCACGCGGGTAACCGAACTTCTGGGCATTGAAGTGCCCGTCATTCAGGGGGGCATGGCGTGGGTGGCCAACGCCTCTTTGGCCAGCGCGGTCAGCGCGGCGGGTGGCTTGGGCATCATTGCCTGCGGCGCGGCACCCCTGACCTGGATTGCGCAACAGATCGATCTTGCCCGCGCTGCCACCGATAAACCTATCGGCGTCAATCTTATGCTGATGAATCCGCAAGCTGCCGAAATCGCCCAACTTTTGGCAGATAAGCACGTCGATGTGATTACGACGGGGGCCGGCAGCCCTTCGGCCTATGTGCCCTTGTGGAAAGAAGCGGGCTGCAAAGTGGTGCCCGTGGTGGCGTCGGCTGCGCTGGCGGCACGTATGGAGCGCTGCGGTGCCGATGCGGTTATCGCCGAAGGCTGTGAAGCGGGAGGTCACATCGGCGAAATCACGACGATGTGCCTGGTGCCACGCGTGTGCGACAGCGTGCAAATCCCCGTTATTGCCGCCGGTGGTATTGCCGATGGCCGCGGTATGTGTGCTGCATTTGCGCTGGGTGCCGAAGCGGTGCAGATGGGTACGCGCTTTCTGACCGTTGAGGAATGCACTATCGCCGATGCCTACAAGCACAAGGTGCTTAGCGCCAAGGATTCCGACACGATCGTTACCGGGCGGGCCAGTGGGCATCCGGTGCGTGGCTTAAAAAATGCTTTTGCGCGCGAAATGCGCAAGCTTGAAGCGGGCGGCTCCGATTCCGCTGCGCTCGAAGCTGCTTTTGCTGGGTCGCTGCATCGTGCGGTTGAAGGCGATGTGGAAACCGGTTCGCTTATGGCGGGGCAGTCGGCGTGTCTTGTGCACGATTGCAAAACCGCCGCGCAGGCCTTAGCCGATATCATGCGCGAAGCGCAGGCATTAGGCGTGCTTGATCTTTCTCAGATGGCGCGCGCAAACGCTGCAAGGGCAGCTCGATGAACGCTGCGCACGACGCGCGCTGCGCCTGGTTGTTTCCCGGGCAGGGCACTCAGCGCCCGGGAATGGCCGCCACCGTGGTGGGCCTTGCCCCGGCGGCTGAAGTGTTTGAGTGTGCTTCCGATGTGTTCGGCTTCGATGTTGCCGCGCTGTGCACCAGCGCTGATGCTGCCGCACTCGATGAAACGCGGGCGGCTCAGGCGGCGGTTGCGACAACATCGTTGGCGCTGGTGGCAGCGCTGCGCGCACGCGCGATTGAACCAGCGGCCTTCCTGGGCTTTTCCCTGGGGCAGATAAGCGCGCTGGGCGCTGCACGCGTGCTTTCCCTAGAAGACACCTTCACCTTACTTGATGTGCGGGCGCGCTGCATGGACGACGCGCTGCGCGAAGCACCCGGAGCCATGTGTGCTTTAATCGGTGCCGATCAAGCGTGCGTCCAAGCGTTGTGTGACACCTGCGCGCAAGGGGAAGTGCTGGTTATAGCAAACTACAATTGCCCCGGTCAAATTGTTATTTCGGGGTCATGTGCCGCAATCGAGCGCGCAACCACCGCCTGGAGCGCACAGGGAAAGCGCAGCGCGCGCCTGGCGTGTGCGGGGGCATTTCACAGCCCGCTCATGGCACCTGCCGCCCGCGCGTTTTCGGATTTTCTTGCCACCTGCAGCTTCGCACAACCCTGCGCACCCCTCATCTGCAACACCGACGCCAGCGCGATTGACGCGGCAGAGCTGCGCTGTCGCCTTGCCGACCATCTGACGCATCCCGTGCGCTTCAGCCAGGGTATCGCAAGCTTAACTGCTCAGGGAATCACCTCTTTTCTTGAGGTGGGCACCGGTGGTGTGCTTACGAATTTAGTGCGCCGCATCGACAAAAACTTGAACCGCAGCAAGCTTGAAACTGCTGCCGATTTAGAAGCAATCGCTTCGGCGTAGAGGCCTTATGCCCCGCGCTTTATAGGAGAACACACATGGATGAAACTCAGATAGAAGCCCCACGGGCGGCTCTTGTCACCGGCTCAAGCCGGGGTATTGGCCGGGCTATCGCGCTTGCGCTGGCACAGGCCAAGCACAACGTAGCCATCAATTACGCCAGCCCCGCAAGCGCGCAGGCAGCCGAAGAACTGGCGGCTCATCTGCGCGCAAGCTATGGCATTACCGCCCTTGCCCTGCGCGCGGATGTGTCTGATTTTGCCCAGGCAACAGAACTGGTGGGCCAGGCACACGCCGCCTTTGGCCGCCTGGATGTGTTGGTGAACAACGCCGGCATCACGCGCGACGGAATGCTTGCACGCATGAAGGAAGAGGATTTCGATGCGGTCATTTCCACAAACTTGAAAGGCGCCTTCAATTGCTGCCGCGCGGCCACGCCTCTTATGATGAAGCAGCGCTTCGGGCGCATCGTCAACATGAGCAGTATCGTCGGCGTGGCGGGCAACGCGGGGCAGGCCAACTATGCGGCGTCCAAGGCGGGGCTTATCGGCCTTTCCAAAGCGCTCGCGCGTGAAGTGGCTGCACGCAACATTACCGTCAACGCTGTTGCCCCCGGCTTTATTGAAACCGACATGACGGCGGCTTTAAGCGAAGCGCAGCAGGAAGGCGTGCGTGCGCGCATAGCCAGCAAAAGGTTTGGCGCGCCGCAAGATGTGGCGGCTCTTGTTTGCTTTCTTGCCAGTGAGCAGGCGGGATACATTACCGGTCAGGTTATTGGTGTCGACGGAGGGATGTCTTTATGAGCGCACAGAAAACAGTAGAGCTTCAGCGCGTGGTCATCACGGGCTGCGGAGCACTGAGCCCGGCCGGGTTTGGCGTCGATGCGCTGTGGGAAGCGCTTATGGATGCGCGCTGCTGCCTGGGGCCTCTGACCCGTTTTGATACCGAAGACTTCGAAGTGAAAATCGCCGGGGAAATTCCTGGCTATGATGCTGAGGCTGCGGGTTTTTCCAAAAAGGAAGCGCGCCGCTTGGGGCGTTTCATCCAATATGCCATGGTGGCATCCGATGAGGCCATCGCGCAAAGCGGGCTGGATTTGACGGCCGAAGATACGACGCGCATCGCGTGTGTGTTCGGTTCGGGCATGGGCGGCATCGAAGTGTTGGAACGCGACCATCGCGCCTATTTCGACCGCGGCCCCAAACGCGTGAGCCCCCTGTTCATTCCGCAGATGATTTCAAACATGGCCGCGGGAAACCTTGCCATCCGCTACGGCCTGCGCGGGGAATGCAGCAGCATCGTTACGGCGTGTGCGACGGGCACCCACTGCATCGGGGAAGCTTATCGCCTTATCCGTTTTGGCTATGCCGATGCAGCACTTGCGGGCGGCACCGAAGAATCCGTGACGCCGATGTGCATTGCGGGCTTCGGCAACTTGGGCGCGCTTACTAAAGAGGCCGACCCCACCGGCGCCAGTCGCCCCTTCGATGTGCGCCGCAGCGGTTTTGTGGCGGCGGAAGGTGCCGGCGCTCTCGTGTTGGAATCGCTGCAGCACGCCCGTGCCCGCAATGCACACATCATTGCCGAAATCACCGGCTTTGGGTCAACGGGCGATGCCCATCACATGACTTCGCCCGCCCCCGATGGCGAAGCGGCCACGCGCGCCATGCGTGATGCGCTAGCGGAAGGCGGCTTTACCCCGGCCGACCTGGGGCATCTCAACGCGCATGGCACCTCAACCCCGGTCAATGATCGCACGGAAGCTGCGGCGCTTATCGGGCTGTGTGGGCAGGCGGGCAAAGAGGTGCCTGTCGTGTCGATCAAAGGATCCATCGGCCACACGCTGGGTGCGGCAGGTGCGCTTGAAGCGATTGTGTGCGCGCTTTCTGTGGCGCGCGACACCGTGCCGCCCACGGCAGGGTTTGCCCAGGCCGATCCCGACTGCCCCGTTACGGTGTTGAGCGAGCCTCGGCGCAACTACCCGCAGGCCGTCGCGCTTAGCACGTCGCTTGGATTTGGCGGGCACAATGGCGCGCTGGCGTTTTCCCCTTATCGCGCGGGCAGCGAGGAATAACGATGGATGAAACCTTGGTATTTCCCTGCAACCGCGCAGCTATTCAATCCGTGTTGCCCCACCGCGATCCCTTTTTGTGGCTGACGCGCGTGATCGCCTGTGAGCCAGGAGTGTCCATCGTGGCCGAACTGGATGTGGCGCAAGATTTGCCCTTGTTCCAGGGGCATTTTCCCCAGCATCCGGTACTTCCCGGAGTTATCTTGATGGAAGCTTTGGCGCAGGCGGCATCGTTTTGCATCCTGGTCGCGCGCGGTGGCGAAGGGTCGATTGGCTTTTTAACCGGCATCGATCAGGCTAAATTTCGCCACCAGGTAGCCCCCGGCGACACCGTACGCCTTGAAGCAAGCCTGCTCAAATCGGGCTCGCGCATGTGCGTGGCCGAAGTGCGCGCCACGGTGGCCGGGCAGCTTGCCGCAACGGCGCTACAAAAATATGTGCTGGATACGTCCAAGCCACAGCGATAGGTGAAGCGAATATGAAACGCCACACGCAGCAAAACTACATCACCGTTCCGCGTCAACCCCTGAAACCCCAGTTGGTTGGCGGCATCACCACCGAAGAGCTGTTTGCCTCGGAGGGCACGACCCTTGCCGGTTTGGGGCAGGCCGCGCTCACTTACACCTTGGAAGCGATTGCGCGTGAACACGAGCGCGTGCTGCTGGTAACTTACGGCGCTGCTGCGAAGAAAATCGTGCGTGCCGTGGGGGAAGCCGGGCTTGAGGCGTGGCTTACCTATACGTCTGATTGCGCCGGCGCCGACTACCTTGCGCCAGCCCGCCACCAGGTGTGTTTGGCGCAAACCCACAGCGATGCGCTGTATCGCAACGAGTATGCCCTGCTGCAAGCGGCGCAGTCGTGTAAGGCCACGGCCATTCTTGTCGCGCTTCCTGCCGCCGATAGCGCGAAGGACAACGCGGCACCCGCAGCTGTAGCCCCGCAAGATGATTTTGCGCGCCTTGCACAGGGCGGCTGCCGCGTGTTTTATCCGCTTGATTGCGCCCACCCCACGCTGGGCTGGCTTGCCTGCGAAGCTTCGGGGGCGCGCCGGGCTCGCGATTGGAAGGCCTGTGGCGGTTGCGGCCTGTTCTTCGATGCAGCCTACTTGCGCGCCAATCACTTTATCTGCCCCTCTTGCGGCCACTATCACCGCATGTCATCGACAGAACGCATCAACGACGTGTTTGACGCGGGCAGCTTCCAGGAATTCGATGGCGCCTTGGATAGCGCCGATCCCCTGGCCTTTCCCGGGTATCTTGACAAGCTGGAAAGCGTGCGGGAAAAAAGCGGGCTGGAAGAAGCGGTGCGCTGTGGGGTGGCCACGCTCGCGGGCATCCGCTTCGCAGTCTGCATCATGGAATCACAGTTTTTCATGGGATCGATGGGTTCGGTTGTGGGCGAAAAAATTACCCGCAGCGTCGAACGTGCGACGCGCGAACAACTGCCCCTTGTTATCGTGTGCGCCTCGGGCGGCGCGCGTATGCAGGAGGGTTTGGCGTCGCTTATGCAGATGGCCAAGATCAGCTGCGCGCTGGGGCGCCATGGCGAAGCGGGATTGCTGTATGTTTCCGTGCTTACCGATCCCACAACGGGCGGGGTTACCGCGTCGTTTGCCATGCAGGGCGATATCATCTTGGCAGAACCCGGTGCGCTCATCGGGTTTGCCGGGCAGCGGGTGATTCGAGATACTATCAAGCAGCGTTTGCCCGAAGGGTTTCAAACGGCGCAGTTTGCCCTTGACCATGGTTTGATCGATGCGATTGTGACGCGGGCCGATCTGCGCCAGCGCCTGGCGCACATCCTTGCCCTCCACGTTGCCCAGGCGGGGCAGTGCGCGCTGGTCGATGGGTATCGTTTAAGCTATGCGGCTGTCAACGAAAACCTGCAAGGGCAATCCGCCACCTACAACACGATTACTTATGGCATGATGCCGCAGATGAAGCACTTGTTTCTGCAAGCTTCCCAGTGGCTGGCCCCCACGCCCCGCAAGCGCCTGTTTGCTGGCGGCAAGCGCAAACGGACGGCGGCGCACCCGGCTCCGCTGCCGGCACCGGCACTGGCAGCGATGCTGGGGGCACAAGAGCCTGCTGTGATGTGTGCGCCACCCGCTGGTGGCCCGGGCAATCCGGCCTGGGAAAGCGTCAAGCTTGCGCGCAACACGGCGCGTCCCACGGCGCGTTTCTACATCGACCACATCGTGGATGGCTTCATCGAACTGCATGGGGATCGCGCCTTTGGCGATGACGCTGCCATCATGGCGGGCATCGGGTGGATTGCCGGGGTCCCCGTAACCGTGCTTGCCCAGGAAAAGGGGCGCGACGTGACCGAGCGGGTGGCGCGCAACTTTGGCTGCCCGCAGCCAGAAGGCTACCGTAAAACCCTACGCCTTGCCCGCGAGGCAGAAAAGTTCGGGCGCCCCCTTGTGTGCTTGGTGGATACGCAGGGTGCTTTTTGCGGCACGGAAGCCGAACAACGTGGCCAGGGCAATGCGATCGCCGATAACTTGCTGGCATTTGCCGGGCTGCGCGTGCCGGTTGTAAGCGTGATTTTGGGCGAAGGGGGCAGTGGCGGCGCGCTTGCCCTGGCGCTGTCCGACAAAGTGGCCATGCTGGAACACGCCGTGTATTCGGTGCTTTCCCCCGAAGGGTTCGCGTCCATTCTGTGGAAGGATCGCTCGCGTGCGCCTGAAGCGGCTGCGGCCATGAAGATGAGCGCAGCGCAGGCCTACGCCAGCGGAATCGTTGATGCGGTCATAGGGGAAGGTGAGGCCCCTGCGCATGTCAATCCCGAAGTGAGCGCGGCCTGCGTGCGTGGCTATCTGGTGAAATCCCTCGAAGAGCTTGCCGGTCAATCAGTCGAACAGCTGCTTGACCAACGCTACGAACGCTTCAGGAAGTTTTAAGCGCCTCGGGGGTTTGGGGCACCGCACGGATACCTGCTAGTAGCTGCGCTTCTTCGAAGCGACCGCTGCGCGGTGGGCGCGGCCGGGGCGCAAATCGGGCTTGCCGGATGCGGACCGGCCTTTGCTGGGGCCGTTTGGCGCGGGTGCGCCCGCGCGTTTGGCACCGGCAGAGTTGTTCGGTTTTCTGCCCGGGTTTTGCTTGCGCGTTTGATTGTTGTTGGCATGGCTGTGCTTGCCCTGCCCCGCCTGCGCCTGGCCACCACCGTTGCCAGGCGTCATCGTCGATGATGCGCCATTTTTGCGTCCAGCCTTGCGACGTTTCGATTTCTCGTATTCCGAAGCGGCCTGCGCCAGTTCGGGGTCGCGGCGCCCGCTTGCTGCGGTGGCGCGTTGCGCGGCAGAAGCATCGGCAGCTGCTACGTCAAAATTTTTCAGCGTCATTTCCGTCAACTGTTTACCCAACAGCTTTTCGATGTCGTGCAGTGTTACGCGCGCTTCAGGGGTCACAAACGAAACCGCGAATCCCTCTTCGCCGGCACGCCCTGTGCGGCCGATGCGATGGATGTAATCTTCCGGCATATCGGGCAGGTCGTAATTGATAACGTAATCGACATTGCTGACATCGATGCCACGCGCCAACACGTCGGTGGCCACCAAAATATCGGTTTTTCCCTTGCTGAAGCCATCGAGGGCGCGCTTGCGTTGCGCCTGCGAGCGATCGGAGTGGATTGCTTCGGCGGCAAATCCGGCCTTGCGCAGGCGGCGTGTGCAGGAATCAGCACGCGAACGGGTGCGGGCGAATACGATCACGCGCGATGACCCCTTTTCTTGCAGCAGCGCACACAGCACTTCAGGTTTCCGCGTTTGTGGCGTGCGCAAAATGTATTGTTTAACGGTGTCGGCTGTTTCGCCCTTGCGAGCAATTTCGACAAAGGCCGGGTCTTTGAGCAGGTAGCCCACGCTGTTCATAATTTTGCGATCGATGGTGGCAGAAAACAGCATGGTTTGGCGCTGCGTGGGTGTCGCCGCGATAATTTTTTTCATGGGTGGCAAAAAGCCCATGTCAAGCATACGGTCAGCTTCGTCTAACACCAGCAGCGTCACATTGTTAAGGCGCACGGCGCGTCGTTCCATCAGGTCGATCAAGCGGCCAGGGGTGGCGATCAAAACGTCGACGCCGTTTTTCAGCTTCTTAATCTGCGGGTCGTAAGACATGCCGCCTACAACGGTGCACACGCGGTGATGGGTGCTCGCCGCAATAGTTTCGCAGACGGCGGCAATTTGTGAAGCGAGTTCGCGCGTGGGGCTGACCACCAGCATAAGCGGGCCTTGGCCATGTTGCACGTGCCCTAAGTTATTCATGCCAGGCAGCGCGAAGGCCGCGGTTTTCCCTGTGCCGGTTTTAGCGGCAGCAATCAGGTCGCGCCCTTCTAAAACCAGGGGAATCGCCTGCTGTTGTACGGGGGTGGGGGAAGTGTAGCCCAGGCGTTTGACTGCGGCAAGGCTCATCTCGGAAAGACCGAGGTCGTTAAAATTTTCTGTCATAATCTCCGGAAATCTCTCTTGGTGTTGCGGCCGCATTTTGACCGCAGCGCGAATGTTTGCGCATCCACCTCTTCCGGCGAATGCCTCGTGCCTAGCATGGTTCGCTTGTAGGCACTTCTTCCATTATCTGAGAGTTTCCCGCTCATCGTTGCATAAATTGCAAATTAACATAAAACGCAGGCCGTGGGGAAGGGAAGGGAAGGGAAGGGAAGGGAAGGGAAGGGAAGGGTGATGTGTTGGG
>JAVVPE010000017.1:0-29904 GCA_036655915.1 Raoultibacter sp.
TGGTTGCGAACACGCGCCGCTGTCGTGTATCAGTTAGTGTATCACTTGCGTATCACTTTCGTAAATGATACCTAAGTGATACATAAGTGATACTACTTCTTGCGTTTGCCCCAGGTTGTTTTTATGGGTTTGGGGCGATATTGGGGATGGCGGTGCAGAAACACCATGCGGCATATAGTGGTGATGCCCAAGGCCAGGGCAGACGTGATTAGAAAGCTTGAGGCTAAATCGGTCATGGGAAGGTTGTGTTCGGCCAGCGCATAGAGGGTGACAAGCAAAAAGAATGCCGAAAGCGCGCCGGTAAGCCAGGTGAAGGCTTTGATAAGCACTTCTTTGGCGTGGTTGGGCGATGTGCGAAACATCACGACCAAATAAACTATCACGGCAATAATGCCCAGTACCACCAAAAGAGGAAAAACCCGATACAGGCGAATAAACACAGCTTCCCATCCTTTCGGCGTAGCCAAAGCGCGCGCGTGATTGTGTAGTGCTTATCGTATCACGCGCGCGCTTGGCACCGAGGGTCAATCAGGCAAGGATGCCTTCTTTTGGATGGGTGTTGCTAAAAACCGGTAACTTTTGACATTTTGAACGAAACGGCCACAGCATCTCCTGAAGTGGTTCCTACCGTTTCGTACTTCCATATACCACCAGCGGCCAAGTTCGAGGTGTTAGCCAAAGACGTGCCCACTTGCGCGCCATCGGCATCCAACAGGGAATACGTTATTTGCACATAGCCGATTTCCTTGTCGGTCAAATTGGTGAAGGTGCCGCTGACGCCATACATGCCATAGCCTTTGTCCACCAAGGCTTCGTTGGCAAGCGTATATTTTTCCTTCGACTTTTCGGGTGCGGCAGCTTCGTTTTTCGCAGCGCCATCACTGCTGGGTGCGGCTTCCGAAGTTGCTTTATCGGAAGTTGAAATCGAAGCTTCGCTGGCCGCCGTGCTGCAGGCACCCACACAGCTTCCCATGCCCAGCAACACAAGCACCAACACGATAAGCACCCAGAACCATGCGCGCTTGTAAAACGGCTTCTGCTTGGCACCACACGCCGGGCACACATCCGCAAATTTCGGCATGGAAGCGCCGCATTTTTTGCAGGGCTTCTGCGGCACGGGTACAGGAGCATTTGCGGGCACCGCGCCGCTTACGTTTTGTGGCGGCTGGTTGTTTTGATCTGACATCTTTTCCCCTTCGGTCTGCGCATAAGCGCGTTAACATTGCTGCACTCATGTTAAACAGAGGGGCTTTTCAATGCATTAGCTGCCGGCTAAGAAGGGCTTTCTTTTCGGGGAAAAACAACTGGTCAACCGCAGGGCTGCGCGGCGATATAGCTGCACTAGACACCCGAAGGAAGCGCCACACCAAGAAGGGCAAGAAGAAAAAACGCGCAGCAAAATGAAAGAGCACACGCAAGCAGTTCCTTGCGCAAAGACACCGAAGCAAGCACGGGCACCAGGCGACGCAAAGGCCTTCTGTCGCTCATCAGATACAGCGCCGGAACAAAGATGAACACCATCATAACAAGCGTGAACAAAAGCCGATAGGTCAAAGAATGTGCTTCCAGCGAAGATGCCGGCGTGGGTAAAAACGCCAGCTGGAAGGCCGCAACGAAGAAGAGCACTAGCGTAAGGGCAAGAAAAACATCCCACACAATTCCTACGCCTACAGGAATACGTGCCAAAAAGGGTTTGCGGTTGGGTGGCGCAAACGCGGGCGGCTTGCCTTCTTTTTGCCCTTCCCCACCAGCAGGTTTGCCCGCCCCTAAAACCAGCGCATCCTGAAAAGCGCGCTTCAATTCTTCTGCACTTTGAAAGCGCGCTTGCGGGTCAAGTTCGGTAGCGCGCACAAGAACCTGGCGCAGACCCGGCGGCACCTGTGGCGCAACAAAACCCTGCTTGCGCACCTGGCCATCGGCCGTTTTCCCTGTTAAGCAAAAATAAAGCAGCATACCCAAGGCATACACATCGCTGCGCACATCGGTCTGGCCGAAGCCAAACTGTTCGGGCGGCGCATAGGCGCGCGTGCCGAAATGATGGGTGTCTTCTTCGCCATCTTGCTTAAAGGTGCGGGCAATGCCGAAATCGATAATGGTCAGGGTTTCCTGTGACACCATCACGTTGGAAGGTTTAAGGTCGCGATGTATAAGGGGCGGGTCAAACTTTGTGTGCATTTCACTGACCGCATCGCACAAGCAGGGGAAAAGATCGGCCGCTAAAACGCTGCTTGCACCGCAGCGCCCCACCACCGCCTGCAGCGTTTCGCCGGGCACGCATTCCATGATGATGGCGTTGTTTTCCTCCAGCGCGTAATATTCAAAAACCCGCGGAAGGCAGGCAAAACGGGTTCCTGCGCGGCTTTGCGCATACAGGTTTTCATACGCGCAGCCCAGCCCCGCATCCTGGCTGATATATTTGCGTATGAAAGGGCCTTGTTCGGCGCCATTTTTCCCGACAAAATAGACCTTCTGCGTTGTTTCGTAAGGGGTGGTTTTAAGCACTTCGGCCACGCGATAGCAGGCGTCGTGCGCATGATGGGAAAGATATTCGCTCAGTTCGTCGTGTGTCATAGCCCCTATGTTAGCAGATAGTTTCTTCTTCAAAGCGGTAAAGCTCTTCATCGACCTGCTGAAGCGTGTAGTGCCTGTTAAGGCAAAAAATAATGAGGGCATCGCGGCGGTTTTTGCAGTAAAGTTCGTTGACCCCAGCCGCCTGCAGCAGGCGATTAGCTTCTTGCAAGCTTAGATGCAGGGCGAATACCAGCTGCAATATTTTATTGCGCGAAGCCTTGCGCTGCCCCTTGAAAATTTGGTAGCCGAATGTTTCGTTGAGGCCGGCCGCGCGCACAACGGCCACGCGGCTTACGGAATACTTTTCAAGCAGGTATTCCAAATACTGCGGCAAGCTGCGTGTTTCCTGGGGGAGTTTTTCCGTAAATGCCTGCGGCGTAGGAGCGCCAAGAAGCTCTTGCAGCAGTTCGTCGGTAAGCGGTTCTTCGCTTGGCAATGCCTTGGGCTGCGGTTCTTCCATGTTACTTTAACCAGATATCTTTGCCCACGTGGCGCCATGAATGGGGGA
Source organism: Raoultibacter sp. (assembly GCA_036655915.1). Classification (GTDB taxonomy): domain Bacteria; phylum Actinomycetota; class Coriobacteriia; order Coriobacteriales; family Eggerthellaceae; genus JAVWGW01. Next base: position 3,080 of record JAVVPE010000017.1, read on the forward strand.
TGTAAATGTCTTCGTAGATGCTTGTGGCATAGCGGTCGGTCATGCCTGCCACGTAATCGGTTACGGCGCGCACATCATCGCCCGCGCACACTGCGCGATATTCTGCGGGGACTTCGTTTATGTGGCTCATGAAATAATCGAACAGTGCTTCGATTAAATGCAGCGCTTTTACCACTTCGCGTTCAACCACGGGCGCGCTATACACGCGTTCAAACAAAAAGGCACGCAGACAATTCATGGCTTCCCATATTGGTTGGCTAAGCGCAATATCATCGCTGGCCGCAGAGGTTTTTACCATATCGACCACAAGCGTTTCAATGCGCGCGGAGTGGTTTGCCCCCAGCAAGCGGTGGATAGTTTCAGGCAAATCATCTTCGGTAAGCACGCCCGCGCGAATGGCGTCGTCGATATCGTGGTTGACGTAGGCGATGCGGTCGGCCGTGGCCACGATGCGGCCTTCCAGGCTTTCGGCGCGACGGGTGCCCGTGTGGCACACAATGCCATCGCGCACTTCGGCGCTAAGGTTTAAGCCCTTGCCATCGTTTTCGATCACTTCCACCACACGCAGACTTTGCAGGTTGTGCCGGTAAAGGCCCCGCCCCGCCACGGCGTGCGGATCGATGCCGCGACGTTTGGCAAGGCAGGCCGAAAGCGCTTCTTCACCGGTGTGTCCAAACGGGGTATGCCCCAAATCGTGCCCGAGCGCGATGGCTTCCGTTAAATCCTCGTTTAAGTTCAAGGCACGCGCAATGGTGCGGGCAATTTGCGCCACTTCCAGGGTGTGCGTTAGGCGCGTGCGGTAATGGTCGCCTTCCACCGCCAAGAAAACCTGGGTTTTGTGGGAAAGGCGGCGAAACGATTTCGCATGAATAATCTTGTCGCGGTCGCGCTGGAAATCGGTGCGCAAAAAATCGGGTGCCGACGAAAATGCGCGGCCTTCGCTTTCATCGGAAAACGTGGCATCTTCGGCCAGGCAGGCATGTTCGAGCGCTTCTTTTTCCTCACGTTTCACGATTTCCATGGCGCTTTCCTTTCCTGCGGCTAATCGAGGCGATAGGTCACTTTCGCGATGGGGCTTTCCCATACAGCCACTTCTTTAAGCGTAATGTGGGGCGGCAGCGTTTGCGCCAGGCGTTCAAAAAGCACGCGAGAAAGATGTTCCGCCGTGGGATTGATAGTATCGAAGGGCGGCACATCGTTTATATAGTGGTGATCATAGGCATCCAAAATGGCGTGCAAATCGGTTTTGATCGCCTTGAAATCGTAGAGAAGCCCCACTTCATCAAGCTGGGTGCCGGCTATAATCACTTCCACATCCCAGGTGTGCCCGTGCAGGTATTGGCAGGGGCCATCGTATCCGGGTAAAGCGTGGGCGGCATCGAAGTGGTCTTTGACCATAAGTTCATACATGGGGGTTCCTTTCGGCTGCGCGGGTGCGGGCGATGGTGCCGGTGCCGGTTCGGTTTGGGGAAAAGAGGCGGCGGCGGCAGCAGCGGCCGCAGCAGCAGTACCAGCCGCAGCGTCGCCGTCAAACAGCGTGAGGGCCGGGATTTCATAGGCGACCAAAAACGTGCCCACGGCGGCCTTGGCATCCATGGCCGCGTTGGCCAGGGCATCGGCTTCCTTGTTGTCGCTGCGATAGACATGCTGGATGTCAAAATGCGAAAACTGCGCCGCCAAGCTGCGCGCCTGCAAAAACAAGGGCTTCAGATCGGCACTTTTAACCTTGTAGGCCCCCAGCATTTGCTTGACCATCAGTTCGCTATCGGCGCGCGCGCTCAGGTGTTGCACGCCTGCCGCCAGGGCATTTTGCATGCCCCACACAAGGGCGCTGTATTCTGCCACATTATTGCTTGCGGTGCCCAAAAAGGTACCCGCGCAGGCCAGGGCATCGCCGGTGGCACCATCGAGCAGTTCAAACCCGCAGCCCGCAGGTCCGGGGTTGCCGCGCGATCCACCATCGCTGTGAAGGATGGCTGCCAGCATTATTCAACAACCAACAAGCGAGCACAGTGCGGGCAGGTGGCAAGCGGTGCCTGCGCGCGCACGGAAAGCAAACGGTTAGGATCTATATGGTTGCGACACGCCGAACATTGATCTTCACGCAGGCGCGCGATGGCCACGCCGCCGCAGTGTTTGGCGGCCTTTTCGTAGCGCGCCAACAGATCGGCGTCCATTTCGGCGGCAATGTGTGTGCGGTCGGCCTTGGCATGCGCGATACCATCACCCAGGGTGCCCCCTTCGCTTTGAAAGCTTTCTATGGCAGCTTCCTCTTCGGCTTTCACCTGGGAAAGTGCGGCGACAACCTGATCTTGCACAGCCTTTATTTGGGCGACGCGATCTTCTGCAACAAGCAGGTTTTCTTCCAGCGTGTTGCGCCGTTTTGCAAAGCCGTTGAGTTCTTTTGTCAGCGCTTCCACACTGCGATAATCGCCCCGCGACGCGTCGATTTTCTCTTGCGTTGCCTTCTGCTTTTCGGCAAGTTGTTCATCCTCGAACGTGACCCGCGACACTTCGCGGTCGGCTTCCTTTTTCATTTCAGCCAGTTTTTCCTGCTTGGCCGCGATGCTCTGATACTTTTTGCGCGCTTCTATGATACGCGCGCGCTGCGGTAAGGCATCGAGCTTTTTTTGGTTCTGCATGATCATCAAATCAAGCTGCTGAAGCACGAGTAATGGTTTCACATCTTCGAGGTTTAGGGGCATAGTATTCCTTATCTTTGTATCAACGACGGCTAGCTTCGGGATAAGCCCAGTTATCGCCCAGGTCCAACAGGGTGATGGCAGCGGGTGCCACACCCAGCGATTCCACGGCTTCGACGAGCACCGCACAAAGCGGTATTTCGCTGGTATCATGTCCTAGATCGATGATACACAAACCCGCCTCGCAAGCTGTGAGCGCATCGTGATATTTGATTTCTCCACACACCAAACAATCCTGACCTGCGGCCAAGCAGGTGGCCGCCATATCCCCCGCCGAGCCCGTGGCGGTGACCACGCGGGAAAGCTCTGTGGAAAAATCGCCCCACACGCGCGGCGCGCGCCCGAACACCGCCGTGCAGCGGGCGGCAAGGTGCGCCAGCGTCAAGGGTGTTTCGGCGGCTTTGGGCACGCAGAACTGACCATAGCCCAGCGTGCGCGAACCCGCAATGGGCTGCGCCACGCCTTTGAACTGCAGGTTAAGCAAGCCGGGCAGCACTTTTTGCGCTTCGCGCGAAACATCGAGCGCCGTGTGAAGCGATAAGACGGTCACGCCCTGCTTTATGGCTGCCCATACAGCGGCACCTTCGCTTGCCCCCGCGCGCGTTGCCGGAGTAAATTTCTGGGGAGGTGCCAGGTAAAGCGGATGATGCGTCAGCAAGACGTTGGCGCCGGCTGCCGCAGCGGCATCGATGGCTGCCCGCGTAGGATCAAGCGCCACCGCCACGCCCGTTATGGGTTGCGAAGGGTCGCCCACCGTGATGCCGGTGCGATCCCATTCTTCGGCAGTAGCGGCGGGAAATTTCTTCAAAAGGGCGGCTTCCAAAGCGCTGATGTTTGCCAAAGCCACGCGGCGCGATAGCGTGCCTGTGCGGCGGGGCGCCAAACCTTGCGCCGGTGTATCTGTTTTGCTTTCCTTAACCATCTGCGACCTCCTTACGGATTTGTTTCCTTTTATGCCAAGGCCTCATTTGGGCTTTGCTCAAGCCAAGGCCCAGACCCTTATCTTCCCTATGGTATCTTGATTTCGCGGCGGTCGCCATCGCGCGTGGGAACCGTCACGCAACGGTAGCCTGCATCATAGAGTGCCCCATAGGCCACTTCGATATCGCGCGCTATATGGGTCGGTTCATGCGCATCGGTGCCGATGGTACAAGGAATGCCCGCGCGGCAAAATTCGCGCAGCAGGGCGGGCGCGGGGAAAATTTCCTTGCAGGCATAGTAGTTGCCCGAAGTGTTCACTTCAATCATGCGATCGGTTTCCTGGATGGCGGCGGCCGCTTCGTTGTAGAGCGGGCCCACGGCAAAGCTGGGGCGATAGCCAAACTTCTTCACCAGATCGGGGTGCGACATGATGGTAAATGGTGCCGGCGACACAACCGCATCACACCACAGCTGGAAATAGCGCCGCCAAATTTCATCGGCGCCCACTTCTTCCCAGTGGCCGCGCTGTGCCGGGTCATCAAAGGGCCACGTGCCCACAAAGTGCACCGAGCCTAACACGATGTCGAAGCGATCAAAATCATGCGCGCTTAACGTGCGATCTTCATCGGCACCCAGCCAATCAAGTTCGCAGCCCAATAAAATTTCCAGTTCGGGGTGGGCGCGGCGGGCGGCATACACGGCATCGCAGTATTCATCGACGCGGTCGGCATGCATGGCCAGGTAATCGCGTTCATCGAAGGCGGTGCTTAAGGGGTAGTGTTCGGTTAGGGCAAGCGTGGTAACGCCCGCAGCCGATGCCGCCGCCACCATTTCTTCAACCGTTGAAAACGCATGTCCGCAAAAGTTTGTGTGTGCATGCGTGGTGATAAGTTCCATTTTTGTAATCCTTACCCTTTGCTTGTCCTATGTGCTATTCCCAGTTCAAAGCCTTGTTGAACGCTTCCAGAAAACCTTCCACATCCTCGCGCGTGGTGTAGCGCCCCAACGAAATGCGCAGCGAACCCAGCGCATCGTCGTTGGAAATGCCCAAGGCCGCCAGCACGTGACTGGGGGCCAGCGAGTGCGACGAACAGGCCGATCCGCCCGAAACGCAATAGCCGGAAAAATCGAGCCGCAATATCAAGGTTTCGCTTTCAAAGCCTTCCACCAGCACGTTTACGATGGTGGCCACGTGATCGGTGCTGCCCGGTGCCACAACAATGCTGGAGCGCACACCCGGCAGTGCACACAGGCGAGCATACAGGTGATCGCGCAGCGGGCGCAGACGCGCCGATTCGGCTTCGGCATCAGCGCAGGCCACAGCACAGGCCGCCGCAAAACCCACCGCGCCGCAGACGTTTTGAGTGCCCGAACGCCGGCCGGCTTCTTGGCCACCGCCCAGCAAAAAAGCATCGAAGGGTGTGCGTGCCTTTAAGTAGAGCGCGCCCACCCCCTTGGGGCCACAAATTTTGTGTGCGGAAAACGAAGCGGCATCCACATCCCATGCTTGCAGGTCAAGGGTGTATTTTCCCAAGGCCTGCACCATGTCGCTGTGAAAGAGTGCCCCGCCCGCGTGGGCAATGTGAGCCAGCGGGGCAAGGGGCTGGATGCTGCCGATTTCGTTGTTGACGGCCATGACAGAAACTAGCACGGTGTTATCGCGCATCGCTGCGCGCAGGGTTTCGGGGTCGATGAAGCCCGCGCGCGTGGGCGCCAAACGAGTCACAGCAACGCCGCGCGCCTCAAGCGCGGCAGCGGCAGCCAAGATGGCATCGTGTTCAAAGGTGGTCGTGATCACGTGGGGCACAAAATCACGTTTTCCCTGTTGGTGTGCGGCATGGGTGGCAGCAGATACCAGGCCAAACATCACGGCGTTATCGGCTTCGGTTGCCCCCGATGTGAAGATGATTTCATCGGCACGGCGTGCACCCACGCTGCGGGCAATGCTGGCACGCGCTTCTTCCAAAGCCTTAAAGGCAGCGCGTCCGGCCGAATGTAGCGAATTCGCGTTGCCACCAAAGGCGATGTTGTCGCGCCCGGGTACCAAGTAGGGTTGCATGGCGGCCGCGGCCGCTTCGCCCAAGGGCGTTGTTGCCGCCCAATCAAGATAGGTGTAGCTGCCCACGCTAGGCCTTCCCTTCTGCCGCAGCTGCCGCAGCCGCCGTTGCCGCAGCCTTTATGGCCACGATGGCAGCCGCCGGGTCTTCCGCACGCAAAACCGCGTTGCCACACACAAACACGTCGGCACCCGCTGCCGCAACGCGCCCAACGGTGGCCAGGCCAATGCCGCCATCAACTTCAATCAAGGGTGCCACCCCCGCCGCGCGCGCCATAGCCACCACGCTTGCCACGCGCTGCTCGGTGCCCTCGATGTAGGATTGCCCCGAAAAGCCAGGGAAGACGCTCATCAATAACACCATATCCAGCTGGTCAATAAAGGGCTCCAGCACAGAAACCGGGGTATCGGGATTAAGCGACAGCGCCGCTTTTGCGCCCGCAGCATGAATAAGTTCAATAACGCGATCAATTTCGCCCGCTGCGGCATCGAGCACTTCAACATGTACCGTTACGATATCGGCCCCCGCTTCCAGATACCAGGGAACCTGCACCAGCGGGTTTTCAATCATCAGGTGCACATCAAGGGGCAACTGCGTAATCGCTTTGAGCTGCGCCACAAACGGCACGCCCAAGGTTAGGTTGGGAACAAAATGCCCGTCCATCACATCGACGTGGATATAGCCCGCGCCCCCCGCTTCCAGGGTGGCAATGTCGCGTTGCATGTTCATAAAATCCGCCGAAAGAATCGACGGGGCTATCTTAATAGGTTCAAACATGGCCTTGGGGCTCCCTTTCTGTTCGCTGACCTCGATTCTACCGCAGCGCCCGCGCCCACAGCGCTTCGGCCATGCTCTTTCGGTATCTTTCTACTAAATCTCTGCCTAGCGGCACGCGCAGCTTTATAATAAGGCCAAACGTCGAAGGAAGAAGGCACGGTGAACAGCGCACCCTCAACGTATTTTACCTACAACACCCCGGTTGGCCACATCACTATCGCTGCCAATGCGCAGGCCATCACCCACATCATCTTGGGAAAACAAACACTTGCGGCGCCGCACAAAGCCTGCGCACTTACCAATAAGGCGGCCAATCAGCTGCAAGAATACCTGGCAGGCAAACGCAGGGTCTTCGATTTGCCCCTTGCGCCGGAAGGTACCAGCTTCCAGCTGCAAGTTTGGGATGAGTTGCGGGCGATTCCCTATGGCCAAACATGCAGCTGTAGCGCCCTTGCCGCTGCCATCGACAAGCCCAAATCGCATCAGGCCGTGGGGGTAGCCGCCCACAAAAATCCCCTGGCTATCGTGGTGCCCAGCCACCGCCTTGTGGGCGCCGCCGGCAAGCCCTTGGGCAGCGCGGCCGAAATTAAAACAAAGGAATTCTTGCTGAATCGGGAACAAAACCACCCCAGCTAAGCGCGGCTTTGCCTATACTGAATATATGAATGTTTACCTCTACGATATACAACAGGCCATTTTCTGGTTCCCCCTTTTGGCGGCCATCGTTACGCTGCCCTACCTTATTTATCAGTACCGCAGCTACGGATCGGTCCCTTGGGTGCGCAGCGCTTTTGTGTATGCGTTCATCTTTTACCTGCTGTGCGCCTATTACCTGGTCATTTTGCCACTGCCCCTCGATCACAACACTTACGTAGCCTACGCAGCAACGCCGCAGCTTGTGCCCTTCAACTTCGTCATCGAGTTTTTGGCGCAAACAAGTTTTGTGGCTGGCGACCCTGCCACCTGGCTTAGCGTGCTGGGCGATCCCTACATTTACGAAGCCGTATTCAACGTGCTGCTTGTGGTGCCTCTGGGTATGTTTTTGCGTTACTACTTTCATTGCCGCTGGTGGCAGTGCTTGCTTGCGGGTTTTGGCATGACGCTGTTTTTTGAAATATCGCAAATTACGGGGCTGTTCGGCCTGTATGCGCACCCCTACCGCCTGTTCGATGTGGATGATTTGCTGCTGAACACCTTGGGCGCCCTGGTGGGCTTTTGGCTGACAGGACCGCTGCTGCGCTTTTTGCCCGACATTCATCACCTTAATGAAGAAGCACGCATCGGCGGCATCTATGCCAGTTTCACGCGACGCGGGGTGGCTTTAATCCTTGATGTGGCCTGTTCAGTGGCCTGCTTCATCTTCGTCCTGCTAATCGCTGGATGGGCGGGTGCGCCCTTTGAAGACATGCTTGCCCGCGACCTGGCCCGCTTCGCCGCAACTATGGTGGGGGCACTAAGCGCTGTTTACGCGCTTTTCTTCCTTATTATGCCCTGCCTTTTGCGCGGGCAAACACTCGGGCACAAAATAGTGAAGTTGCACATTGTGCACCCCGATGCCAGCGCTGCCCACTTCTACAATTACCTGGTGCGCTACGGCTTGCTCTACCTGTTTTTGGCCGCGCCCGCCTGGTGTATGATCGCCGTATCCAACCCCACGCTTGCGGGCACAAGCGATCAAACAAGCGTGTTGGCCTATTTTGCTTCCCACCGCGAAACGCTGGCTCTTATCTTTGCTGCCACCTATGCGCTTTGGTTTATGAGCATCCTTGTGCGCGCGCTGCGTTCAAACCCCCAGCGGCCCTTTGCGATGCTCAACGGCGTTTTAAGCAACACGCGCATCATGACCGCAGCCGCCCTTGAACAGGCAGCCAGCCGCGACATCGTGCTTGACGTGGCCGAAGTGGGGCGCCTTGAACGCATGATCGAAGCCGACGGCACCCCCTTGGCGCAGCTGATGGCCAGCGCGGGTCACGCCGTTACCGCCACGGTACGGCGCATCTACCCCGACCCGCAAGCGCTTGTTGTGCTGTGCGGCACGGGCAACAACGGTGGTGATGGCTGGGTGTGTGCGGGCGATTTGGCAGATGCCGGCTATCCCGTTACGCTGATAAGCCCCCGCATCGCCGAAGCCGTTGAGGCCGAACCCGCGCGATCGTGTGCCCTGAGTGTGTTTGGGCAGGCCGCCCGAAACGCGGCACCCCTGCGCGTGCTGATCGACCCCGACCTAGAGCTTCTGGCCGAAATCATAAACGATTCCGAAATTATCATTGATGCCCTGCTAGGCACCGGTTTTTCTGGCGAAAACATGCGCGAGCCCATGGACGCGTGGGTGCGCCTGGCCAACGAAGCGCGCCGCACGCACGAAGACACGCGCATTATTGCCATCGACGTTCCCAGCGGCCTTTGCGCGCAAACAGGGCACGCCGCCATCCCCTGCATCGAAGCGGATTACACGGTAACGATGTTGGCTTACAAGCCCGGCCTGCTGGCCGAAGATGCCCAGGCCTTTTGCGGCACCACTTCGCTGGCACGCATCGCTGATGTTAAGCCTTACTTAAGCCGCCTTGACCTGGTGGCAACTATTCCGCAGATTTGACAGCCGCAAAACGCCCGCGCGCAGGGTGGCGGTTGCCCTTTTGCGCGTTTCAGTGCATTATGGGGGTGCCAGGATCAGCGTTGCTGGCTTGGCGCCTATACGTCTGAGAAAAGGAGGCTTGTATGACTAACTTAAGCGACGGTTTGAAAGAAATTTTCCTTGCGGGTGTGGGTGCGGTTGCCCTTACGGGCGAAAAATCCAAAGAGCTTGTCGATCAGCTGATTGCCAAAGGCGAGCTTTCCGTTGATCAAGGGCGTGAAATCAACCAAGAATTGCAGCACAAGGCGGAAACAACCGTCAAAAAAATCCGCTACGATGTGCTTGAGCAGACCATGGAAGCCATGACCCCCGAACAGCGTGAGGAATTTTCCGCCCGCGTGGCTGAACTGGCCGCAAAGCCCGTCGACCCAGCTCCGGTACCGGAAGCTACCGCGCCTGCTGCCAAGCGCGAAGATGACAAAGCTGCAGCAGACACCGACACCACAAGCCCCGCGTAGCACGCGCGCAAAAAGCCGCGCGCCATGGCCAACAACACCCTTCTTAGGCATTTTTTTAATACCGGCGCAGCGATTGACCCCGAAGAACGCTTCGACTTAAGCCGCAAGGCGCGATCGCACCGTCTTCGGGAAATCGCGCGCATTTTGCCCCTGCACACGCTCACGCGCGGCGTGACGCCGGAAGAATTTCGTATGCTGCTTGAAAACTTGGGGCCCAGCTTTGTAAAGATTGGGCAAACGCTTTCAACGCGCTCAGAAATTTTGCCCCAGGCTTACTGCGATGAACTGGCAAAATTGCAAACGGACTGCGACCCTTTGCCCTTTGAAATCGTGCTTGAAACGCTCGATCGCGAATACGGCGATGAACGCGCCACCATTTTTGCCGACATCGACCCCACGCCACTGGGCAGCGCATCCTTGGCGCAGGTGCACAAAGCCACCCTGGTCACCGGCCAAACTGTTGCGGTGAAAATACAACGACCTGGCGTGCAGGAAACGATGGCGCAAGATATTGACATCATGCGCACGCTGGCGCGCCAGGCGACGCGTTTTTTGCCCGATAACCAAATGCTCGACCTGCGCGATGTGGTCGAAGAACTCTGGTCCACCTTTTTGGAAGAAACCGATTTTCGCCGGGAGGCCGACAACCTGAGTGAATTTGCACGGCTTAATGCTGCGGTGCGCTTCATCGCCTGCCCGGCGGTTTACCCCGAACTTTCCAACGAATTTGTGCTGGTCATGGAATATATTGACGGCATCCCCATCCAGGAAGCCGAGCGCCTGGTGCAAGCCGGCTATGTTTTAGAAGAAATCGGCGAAAAGATATTGGACAACTACGCTTCGCAGATTCTTGATTTTGGCTTTTTCCACGCCGACCCGCATCCGGGCAACATCCTTGTACTCAACGGAAAAATCGTCTATATCGATTTGGGGATCATGGGGCGCCTTTCGCCGCGCAATCGCACCGGATTTGGCGCCATCATTGCGGCGGTGGGTGCCCAAAATGCCGCCGAGCTCAAAGAAGCGCTGCTACGCTTCGCCATCACCAAGGATACCGGCACCATCGATCATGCCCGCATGCTTTCCGAACTCGATTTGCTGCTGGAAGATTACGGATCATGCGATATGGCCGACATCGATATCGGGGGCTTCCTCAACGAAATCATGGCGCTTACCCGCCAGTGCAAAGTGACGCTGCCTTCAGCCATAACCAGCGTTTCGCGTGGCATCGTAACGCTGGAAGGCACCGTGGGCAGCTTTATTCCCAACACCAATATTATCGCCATCATCCAGCGCCACCTGTTGCAGTCCCGCGCCAAAGAAGATACCGGGGAACAAACGCTGCAAGAAGTGTTGCTTGCGCTGCGGGCTTCAAGCAAAGGGGCGTTTTCTGCGCTGGAATATTCGGGGGAAACACTCAAGATGCTCACGCGCGGCCAGATAAAAGTGAACACCGAAGTTATGGGGTCTGACGCGCCACTTTCCAAGCTGTCCAAAATAATCAACCGATTAACGATTGGTATCATCATTGCCGGCCTGTTCATAGGCTCAAGTATGCTCAGTCTTTCCACCATGGAACCGCGCTTGTTAGGGGTGCCCGTGTTAGCCTTTTTCGGTTATCTGGGCGCTGCTATTTTGTCGCTGTGGGTTATCATCGACATCAGACGCCGCAAACTTTAGGGTATTACAGCCCGTAAAATTCGGTGGTAAGGGGGCGGCCAGCCAAATCGGCAGCGGCGCGTTTCATGTCGCAGCCTTCCCACACCACGCTGCGTACCACCTGCGTGATGGGCAGTTCCACCTTGTATTGATCGGCCAGCGTTTGGATGGTGCGACACGCCAGCGCGCCTTCAACCACCATATGCGTTTCGGCCTTAAAATCATCGAGCGTCTTGCCACCGGCAAGCATTTGCCCGAAGCGGCGATTGCGTGAGTGTTCCGATGTGCAGGTGGCAATTAAATCGCCCGTGCCCGCAAGCCCCATGCAGGTGATAGCCCTGCCGCCGATGGCCTGCACCAGGCGGCTCATTTCGGCAATACCGCGCGTCATCAGCAGCGCTGCTGTGTTGTCGCCATAGCCCAGGCCATAGGAAAGCCCCACGGCGATGGCAATGATGTTTTTGAATGCCGCGCACAATTCAACCCCACACACATCATCGCTGACATAGGTGCGAAAGGTGTCGGCCGCAAAAAGCTCTTGGAAAAAGGCAGCGGTGGCCTCGCTTTGCGAAGCGATAACCGTGGCCGAAGGGATGCCTTTGATAACTTCTTCGGCATGGTTGGGGCCCGATAGCACCGCCAAACGGTCGGCACCGCCCAGCTCGGCTTCAAACACTTCGATGGGCAACAGGCCGCTTTCTTCTTCAACACCCTTTGAACAAATAATGATGGGCAGCGTGGCATCGATGCAATCGGCAAACGCACGAGCAACCCCGCGCATAAGGTTTGAAGGGGTAACCACCACAACGGCACGCGCGTTGAACAGGGCATCTTTATACGAAGTAGTCGCCACGATGGCAGGGTTTAAGGCAACATCGCTTAAATAGCGCGGGTTTTTGTGGTCGCTGTTGATAGCAGCCACCACTTCGGGCTTGCGCGCCCACAGCCCCACATTGTGGCCATTGCCCGCCAGTGTTTGCGCCAGCGCGGTGCCCCACGAACCTGCCCCAATAACCGCTATTTTCATTCTGCGTCCTTTTTGTCACCCACACGATGTTCTTCGCCCGCAAGCAGGCGCTTGATATTTTCGCGATGCGCCCATACGACGGTTAAGCCAGCCAAGCTGCACAGAATAACCGCCGGCCAATCGCCCCAAAAAAAGTACAGCGCAAAGGCCGGACACGCGGCCGCCGCAGCCACCGAGCCCACCGAAACGTAACGCGTCAGCACGACCAGCACGATAAAAATGGCCAGTTCAAGGCAGGCCCCGACCACGCCAAAGGTCATGAACAGGCAACCCACCGCCACAGCGATGCCCTTGCCCCCATGAAAGCCCAGCCACGGCGAAAAGATGTGACCCCAGGTGCACCCCAGAAAGGCCAAGGCCATCACATCATTGTAGGTAATAAGCGTATCAGCCGCTTGCCCGCCCGTAGAAAAAAAGAACCAGGCCGCACCCCACGCTATAAGGCCCGAAGCGATGCCTTTGCCAAAATCGAGCACAAACACCGAATAGCCGCCCACTTTACCCATGGTGCGAATGGCATTTGTAGTGCCGATATTGCCCGACCCGTGTTCGCGAATGTCAGTTTTATAGAACACCTTTGAGATAATGACGCCAAAAGGAATCGATCCCAGCAAAAAAGACGCAGCAAACACCGCGACCACAATAAGAATGTGTTGCATCATGTGCTTCTCTAATCCTTACGCTTGAATTTAAAGTAGATGGGTGTGCCTTCAAACTTAAAGGCCTTGCGCATCCTGTTTTCCAGATAACGCTTGAAATTATCGTCCACGATTTCGGGATGATTGGCGAAGAAAGTGAATTGCGGCGGGCAGGTTTCGGTCTGCGTGACATACTTCACACGCAGCAGCTTCTTACCTTGGCTGATAGTGTGGCCAAAATCGCGAATTTCTTGCAACCAGGCGTTGAGGCGACTGGTGGAAACGGATTGGGAATAGTTGGCAAATGCTTCGTTGAGTGCACCCCAAATGCGGTTGACGCTTTTGCCCGTTAACGCCGAAATGGCAATGACCGGCGCGTAGCCCACAAAACCGAGGCGATCTTCAATAAGTTCGCGGATTTCAGCTTTGGCTTCGGGGCCTTCAATCAAATCCCATTTATTCAACACCACAACCATGGCGCATCCGCGTTCGGCAGCAAAACCGGCCACCCGTTGGTCCTGGTCGGTCAGGCCAAGGGTGGAATCTATAACCAACAGCGCCACCTGGGCGCGATCGATAGCGCGCATGGCACGCACGAAACCGTAGTATTCCACGTCTTCGTCAATCTGGCTTTTGCGACGCAGGCCGGCGGTATCGATGATGGTGTAGAATTGGCCTTCGTGTTCGATGGTGGTGTCGATGGCATCACGCGTGGTGCCCGCCACATCCGATACGATGGAACGCGTGTTTTCCGCCAAAATGTTGGTCAGCGAACTTTTGCCCGCATTTGGCCGGCCAATGATGGCCACGCTGATGGAATCAAGGGGGGCTTCGGCCGCAGAGTCCGGCAATTCTTCCAGGAGTTTTACCAGATCATCCAGCATATCGCCCGTTCCTGTGCCATGCATGGCAGAAACCGGCCACGGATCACCCAAGCCCAGACGGCAAAATTCCCACATGTCGTCTTCTTTGTTGGGCGTATCCATTTTATTGACGATAAGCATGACGGGTTTGGCGCCGCGCAACAAAATGCGGGCAACCTCTTCGTCATCGACGTTGATACCCGTTTTGCCATCGACCAAAAATAAGATCAAATCGGCTTCCTGGGTGGCGGCAAAAGCCTGGCTTCTGATGGATCCTTGGAACGCATCGGTGTTGCTCATTTCGATGCCACCGGTATCTATGAGCGTGAAATGCACGCCGTTCCAATCGGCTTCATGGTATGAGCGGTCGCGGGTAACCCCGCGCATTTCGTGTACGATCGCTTCGTCTGCCTGGGCGATACGATTGACGAAAGTTGATTTACCGACATTGGGGCGACCCACAACGGCAACAATAGGTAAGGGCATAGCTCTTCCTTCATTCTCTCATCAGCGAGTTTACATCTTTCAAGAATTCTGATGGGTTACAGGATACCACGCTTATCCCCACTGAGGAACCGTGCATAATATCTGCTAATGTCATATCATCCAGCGTCACACCATCATCATTAAAAACCACTTCGGGAATAACGGCGCGCTGCAAGGTGGGCGCGGCAGCGGCGATTGCCGCCTTGATATCGCAGCCACACAGCAAGCCCGTCACATCAACATTGCCGCCGAAATAATCGTTTTTCACCGGGAAAGGGATCAGCCTTCCCGCAAGGGGGCTTGCCTCCACAAGGGGGATGAAAAACTCACGCTGCGCCGTGCCAATCACAAAATGAATGCGCCTATCGGCCGCCGCAAGCTTGCGGGCAAGCTGGGCAATCAAATCACCCGATTGTTCCCAATCATCCACGAACGAACGGATGATGCCAATGCCATCTTCAAACATGGCAAAATCGCCATAATGGCTGGTGGGAGGCAGGTGTTCAAGCAGGGTTTCCGGATAGGCGTTGCGGTAGAATTCATCGGCTGCATACACCCAGGTGCACCCGCGCTGGCCTTGCGCACGGCGCTGAAAAGGCTCGATGCAGGCTATAACCGCGCGGGCGGCGGCGCTATCGTTGAAGCTTTCGGTGAAGGTGCTTTGATGCTTGGTGAAGCCCACCGGCACAATGCCGATGCTCAAGATACCTGGGTGGTTATAAGCCCAGGTAAGCGTCGCATCAAGTTCTGCGCCATCGTTAACACCGGGCACCAGCACTATCTGCGCGTGCACTTCAATACCCGCCGCAAGCAGGCGCTCGCAGGCCGCAAGACCGTGCGCGGCGTGCTTGCCTATCAGCGAGCGGCGCAGTTCAGGAGTTGTGGCATGCAAGGAAAAGCGCAGGGGTGAAATATGTTGTTCAATAATGCGCGCTTCATCTTCGGCGCTTAAGTTGGTAAAGGTCACAAAGGTACCCTGCAAAAAACTCAGGCGAAAATCGTCGTCGCGCAGCACCAAAGAATCGCGCGCTTCTTCGGGAAGCTGACGCATGAAGCAGAATGTGCAGGCATTGCGGCACAGTTTCACCTTGTCAAACAAGGCTTCGGTGAAAGAAAATCCCCAATCTTCGCCCGCTTCGCGCTCAAGGCACACCACGCCGGCATCACCTTGTTCATCTTGGTAGGAAACGCTGACGGCGTCTTCAGCAGAAAACCAGCGCCAATCAATAATATCGCGCAGGGGGTGGCCATCAACGGCAGTGAGCACACAGCCTGGGGTAAAGCCCGCATCGTCGGCGGGGCTCAGCGCTGCCACGGCCGCAATGTGTGCGACCGGTGGCGCGACGGCGGCAAGGGAGCGCGGGTTTGTGTTCACCAAAACGCGCCCGCTGCCACTAAAGGTACTTGTAGGGGTTGACCGGCGAGCCCGACCAACCGGAAGCGCCCTCTTCAACTTGGAAGTGCAAATGAGCGCCAAATGAATTGCCCGTGTTGCCCACAGCACCGATGTTTTGGCCTTTGGAAACCTGCTGGCCCGCACTCACGTAAATGGCCGAAGAGTGCATGTATTTCGTTACCAGGCCACCGCCGTGCGATATGACAATCCAATTGCCTGCAGAACCGGAATAGCCCGCAATAATCACCGTGCCATCAGCCGCGGCATAGTAGGGCGTACCCTCCCCTGCTGCCAAATCAATGCCGTTGTGAAAAGAGTTATCGAAACTTCTCCAGCCAAAATCGCTGGAAAGCGAAGCGCCGGGGCAGGGGTGTGCAAACTGACCGTTGCCCACGATGGCCGAACTTCCGCCGCCACCGGGCACATACCCTGAATTGCTGCCGCCACCGCCACCGCCGCTATTGTTTTGTTGCGCCTTTTCAGCGGCAGCTTTTGCAGCAGCCGCCTGTTCGGCCGCAAGATCTTCTTGCGCCTGCAGCTCGGCTGCTTCGGCCGTGATTTTGGCCACTTCACCGCGCAGGGTTTCTTGGGTGCTTGCTATTTGATCTTTGAGCGTTTTTGACTTTGCCATTTCGGCAGAGGCTTTATCTTTTTGCGTGGAATATTCCGCACGAGCAGCTTCTGCTTCGGCACGCAAATCTTTGCTTTCCTGCACCATGCCGGCATCTTGGGCTGAAATCTTGTCCATCATGTCCCAGGCAGTTAAAAATTGATCGAAAGAGGATGCCCCCAGCAACACATCAAGAAACGAAGAGCTGCCCCCCTTATACATGCTACTGGCGCGATTGCCCAGGCGAACCTGCAGTTCACCGATGCGCTTTTCGGCAGCGGTGGCACGTGCTTGCGCCTGTTCCATGGCAGCTTGTGCGCTGTCGTGTTCGCCAAGAGCCTTGTTGTAATCGGCATTGGCCACGTTCAAATCACCTTGCAAGGTGTCAATTTTTTGCATGACAACCGTGGCTTCCGCCTGTTTTTCGGCGGCGGTAACGGCGTAGGCCGAAGATACGGGCACGCCCAAAAAAGCCAGGGCGAGCGTGAGCGTACAAAGAACGAAAATGCGCTTGAACGAGAAATCAGTGCGTAGTGTGTTTGTGTTAAGCATGTGCACCTTCCTTTCACGGCTTTAGGCCGTAGGCAAGATGATAACAAGAAAGGCAGCCCCCCGCCACCCAAGGTGCAAAAGCCACATATTCGGCCAACCAGCACGCGCGGGGTGCTGGTTGTGTTGAACGCGGGGTGCGGGGTGTCAAGCGCAAGGTGCGGACTTAATTGCCCCCGGGGGGTTTAGAGCGCCTCAAGTTTGGCTATCACGGCATCTATCTGGTATTCGGGGGTGGAAGCGCCCGCGCTGACGCCGATAGCGGTGCAGCCCTCAAACCAAGCGGGATCAATTTCATCAGGCGTTTCGATATGGAACGATTTTTCGCAGGTGGCCTTGCAAATGTCGTAAAGGCGCGTTGTGTTCGATGAATTGCGGCCACCGATAATAACAAAGGCATCCGCTTTATCTGCCAAATCGGCCGCCGCGTCTTGGCGCTGGCGCGTGGCGAAACAGATGGTGTTTTTCACCGTGGGCGTGATGCCCCGTGCCTGCAAGGCGGCAATAACGGCATCGAGGGTTTCGCGCGCCTGCGTCGTTTGCACCACAATACCCACCGGTTCGGCAAGGCTTTGCGGAATGTCATCAACGCCCGAAACCACCACCACCGCAGCCCCCTGTTCGGCGGCATAGGCACACAGGCCTTCCACTTCGGGGTGGCCCGCTTCGCCCACTACCATAACCAAACAACCCGCGCGCGCCAAGGTGGCCGCCGCTTTTTGGGCGCGCGCCACATGGGGGCAGGTCGCATCCACAATGGGCAGCCCGTGGGCCTGGGCCGCCGCTTTGACCTGGGGAGTAACCCCGTGGCTGCGAATGATGACGATGCCGCTTTCCACTTCATCGACAGCGTTGACCACCTTGACCCCCGCGGCGTCTAGCGCACTGACCACCTGCGGATTGTGGATGAGTGGGCCTAAGGTGGAAGCGCTATCGCCATCGGCCACGGCAGCATGAGCCAAATCGAGCGCGCGCTGCACGCCATAGCATGCCCCGGCAAATTCAGCTTTGATCACCTTCATGCCGCACCGTCCTCTAAGGTAGCAGACGTGTGCGCGCCGGGTTTTGCGCGCGATGCCAGAAGGCCGCGCTTGATGGGATGCTGGGCAAATTCCTGCGAAAAATCCCGCGAAACAGGGAACAATTCACTCATGGCAACCTCCTGTGCGGGGATGCGCGCCGAAAGCGCAAAGCATTCGCGCATCACATACCAGGTGGCGGCTTCAAGGCGGTCTTCACGTGGCAAAAAATCGAATTCTGACATTTCAATGGGCTGGCCAAATTCAACGCTGATCTGCGGAAAATGGATGCGCCACGAACCTTTAGTCTTCACTTTTTCAGCGTTGCGCACCGTGGCCGGAATAAAGGGTGCATGCCCCATGCGCGCCACGAAGGCGGCACCGCTGTGCATTTGGGGCACCTGCGACCCCTTACCGCGCCGCGTGCCTTCCGGATACATACCCACAACTTCGCCGCGTTTGAGCATGGTGGCCGCACGCTTGAGCGCCGTGCGGTCGGCACTATCGCGCTTGACAGGAAACGCCCCGACCCGTGTAAGAATGTGCCCCACAAAGCCGTGCGCGTTGGTAAACAGCGTGTCGCGCCCCATAAAGCGCACCCACTGCGCGGGACGCACCGCCAGATAAAACATCACCACATCCAGAAAAGAGGTGTGGTTTCCCACCAGCACGGCACCGCACACACCTTTGGTTGATCGCAGGTTTTCGCGCCCCTCTATTTTGTAGCGGAAGCAGATTTTGAACACGAAGGCCAAAAAGCCATAGATGATATTGCCCAACCAATGCGGGCCTTGCTTTTCGGGTCCGTCGCCGGAAAGCGGCGCATCCCATATGGTTTTACAGGGCAGAAACAGGCTCATTATCAGGCATTTCTTTGGTCGAGTGCCAGGGCGCAAATGCGCGTGATGATGTCTTCGATATAGTTGTTGGTAGAATCGAGCACCACGGCATCATCTGCGGCACACAAAGGCGACGTTTCCCGCGTGGAATCGTAGGTATCACGGCGGCGCAAATCGGCCAGCACTTCGGCGTAATCAATCGAGCCCACACCGCGATCAACATTTTGGCGCACGCGCCGGTGGGCGCGCTCTTCATCGCTTGCCGTCAAAAAAACTTTCACTTCGGCGTGGGGAAACACCACCGTTCCGATGTCGCGGCCTTCCACCACGTAATCGCCCGCCGCGCCAATGCGCTGCTGCTGGGCCACAAGAGCGCTGCGCACTTGCGGTGCCGCAGATGTGGGGCTGACGGCCTTGTCGATTTCGGCCGTGCGAATGGCTGCGGTAACATCGTGGCCGTCGATGGCCACGCTTTTGGGTGCAGGGTCGCCCGCGCTATGCCCAAAGGTGATTTCTTTTGTGCGTGCCAACTGGCCTAAGGCTTCACCATCGGCCAAATCAATCCCCTCAGCCATTGCCTGCCAGGCAATGCTGCGATACATGGCCCCGGTATCAAGGCAGGAAAATCCCAGGGTTTTTGCCACCGCTTTTGCTACGGTTGATTTGCCCGCGCCGCTTGGCCCATCTATTGCTATTATCATCGAGTAAGCCTTTCAAAATCTTCCAGAAAACGAGGGTAGCTGACTTTCACCGCATCGAAGTGAGTAACCGTGACGGGTTTTGTGCCCGTAAGGGCAATTAAGGCCCAGGTCATAGCCAGGCGATGATCGTTGTGGGAATTAAACACCGCGTTATCGGGCACCGAAAAATCGCCGCAGCCTTCGATAAAAAGATCGTCGCCGTGCATCCACACACTGACGCCCAAAGTTTCAAGTGTTTCAATAACTGCCGCCAAGCGGTCGGATTCCTTCATGCGCAGTTCGCTTACGCCGCGCAAAATCGTCATGCCCGTAGCGTGTGCCGCCACAAGCGCCAAAACGGGCACCTCATCGACAATGCTGGCAATTTTGTCGGCGGGAACTTCGCAACCCTTCAAGTGATCGCTGTAGCGTGCCGAAATATTGCCGAAGGGCTCCTTGCCTGCCGTGCCCTTGTGCTGCACGCTTATGTGCGCACCCATGCGTTCAAGCGTGCGAGTAAAACCAATGCGCGCCGTATTCAGGCTGACGTTTTCGACCACAATGCTGCTTTGGGGCCGCAAAATTGCCGCGCAAATCAAAAATGCCGCCGACGAAGGATCGCCGGGAACGGCCACCTTGCAGGCCTTAAGTTCGCAGGGCCCCGCAACCGCTGCGCTGCGCACGCCCGCTGTGGTGCGCGCACCAAATTCGGGCAACATAAGTTCGGTGTGATTGCGTGAGGGTGCCGGCTCATTGACGGTTGTGGTGCCCTGCGCGTAAACCCCCGCAAGCAAAAGAGCAGTTTTGAGCTGCGCCGATGCCATAGGGGAAGCATAGGTGATGGCCTTTAAGTGTGCGCTTCCCCGCTGCGTAAGCGGAAGCGTTTCTTGCCCATCGGGTTCAAAATGCACGCCCATCTTCATAAGCGGCGCCACAACACGACGCATAGGCCGGCGCACAAGTGCGGCGTCACCGGTAAGCGTTACCTTTATATCCCAGGGCGCCAACACACCCATAAGCAGGCGCGCCGTGGTGCCCGAATTGCCGCAATCAATGGGGGCTTCGGGCTGCACAGGACCGGTACTTCCCCAGCCTTCGATGCCGCCCGCCAAGCTGCCGTCGGGTTGTTTTTCCAGGGAAATCTTGGCGCCCAGCGCAGAAACGGCGCGCAGGGAAGAACGCACATCTTCAGAATCGAGCACGCCACAAAGCTGGGAAGTGCCCTGCGCCATAGCCGCAAGCAAAATGGCACGGTGCGAAATGCTTTTATCCCCCGGCACACGCAAAGAACCGACAAGCGGTTTTTCCAAGGGTGTAACAATCCTTGCAGTGGTTGACATGCGCGCACTCCTTTAGTGGTAGGCAAACGGGGCTGCGCCCGTCTGTCTTGTTGCTTGCCTTATTTTAGCATTGTTGCGCGGCGGCTGCCCACAAGCTTGCAAGCTCTCCATCGCTCAGTTGGCGCCAGCCACCTTCGGGAAGATCCCCCAGTTCAAGCGGGCCGAAGCGCTCACGATGCAGCGTGACAACTTCGTGGTTAATCGCGGTGAACATGCGCCGCACCTGGCGTTTGCGCCCTTCGTGGATACCCACGCGCACACGGCTGGTGGCGCGCGCGTCGCCGCGCTGCGAACCCATAAGTTCGGCTTGCGCCGGCGCCGTTAGGCCATCTTCAAGCGTGATGCCGCGGCGCAGCGCATCGAGCTGGGCGGGGGTAGGCGTACCCTGCACCAGGGCCTCATACACTTTGGTCACGTGGTGCTTGGGGTGCAAAAGCCGATTGCCCAAATCACCATCGGTGGAAAAAAGCAGCAATCCCGTCGTATCGCGATCAAGGCGCCCGATGGGGAAAAGCCCGGGGTAAAGCTTGGTGGGCACCAGTTCGGCCACGGTTTTGCGCGCATGAGGATCAGACATGGTGGTCACATAGCCCGCCGGCTTGTGCAGCATCAGGGTCACCGGCGTGCCGGCAAGCGTCACCACAACATCATCAACCATCACTTCATCAACAAGCGGGTCAACCTTGCTGCCCAGTTCGGTTATCACCTGGCCATTGACGCGCACGCGCCCCGCACTCATAAGGTTTTCAGACCCACGGCGGCTGGCAGCACCCGCGCGTGCCAAAAATTTCTGTAGGCGCATCACCACGATGCGCTCTTCATTAATCTTCAAAGTGGAGTTCCTTAAAATCAATCTTTTCCACAACCCCCATGCTGCGCGCCAAGGCATCGCCCATGGCACGGCGCAAGGCCGCATCGCTTGCATCAGGCGCATCAGGCGCATCGGCCGCATTGCTTGGGCCGGTTGCGGCAGGCGCATCGGCCGCAGCATCGGCATCAAATACAAACAGCGCCTCTTCTTCTTCCCCACCTTCACCCTGCGCAGCGTCTGGCGCCAGCATCACTTCGTCGGGATCGATGCGAGTGGCACTGAGGCGATCGCGAATGAAGGCGCGTGTGGCATCGTCGGGGGCATAGCTTTCCAAATCGGGCAAATCATCGACCGAGCGCAGGCCGAACTTTTCCAAAAAGGTTTGTGTTGTGGCGTAGAGCACCGGGTTGCCCGGTGCGGCTTCCGTGCCGGCTTCGCGCACCAAGCCCTTTTCCACCAGGGAATTAACCGAACTATCGGAATTGACCCCGCGCACGCTTGCCACGCCGGCGCGCGTGATGGGCTGGCTGTAGGCCACGATGGAAAGCGTTTCAAGTGCCGCTTGGGAAAGCTTGCGTGTGTCCCAGGAAAGCACGTATTTTTCTATCAGTTCGTGGTAGGCGGGGTGGGTGTAAAGGCGCCAACCGCCCGCAACCTCGCGCACAACCATGCCGCGATTTTCCTCTTCCAACTGCGCGCGCAAATCGACCAGCCCGCATTCCACATCGGCGGGCTCCACTTCAAGCATGTCGGCCAGCGTGATGGTGTTGACCGGTTCATCGGTGACGAACAACAAGGCCTCAAGCGCGCCTTTTAGCTGGTCTGGCTGTAATCCGGCAAACATGGGCTATCCTTCCACAGGGGCTTGCGTCGACGTGATGGCATCTTCATCGCCCAAAATAAGGGCACCGCTGCCTTCAATGTAATCGATTTCGATATCGCCAAAGGTTTCTGTTTGCTGCAACGATACCATGGCGCGCTTGTACAGTTCTAGCACGGCCAAAAAGGTAACTACAATAACCGGCGTGGGAGTGCGCGCGCCCACTAAATCGGAAAACGCCAGGTGATGTGCCGAAACTATGCGGCTATGGATGGCACGCACGTGCACTTCAACCGGGATGGGCTTGGCGGCTATGTGCTCGGATTCTAGCAGGAAACTGTCGCGGCGGGCAAAAGCGGCCGCGCAGGTGTAGGAAAGCGCATCCAAGGTGGTGTCGCGCAGAAAATCGGGCAGCACACCCAAGAAGCCGGCATCAGGGCCGAAGGGACGCGCGTGCATCCGCCCTTCCGAAAGCTGACGGCGCTGTAAGGCCGCACCGGCATTTTTGAACTTCTTGTAGTTGAGCAGGCGTTCTATAAGAATATCGCGCGCTTCATTAGGGGCAATATCTTCAAATTCATCTTCCACTTCGCTGCGCTGATGCGGAATTAAACTGGCCGCTTTAATTTCAAGCAGCGTGGCGGCCACCAACAAAAAATCGCTTGCCACTTCTAAATCGAGCGCATCCATGTGCTGCACTTCGGCCAAATATTGATCGGCAATAGCGGTGATGGAAATGGCACCGATGGCCACTTTCTGGCGACTGACCAGATAAAGAAGCAGGTCGAATGGCCCTTCAAAACTTTCTATGCGCACACGATACGACACGGACTGAACCCTAGGCTATCCTGAACGGGAACAGCAGGTTGCCTAAATTGCCCGCCGTAAAGTTAAGATACATGCCCACCGGATTCACGTGGAAAATGTAGGGCAGCGCAATTAACACGACCATGAAGATGGGAAACGCATAGCGTTGCACCTGGTAATATTGGCGAAGATACTTGCGCGGCAGCACCAATATAATGAGGCTAGAACCATCAAGCGGCGGAATAGGCAGAAGGTTGAAAAACATCAAGTAAAGGTTGACCAGCGTAAACGTGGGCAAAAACATAAGATAGAAGATTTCAAAAAAGGCGTTTTGCACCACAAGCGTTTGCGCCATAGGAAACAGCACCCACGCAAGAATGCCCGCCGCGCACGCCAGCAACAAGTTGGCAAAAGGCCCGGCCAAGCCCACGATCACGTCACCTTTTTTCGGATCCTTGAAATAGGCGGGGTTGTAGGGCACCGGCTTGGCGTAACCAAAAATCGGGCCGCCGGTGATCAGCATCATCAAAGGCAAGATAACCGTGCCGAAGGGGTCAACGTGCTTGAGAGGATTGAGGCTTAAGCGCCCCTGGCTTTTTGCCGTGGGATCCCCCAGTTTATAGGCGGCGAAACCATGCATGACTTCGTGGCACACAATGGCCGGTACGAAGCTAAACACGCCGCAAATCATATACGCAATCTGAGATTCAGTCATAATAAATTCAGTTTACCCTAACTTGTGCCGCCGCCGGATTGCGAACGGCCAAACATCATAACACCTAAGCGCCCGGCGCAAAATACCTTAGGCCATACCAGGGAATGCCCGCTGGCGCAGCACTTCGTAGGCAGCAATCGCCACCGCATTGGACAAATTGAGGCTGCGCAGATTATCGCGCATGGGAATGCGCACGCACTGCGCGGCATGCGCAGCCAAAATATCGGTATCAATACCGCGGCTTTCGCGGCCAAATACCAGGTAAACCGGATGGGTAGACGCGCCGTAATCAAGGGCGGCAAAGCTGCGCTGCGCGTGCCCGGTGAAGAAAAATAGCGCGTCATCGGCATGTTGCTTCAAAAAATCAGCCGTGCAAGCATGGCGTACAATTTCCACTTTATCCCAGTAATCCAGGCCGGCGCGCCCCAGATTTTTCTCGGTTAGGCGAAACCCCATGGGTTCCACCAGGTGCAACGTTGCCCCGATGCAGGCACAAGTGCGGGCAATGTTGCCGGTATTTTGCGGAATCTCGGGTTCAAACAACACGATGTTCAGCGCGTTTGGGGCGCTTGGGACACCTGGGGCAGGTGGCGCGCCCGGCGTGTTGAGGCCGCTCACAGCTGGGCTTCTTCCTGCTGGCGCGCCAATTCTGCCTCCAGTTCTGCGTTTAAGCGCAACCATTCCTCTTCGGCAGCGGCGCTGCGCTGCTTTAAGGTGGCATGTTCTGCAATGGCATCGTTGGCTTGGGCTTCCTGCGTGTAAAACGCGGGATCGGCCATCAAATCCATCAGCTGCGCCAAACGCTTGCTATCGGCTTCCATCTGCGCATCAAGTGCCGCAATGCGACTGCGATGATTTTTTAGCACAGAATACGCATTGTTGCGCGCCTGGGCTTCGCGACGCTTTTGTTCCTTTGTTTTGGGCGAACTGCCCCGCGCTGCCGTTAAAACCGGCGACGATTCCTGCGCTTTTGGGGCCACGGCCGGTGCCTTCTCAGTTTCAAACACTTCATCTATCAGCGAAGGGGCAACGGCGGTGGGGGTATCTTCCTGGCCGCTTTTATACAGGTAGTATTCGTAATCGCCATCGTAGTTGTTCACGCTACCCGGCTTGATTTCGATAACGCGGTTGGCCACGCCGCGAATAAGGTGGCGGTCGTGGGTGATAAATACGATGGTGCCCTCAAAGTGCTGCAAGGCCTGTTCCAAAATGTCGGCGCTTTCAATATCCAAATGGTTCGTCGGTTCGTCCAAACACAGCAGCGGGCGCGGTGCTACCAACATCTTTGCCAAGGCCAGACGGCATTTTTCGCCACCAGAAAGCACGCTGACGCGCTTTTCTACCGCATCGCCAATGAACAGGAAGGCACCCAACAGCGTGCGCACCTGCGAAATGGACCAACCCGGGGCGGCGCGATCGAGTTCTTCAAACACGGTGTTGCCCGGATGCAATTCTTCTAATTGGTGCTGCGCAAAATATGTCTTTGAAACGTGCACGCCGTATTTTAGCGTGCCCGCATCCGGCTCAAGCGCGCCGGCAATCATCTTTAACAAGGTCGATTTGCCCGCACCGTTGGGCCCCACCAGCGCGATTTTTTCGCCGCGATACAGCGACAAATCAAGCCCGTCGTAGATGACGTGGGTGCCGAAGCTTTTTTTGATGCCTTCAAGCGCCACCACACTATCGCCTGTGCGCGGCGGCTGCTGAAAATTGAAGTGCACCGATTTTTTTTCTTCGGGGATTTCGATGCGCTTGATTTTCTCAAGCTTTTTCACGCGATCTTGCACCTGTTTGGCCTTGGTGGGTTTGGCGCGAAACTTGTCGATAAACTGCTGCATGTGTTCGATTTCGATGGCTTGTTTGGCTGCTTCGGCGCGCAGCTGATCCAGGCGTTCTGCGCGTGTGCGCAGGTAAGCCGTGTAATTGCCGCGATACAGCGTGACTTCGCCGTGATCAATTTCGGCAATACGGTCAACCATGTTATCCATGAAATCGCGGTCATGGCTTACCACCACGATGGTGCCGCGATAGCTGCGCAAAAAGCCTTCCAGCCACTTCACGCTTTCCAAATCTAGGTGGTTTGTCGGTTCGTCAAGCAGCAGCACTTCGGGGTTGCGAATAAGCAGCTTGGCCAGCGCGATGCGCATTTGCCAGCCGCCAGAAAATTCCGTAGTGAGGCGCGCCATATCTTTTTCTTCAAAACCCAGGCCAAACAGCACCGAACGCACCAGGGGTTCTAGCGTGTAGCCGCCCAGCGCTTCATAGGCATCGCGCGCGCGCCCGCAGGCTGTCAACTGCGCTTCGCTGGGATTTTCGCCCAAGCTGGATTCCAAATGACGCAGGCGCAGTTCGGCATCAAGCACTTCTACCTGCGAAGATATGACCTCTTCAAATAAGGATCGCTCCTCCATTTCAATGGCTTCCTGTTCAAGGTAGCCCACGCAGGCCCCCTTGGCAAACAGCACGCGCCCCGCATCGGCATCTTCTGCGCCCGAAATTATATTGAGCAAGGTGGTTTTGCCCGCCCCATTAGGACCAACAAGCGCCAGACGATCGTATTCTTCCATACGCAGCGTCACATCTTCAAACAGCACACGGCTGCCAAACGCCTTAGAAATATGTTCAAGTTGCATAATCATGGATGTTGCGGTCCTTTTTGCTCAAAGAAAAATTGCAGATGAATCCTGCATTTTATCACAAGCGCCGTAAAACCCCTTGATTTATCTATGGGGATATAAGGCACTTCGCCATTAGACGAACATAAGTTCGTTTTGTATGGTATAATCATTTCTGCAGAACAGGTAGGGGCATTGTTGTATACAGCTGTAAGAAAGGGTGTGAGGTGTGGATAAGACGCTTGAATACCGCCTGTACCCCACGGCACACTAGCGCAACCTGATGGCAAAGACCTTCGGGTGTTGTCGCTGGGTATACAACAAGGTTCTTGCAATGCGCCAAGATGAATACAGGGCACAACAAAAAACAAAAGGTATCAACTCCTACATCACCCAAATTC
>JAVVPE010000018.1:0-29186 GCA_036655915.1 Raoultibacter sp.
GGAAAAAGATGGCAAAGAAATCAAAGACACAGCGAGCAAGGGCATCTGCCAGTCGCGCTGCTAAGAAGACTCAGGAAACAGAAGAGTCAACGCAAGCCGCGCAAGAGGTGGAAGTTGTCGAGCAAAAGAAGAAATTCTTTGCTAAAAAGACGGAAGCTGCGCCAGCCGAAAAAACAAAACCGGTTGAGACTAAGCAGGAAAAAAAGGCCGAAAAGAAGGTTAAGAAGCCTAATTTCCTGAGTGAAGTTCGCTCCGAATTGAAGCGCGTCACCTGGCCGACAAAGAAAGATGTGCTCCGTTGGAGCGTCGTCGTCGTTGTTGCCCTCGTCTTTTTCGGTGGCTATGTTTTGGTGCTTGATAACCTTATCGTAACGCCTGTTTTGGTCGGCATTTCAAGTATAGGGGCATAAATCGTATGGCAAAAAAATGGTACGTTTTACATACCTATTCAGGCTACGAAAACAAAGTTAAGAAAAACCTCGAAATCCGTATTGAAACTATGGGTTTGGAAAACAGCGTGTTCGCTATTGAAATCCCCACCGAAACGGTGATGGAAATCAAGGATGGCGGCCGCCGTGTTGAAAGTGAAAAAAAGGTTTTCCCCGGGTATGTTTTGGTCCGCATGGATCTTGACGACCGCAGCTGGGCTGCAGTACGCAATACGCCGGGTGTTACCGGATTTGTCGGCAGCCAGGGTTCACCCGAACCTTTGACGCGCGATGAATACAATAAAATCATGAAGCGCGCCGATCGCGAAACACCCAAAAAGACCTCAACGTCTTTGGAAGTGGGGCAGTCGGTTAAAGTTGTTTCCGGTCCTTTGGCCGAATTCGACGGCGTGGTTTCCGAAGTATCACCTGAAGCCGGCAAGGTTAAGGTGTTAGTATCCATCTTCGGTCGTGAAACTCCGGTCGAGCTTTCCTTCGATCAGGTTTCGCGCATTTAATACGAGAACAATGCGCAGCGTGCCTGGTGGACAGGGCTTCTCACGCAGGCGCTTGTCGATAAAGTAAGTTTATAGGTACGCAAATTTTTCTGTATCTCAGCTGAAAGGAACTTTTAGAATGGCTGAAAAAAAAGCAACGGGCTTCATCAAGCTTCAAATCCCCGCAGGCGCTGCTAACCCGGCCCCCCCGGTTGGTCCGGCCTTAGGCGCTCAGGGCGTCAACATCATGCAATTCTGCCAGGCGTTTAATGCCGCCACGCAGGAGCAGTCGGGCACCATCATTCCGGTCGAAATTACCGTCTATGAAGACAAAACATTCTCCTTCATCTGCAAGACGCCTCCGGCGGCCGTGCTTATCAAGGAAAAGTTGGGTCTTAAATCGGGTTCCGGCATTCCGCAACTGACGAAGGTTGGCGAACTGACCGAAGCGCAGCTGCGCGAAATCGCCGAAGTTAAAATGCCCGACCTGAATGCAAACACCATCGAAGCTGCCATGGAAATTGTGGCCGGCACTGCTCGTTCCATGGGTGTTACCATCGAAGGTCGCGCAGCAAAGAAGGTCTATGTGCCTTCCAAGAAGTTGACCGCCCAGCTTACGGGCGTCGATTTGGACGCAGAATAAGTCTCACTTCCCCCCGGGGATAGAAATGAGTGGAAGAGCCTCGCCGCTCGCCATTACCACGAAAGGAAACAAAATGGCAGTTACAAAAAATCGCAAGGAAGCACTGGGAAAGATCGAAGCCGAAAAGCACTATGCACCGCTTGAGGCCTGCGCCTTGCTCAAGGATGTTGCTTTTAGCAAATTTGACGAAACGGTGGAAGGCCACTTCCGCTTGGGTATTGATACCCGCCAGGCAGATCAGCAGCTTCGTGGCACGGTAAGCCTGCCCAACGGATCGGGCAAGACCGTACGCGTTGCCGTATTCGCTGAAGGTGACGCAGCACGCGCCGCTGTGGAAGCCGGTGCCGACATTGTGGGCTCCGACGACCTGATTGCCGACATTCAGGGGGGCACCATCGATTTCGACGCCACCGTGGCGACGCCCGACCAGATGGCCAAAGTTGGCCGCTTGGGCAAAATCCTCGGTACGCGTGGTTTGATGCCTAACCCGAAGCTGGGCACCGTTACCAACGATGTTGCCAAGGCCATCAAGGAACTTAAAGGCGGCCGTGTTGAATATCGCGCCGACCGTTTTGGTATCGCTCATGTTGTTTTGGGCAAGGTCAGCTTTTCTGCCGAACAGCTGGTTGAAAACTACGGTGCTGTCTACGACGAAATCCTGCGCATGAAGCCTGCTTCTGCCAAGGGCAAGTATGTCAAAAACATCACGCTCACTTCAACCATGAGCCCTGGCATTCTTGTCGATAGCTCCGTTGTGCGCAACTACACGACGCTGGTTGCTGAATAAACTTACTTTTATCGCATTTTGCTTGCAAAAAGGGACCCTCGGGTCCCTTTTTTTGCATACTTTTTCTTTAGTATGATGGAGTGCTAACTACCAGTTCAGGAAGCAGTTATGGAGATTTTTGCCCCGCCTGAACGGAGGGGTTTCAGCGGTATTCGGTATATTTTTGTCAGTATTTTCTAAAATTCACGAAATGTACTGCAATTTTCCAAAAAATATGGTACAAATTGGCTCACTCATCGGGGGATGTGTTCGGCTCAAGACGCAGAAAGAGGTGAAAAACAAGTACCATAACGGTCGCGTCATGTAGGTCTTGCAGCACCTGTAGGTTTAGCTAAAAAGGGCTGCACGTCTTGAGCGAAAGGTCTGATACGTATGAGCAAATCTCCCGCACCATCACAGTCACCATCACCCGTAACTTCTTCTGGTCCATCCACGACCCCTAGCCGCCCCAGCTTCAAACGCACGCTGGGCTTCTTCGGCTTCTTTGCCATCACCGCTTCTATGGTGATGACGGTTTACGAGTATCCCTCTTTTGCTTCTTCCGGCTTTCAGCTGGTCTTTTTCCTTATCATTGGCGGCCTGCTGTGGTTTTTGCCCGTCGCGCTGTGCGCGGCTGAAATGGCAACCGTCAAAGGTTGGGAATCGGGCGGCATCTTTGCCTGGGTAGGCAATACGCTGGGCAAACGATGGGGCTTTGCCGCCCTGTTCTTCCAGTGGTTCCAAATTACCGTGGGTTTTGTCACCATGGCCTTCTTCATCTTGGCGGCGCTGTCCTACGTGCTTAAATGGGATGCGCTTTACAACAACCCGCTTGTGATGTTTTTTGGCGTGGCCGCAATTGTGTGGGTGCTTACCTTAACCCAGCTGGGCGGCACGAAATACACGGCACGCATTTCTAAAATCGGTTTCGTGGGCGGCATTTTGGTGCCGGTTGCCATTTTGTTTGTGGGGCTTGCCGTTTATTTCGCCACGGGCGGTGTGTCACAGATCAAAATGGATTTTTCTACCTTTGTGCCCGATTTCACCAAAGTGGACACGCTGGTTGTATTCGCTTCGTTCATTTTGGCTTACATGGGCGTTGAGGCGTCCGCTTCGCACATAAACGAATTGAAAAACCCTGCACGCAATTATCCTATCGCTATGATTGTCCTGGTCATTCTTACTATCGCGCTCGATGCCATCGGCGGATTGGCCGTGGCAACATCCCTTTCCAGCGCAACGCTTGATTCCAACCTATCCTACGGTGTCATCGAAGCCTTTGTGGCCATTTTCACCACACATTTAGGAGCGGGCTGGGCCTGGCTTGTCTATGTGGTTGCCATCCTTTTAGCGGTGGGCGTGTTGGCCGAAATTTCCGCCTGGATCGTGGGTCCTTCCCGTGCGCTGCTTGATACCGCGCATGAAGGCATCTTGCCCGCTTCTTTCAAGAAGGTGAACAAGCACGGCGTGTCGGTGAAAACGGTGGTTATCCAGGCCATTATCGTGACCATTTGGGATGCGGTGCTGTGCGGATCCATAGCGCTTTCCGGCGGTTCGAGCTCGTCGGTGGGCTACATGACGGCCATCGGCCTAACCGTGGTTATCTACCTGGTGGGCTACATCTTGTTTTTCCTAGGGTACTTCGTGCTTATCTTCAAGCATAAAAACCTGCAACGCCAGTTTCAGCTGCCGGGTGGCATCGTGTTTAAGACTATCTTTGCCAGCGCAGGAATGTTTATCACTTTGGCAACGCTTGTCATCTCGTTTTTCCCTTCATCGCAGCTTGATGCCCAGGCAAACATGGTGTACCAAATAACGCTGGCGGTGTGCTTCTTAATATCGGTCGCGCTTCCCTTTATCATCTATGGCCTGCGCCACCGCTGGGAAACGCCCAATGATGGCAGCAGCATTGTCGATGTGCAGCCCCTTGATCCGGCGGCTCCTACCACAACGGCGAAATAGACCACTCAGTTTCCCCCTGCACGCGTTTTCTCGCTTTCCTAAGCGACCGGATCGCTCTAGGAAAAATCGTTTATTCGTTCAATTTAAGGAGAATACTATGAAAAAGAATGCCTCTGCGAAAAAGAATACTAGCGTTGCGAAAAAGAAGAATGCTGCCACGCAAAAGAAGGCCGCCCCTGCGAAAAAGAAGAACATCCTTGCAACCCTGGATGAAAAAACGCAGTATCTTACACCCATTTTTGGCTCGGAGGCAAGCGATGCCGCCATGCCGCTTGATGCGCTGGGTGCCAGCCCCATCGACCCGCGCGTCACCTATGAAATGATCACGGAATATCTTTCCATCGAAGGCAATGCCACACAGAATCTGACGACGTTTTGCCAGACCTACATGGATCCGACGGCCACGAAGCTCATGGCCGAAAACATGGACAAAAACGCCATCGACAAAGATGAATACCCGATGACAGCCGATCTGGAAAACCGTTGCGTGGCCATGCTGGGCACCCTGTGGCATGCCAACCCGAAAAATCCTCCCCTGGGCACTTCGACGGTCGGCTCTTCTGAGGCCTGTATGCTCGGCGGCCTAGGGATGCTTTTCCGCTGGAAAGCCAATGCGAAGGCGCGCAAGCTTGATACCTGCGCCAAACGCCCCAACCTGGTCATTTCTTCGGGCTACCAGATTTGCTGGGAAAAATTCTGCCGCTATTGGGATATTGAAATGCGCCTGGTTCCCCTTGAAGAAGACAAGCTTTCCCTGAACATGGATACCGTTATGAGCTTCGTTGACAACTACACCATCGGCATCACGGCCATTTTAGGCATCACCTATACCGGCAAATACGACGATGTGGAAACCCTTGATGGCCTGGTGGAAGCCTATAACAAGAAACACCCCAAATTCCCCATCAAAATTCATGTTGACGGCGCTTCGGGCGCCATGGTGGCACCGTTTATCAACCCCGAACTGAAGTGGGATTTCTGCCTGAAAAACGTGTGTTCCATCAATACTTCGGGGCATAAATACGGCCTGGTGTATCCCGGTATCGGCTGGGTGCTGTGGCGCGATAAAGAATCGCTGCCAAAGGATTTGATTTTCTGGGTATCGTATCTGGGCGGGGAAGAGGCCACGATGGCCATCAACTTCTCGCGTTCGGCATCGCAGATTGTCGGCCAGTATTACGTGTTTATGCGCAACGGCTTTGAAGGCTTCCGCGAAATTCATCAGCGCACCCTTGATGTGGCGCGTTATTTGGCTGCCGAAATCGAAGGCATGGGTCTGTTTGAAATGTATGAAGCTGCCACCAATATCCCCATCGTGTGTTGGGGTCTGAAGAAAAACGCCAAGGTACCCTGGTCGCTCTACGATCTGTCCGATCGCCTGCGCATGAGCGGCTGGCTGGTGCCCGCCTATCCGCTGCCTTCCGATTTGCAGGATGTTATCGTGCAGCGCGTCGTGGCACGCCAGGATCTTTCCCTGCAGCTGGCCATCAAACTGGTTGAAGACATGAAGAAGGAAATCGTCAACCTGAACAAGAGCCACATTATTACCGGCAAGACAGACCAGACGTTTACGACAGGGTTCAACCACAGCGGTAAATAATCTGACGGCGGGTGTCTTTGTTGACTATATTCTTGGAAAGGAATAATATAGCAGCTGCTAACAGGGGGGGCGTGTAAGGGCGCCCCCGTCGAAACAAAAGGGGAGCACATGAGAAAATGTATGCGCGTTGTGATGGTGGCGATTTTGTCGTTGTCGCTGGTGGGGGCTTTTGCGCTTGCGGGATGCAGTAAGCCGGCTGCCGAACAGGCCGCGCCTGAACAGGCACCGAAAACCGAAGCCCATGATCCGGTGACACTGCAAATCTTTGCAGCTAATTCGCTTTCTAAAGGTATGGAGGCGGTGCAAGAGCTGTACAAGCAGGATCATTCCTGGGTCACCTTTGCCGATACGCAATACAAATCTTCCGGCGAACTCAACGAAATGTTGGCAGCTGGTTCTTCTGCCGATATCCTGATTTCGGCATCGAAGGCCAAGATGGATGATGCTGTCAAGGCGGGCTATGTCGATGAAGCCACGCGCTTTGATATGTTCAAAAACGATCTAGTTATGGTCACTTCCGAAAACAATACCGACATTAGCTCGTGTACGCTTGAGGATATTGCCGCAGGTAAATACACTGTTTGCGTGGGCGACGAATCGGTGCCGGCCGGCAACTATGCCTGCCAATCGCTCAACACGGTCGGCTGCTATTCTGATGCTAGCGGCAAGGGCGGATCCTTTACGGGTGCGCTGGCCAATCCGGGCAAAGTTGTCGTGGATACCTCGGTGGGTAACGTGTGCAAGCATGCGCAATCTGGTGACGTGCAGATCGCATTCGTGTATAGTTCTGATGTGTACCGTTTCGGCGGCGTGAAAGTGGTAGGCACGGTGCCCAACACCACCCATAAGGCTATCGTGTATCCGGCTGCCCTCGGTAAAGATTCTAAAGTAGCACCCGAGGCTGATGCTTTTCTGAAGTGGGCAAACACGGATGAAAAAGCTATTAAAACCTGGCAAGAATGGGGCTTTGAACTGGCTTCATAAACCATAGGAACCACCGATACAGCACTGACAGAAAAAGATGGGCGGCACCTCGCCCATCTTTTGTGTAAAAATCTTGCTGGTAAGGAAAAGGGGAAGCGTGAACAAGCAGGTGGGCAAAATGATATGCGCGGGGCTGCTGGCTTTGTGTTGCGCCTTGCCAGGTTTTGCCCTTGCTGCCCCCGACCCCGCGCCACCCATCAACGCATCCACCGCCGATGCACCTGCCGCAGCAGAGGGTGACGTTGTCGCCATTAGCGCCACAGCGGATACTCCGGTGCCAGGAGGCGCCGAGGGCATTACGCTCGCGTCTGAAAATACGGCGGCGAAAATTGCCGATGCCCCCTTTGCTCTCGATGGCTTCTCGCGTGCCCAGGTGGGTTCTAACCGCGACATCGACGGGTCGTATAGCGGATATTGTTACTATTCCGCCAATGCCGCAGGCAACCTTACGGTGGTGGCCACGCGCAACTATGCGGTGGTTTACGTGCCCCCAGCAGCGGCGGCTCAGGCGGGCTATCGCGTAGGCAATGCCAGCGACGAAGCGGCGCTGCAGCGCGCGCTTGTTGCTCTTGACGCGCCGGCAGCAAAGGGTTCGGCCCTGCTTTCCCCCAAGCTAACCTGGTATTTCACCAGCGATGCCAGCTACCAGGTGGGCAGCGTCATCTTCAGGTTTGACCAGGAAATAAAGGCGGGGCAGTTTTATGCGACCGTTATCGCTGCGGATGGATCAGATATTACGGTTGCCACAAACCCCGCTTACACCGAACTGACCCATGCCGATTTTGCGCAACTGGTACCCAGCGACGCCGTGGTGTTGGCACCGCCCCCAACCGCGCTTTCCTCGCTGGTATCTTTTATCAGCACCATCGATTACAGCCCTTTGTGGGTCACGCTCAAAACTACGGGCACCGCTATCATATTCATCTTCATTTTGGGGCTGGCGGCGGCGTATTTTAGCCTGCGCATCCCCCCGCGCGCGCAGGATGTGGTCGATTCGCTGTTCACCATTCCCATGGTGTTGCCGCCTACGGTCTGCGGTTTTTTGCTGCTTTTGGCCTTCGGCAGAAACACAGCGGTGGGGCAGTGGTTTATCGACATCGGCTTCCCGCTTATATTTAGTTGGCAGGCCACCGTTATTGCGGCGGTTGTGGTGGCGTTTCCGCTGATGTATCGCAGCGCACGGGGTGCTTTTGAAAACCTCGACCCTAACATGTTGGATGCGGCGCGCACGCTGGGCTGGTCAAATGCCAAAATATTCTTCACGCTGATGCTGCCTCTTTCCTGGAGTTCTATTGCGGCGGGCACGGTGCTTTCGTTTGCGCGCGCCTTGGGCGAATTTGGCGCCACGCTGTTTTTGGCGGGCAACTATCTGGGCATCACGCGCACCATACCCATTGCCATCTACTTTGAATGGATGAACGGCAACACCGATGTGGCCATTTTTTGGACCATCATCATCATGCTGTTCAGCTTCGTCGTCATTTTGTTCATCAATCTGTGGGGTCGCCGCACCACGAAATACCGCAGGGGGGCAGGCCAATGAGTTTGGATGTTGCCATCAAGAAAAAGTTCAAATCGTTCACGCTGGATGTCGCGTTTGAAGCGGGCAACGAAACGCTGGGCTTCCTGGGTGCGTCGGGCTGCGGAAAAAGTCTGACCATGCGCTGTATCGCAGGCATAGAAACGCCCGACGAAGGCCACATCATCGTAAACGACACCGTATTTTTTGATGCGGAAAAGCACATAGATCTTTCGCCCCAGCAGCGCAAAACGGCACTCCTTTTCCAAAACTACATGCTGTTTCCCAATTTAACCGTGGAACAAAATGTGGCGGCAGGCATAGATAAGGCGGCCTCAAAAGCCCAGCGTGCCGAAATTGCGCGCGCGGAACTCAAGCGCTTTAGCCTCGAAGGTTTTGGCGGCCGGTATCCCGCGCAGCTTTCCGGTGGCCAGCAACAACGCGTGGCGCTTGCCCGCATGTTGGCCGCACGCCCTGGCATTCTCATGCTGGATGAACCGTTTTCGGCCTTGGATTCCCACTTAAAAAGCGTGCTGGAACAAAACCTGGTCAGCCTGTTTGAAGCCTTTGAGGGCACAATTCTTTACGTCAGCCACGATATTGACGAAGCGCTGCGTTTTTGTGACCGTTTAGCGGTGGTCGAAGGCGGCCACATCATGGAACAGGGGTCGGCCGACGATTTAGTCAATCGTCCGCAAAGCGTGGCGGGCATCAAGCTTTCGGGATGCAAAAACGCTGTGCCCGCACACTACGTGAACGAACACCGGGTGCGCCTGCCCAAGTGGGGCATCGAAGTGGAAACGGCGGCGTGTGTGCCGCGCGACGTGAAGTGCTTTGGCGTGCGCGCGTTTTATGTGCAGCGCACCGAAGAACCGGGCGAAAACGTCTTTCGCGTACGGGTTGATCGCACCAGCGATTCGCGCTTTGAGCGCACGGTGCTGCTGGCGTTTCTCGATCGTGCACCGGGTGCGCCCGATGCGGTCGATGAAGAGGAAGACGAAATGAAATACCTGCACCAGCACATGTTTTGGCGGGTGAACAAGCGCGCCATCGCCCCAGAAAACCTTCCCCAAAAAGGCGATGAAATGCTCATCCACATCCCCAAAGACAACATCTATCTGGTAACAAAGTAAGCTGCTTTAGCACCCCAACGGCTGCCTTTGTGTAATCGGGGGGTGCAAAAGGCGCAGCTTCCTCTATACTATTCTCAATTGAGAAGGGATAGGACATGAAGGATTCTCACGGCCGCACTATCGATTACTTGCGCATCTCGCTTACCGACCGCTGCAATTTACGCTGCATTTACTGCATGCCTGAAGAAGGCGTTGACCAACTTGCGCACAAAGATATTTTGCGCATCGAAGAAATTGAGAGAGCCGTGCGTGTGGCGGCAAGCATGGGCATCACGCGCATTCGCCTGACGGGCGGCGAGCCCCTGGTGCGCAAAGGCGTCGTTGATCTGGTGCGCAACATCGCACAAACGCCGGGCATACAAGATGTTTCCCTTACTACAAACGGTATTTTGTTGCCGAAGATGGCGGCAGATTTGAAGGCGGCGGGTCTTACCCGCGTCAACATTTCCTTGGATACGCTGGATGCGGCGCAGTTTGCCTTTATAACGCGCCGGGGCAAGCTGGAAGATACGCTGGCGGGCATAGATGCGGCTCTTGCCGTGGGCTTTAAGCCGGTGAAAATCAATGCGGTGGCGGTGCGCAGCCTCAAGCAAGATTACCTGGCGTTTGCCAAGCTTTCGCTGGATCGCCCACTGCATGTGCGCTTCATCGAATACATGCCGGTGGGCGAAAGCTCGGGTGCCGATGGCTGCGGGTGGGGCCCGCAAGATGTGGTGCCCACCGAAGAATTGATCGACACCATCGACGCTGCCGCCCGCGCCGCCGGGCTCGGCCCGCTCGTTCCTGCCGACAAGAGTCGCCCCATAGGGGGTGGGCCGGCGCGCTATTATCAATTTGAGGGTGCCCAAGGAACCGTGGGCTTCATCAGCCCGCTTTCCCGTCATTTTTGTGCGGAATGCAATCGCCTGCGCCTGACGGCGGATGGGGATATACGCCCTTGCCTGTTTTCGGATGATGAATTCGACCTTAAAGAAGCGCTGCGCGAGGGCAGCGACGAACAGGTGCGCGCGGTGATGTTGCAGGCTCTGGGCGCCAAACCCGATGAACACCACGACAAAGTGGGCACACAACGCGGCATGTCCCAAATCGGCGGATAGCGCGCGGATGTGCCACGCGCAACAGCTTGATACGAAGAAACGTAAACATGAAAGGAACTATTGTGGCTGATCAGCTAACCCATATCGACGAAAAAGGCGACGTGCGCATGGTGGATGTGGGGGCAAAGCCCGAAACCGAGCGCGTGGCTGTGGCGGAAGGCTTTATCGCCATGCACCCTGAAACGCTTGCGATGATCACCGAGGGCACGGCGGCCAAAGGCGACGTGCTTGCTTGTGCGCGCGTGGCCGGCGTGATGGGTGCCAAACAAACCTCAGCGCTTATCCCCATGTGTCACCCGCTTAACATCACAAAGGCGAAAGTTGAACTGACCCCCGTGGCCGCAGGGGTGCGCGCAGATGGCAAAGTGGGCATACACGTGAGCACAACCTGCGGCGTCACCGGCAAAACGGGCATCGAAATGGAGGCGCTTACGGCCGCCAGCGTGGCCTGCCTAACCATTTACGATATGTGCAAGGCCATAGACCGCGGCATGGAAATAGCTGAAGTGCGCCTGCTGAAGAAGGATGGCGGCAAATCGGGTTTGTGGCAGCGCGCCTAAAAAGGGGACCCAAGGTGGCCGAAAGAAAAAATGCGTTACTGCTGTTTAGCAAGGTGCCGCTTCCCGGTTTGGTGAAAACGCGCCTGACACCGTTGAAAGATGGCACGCTTTCGCCCGAAGCGGCAGCTGGGCTGTACCACTGCATGTTTTTCGATGTGGTGGAAATCTGCTGTGATGCCCTGGCCGATTTGGAGGCTGCACAAGCACCCACAGGTGCCCCGCACGAAACATACGACATCTTCATCGCCACTACGCCGGCAAAAAACGTGGCTGTCATGCAGAAGTTGTTCGACGATTCCGGGGTATGGCCGCGGCCACTGCACTTCATCTGCGACACGGGGGCCAGCTTCGACGAACACTACAACGATGCCTTTGAACAGGTATTTTCCCAGGGATACGACACTATTTTATCCTTGGGAGGCGACATGCCCACGCTTCCCAAGGCGGTGCTTATCGAAGGCTTCCAGCAGTTACAGCGTTTGGCAACTTTGCCGGGCGGCGGCTGCGTGCTTGCCCCCGACCAGGAAATGGGCGTTTCTCTTGTGGGCTGGGTGCGCGGCACACACATCAGCCACACGGGGGTTTTCTACAACAGCGAAGGCCTGACCGTTTTGCCCGCCTACATTGCTCAGGCGCGCGCCAATGACGTGCGCGTGGTGGGCCTGCCTGCCGTGGTCGATGTGGATACGATGGCTGATCTTAACCACAACATCACGCTTATGCAAGCTCTTGCCTACTGTGCGCAGTTCCAGGATGTGTCGCTGCCGTGGCGCACCATCGATGCGCTGCGCCAGATGGGCTTTGGCGAAGTGCGCGTGCCACCCAACGAACTGCGCGATTCCCGCGAAGGGATCGATGTCTGATCAACACCCCGGCAACACCTTGACAGCCACTTTACGCGCCACCCGGCCAGCGCCCCGCCGCGTAATCCGGCCAGCAATTCAGCCCGCCTGTGAAATTCGCGCACAAATTCCACGGATATTTTTCGGGTGTGATAAAATCAGTGGCGGTTTATATAACGCGAAAGGGAGAAACATGTCAGGACACTCAAAATGGGCAACAACCAAGCATCGTAAGGCAGCACAGGACGCAAAGCGCTCATCTTTGTTCTCGAAGCTTTCGCGCAATATTACCGTTGCGGCCAAAGAAGGCGGCGACCCCAGCCCCGAAAACAATGCTTCTCTGGCTGCGGCTATCGAAAAAGCCAAGGGTTATTCCCTTCCTAAAGATAAGATTAAAACTGCTATTGACAAGGCATTTGGCAGCGGCAAAGATGCTGCCCATTACGAAACCGTCATCTATGAAGGCTACGGACCGGCCGGCGTCGCGGTGTATTGCGAAGCGCTTACCGACAATCGCAATCGTACTGCCGCCGCCGTGCGTGCCGCCTTTTCCCATTCGGGGGGCAACCTGGGCACATCGGGTTCGGTTGCTTTTCAGTTTGAACGCAAGGGTCAGATCATGCTAGAAAAAGAAGTCTGCCCCGATGAAGATGAATTCATGATGGCCGTAGCCGAAGCGGGCGGCGCCGATTACGAAGATGCCTTAGATGAATGGATCGTCTACACGGCTCCCAGCGATTTGATGGCCGTCAAACGCGCGCTCGACGCTGCGGGCATTGCTACAAAGGGTGCTGAAATGATCATGGTGCCTACCACGCTTGCGCAGGTGTCAGTTTCTGATGCCAAAAAGGTTATGCGCCTTGTGGACAAGCTGGATGAACTGGAAGATTTGCAAAACGTCTATCATGCCATGGATCTTACGGAAGAAATAGTTGCAGCTCTTGATGAATAGCACTTTCACTAAGTCGTAAGGGGCGCATAAGGAGGCGAAGGGGTGGACAAGAAAAGATCCAGCAGGATTCTTCTTGTTGCGTTTTGCGTAATTATTGCCTTCGCCCTTACCGGCTTGTGGGTGTATTACATCACGCTGGAAAAAGACCTTGAAGCTCAGGCGCACACCGCTGTCGAACAAATAAAAGACCAGCAAAGTTTCGCCTTCAAGCAGGGGGTCGATGCTTCCCTGCGCGGCGCGTACCCCGCCAATCTTGACGCGCTGTTGCTGCCTTCCTATGGCGGCAAAGGCTATGCCCTGGTTGTGGATGGGCGGGGCGTCGTTGTGGCAAAAACCGACAACGTACACAAGGTGGCATCGGGCGACAACCTTCTGGACCGTTGGGCATCGAGCAAGGTAAGCTTTTCTTCCCAGCACGATACTGCTGCGATTGTCAACGATGTACGGCAAGGGGTGGCGGGACAAAGTATTCTCACTTCTGAGGGCGTCGATTATCTCACGCACTATGGGCCGGTGGGCGTCAACGATTGGAGCGTTTTCATCGTTGTTGAAAAGGATACCGTCTTGCAAAGCGCTGGCGGCATCACCAACAGAGCGGGTCTGCTTTTAACGCTGGTCGTAGTGAGTTTTGCGCTGGTGATCCTCTATCTTTTACACCTGCAAACGAAATCGGAGGCGCGCGATAAAGAACACATTGCCGAACTTGAGCGCATTGCCTACGTGGATGAGCTAACGGGGGAGCGTAATTACGCCAAGTTCAAAATTGATGCGCGGGAAATGCTGAACAATAGTCCCGATCAAGCTTTCACCATTGTTAAAATCGACATCGAAAACTTCAAAATTATCAATCAGGTGTACGGCCACGACAAAGGCAATTTTGTGTTGCAGTCATTTGCGCGCGCCTTACGCGAGGTGCTTACGCCTTGGGAAGGGATTTTTGCCCGGGTGGCCAATGATGATTTTGTTATGCTGCACCCCGCACACGGCATGAAAAAAGAAATCGCCCAGCACAAACTGGCGCTCAAAATTTTCTTTGACCAGCTAGGCAGTGATTTCAATTACGTCGTTAAATTCAAGGCGGGGCAGTATGACATTGCTGCGCCGCGCAAGGGCGTGGCGGATATAAACGAATATTATGAGCTCGCAAACTTTGCGCACCGTGAAGCCAAGCGCGATCCGCTCACCGAAGTTGTGTTCTATCACGAAAATATGTCGAAGGCGGCTTTGGCGAAAAAGGATATCGAAAACAGGATGCAGCAGGCGCTAGAGGCGGATGAATTTGTTGTGTATCTGCAACCGAAATACGCGCTTGACGGCGAAGCAATGAGCGGTGCTGAAGCCTTGGTGCGTTGGCAGGTTTCTGAAACCGAGCTTTTACCCCCCGCTGAATTTATCGGGCTTTTTGAAGAAAACGGCTTCATTATCAACTTGGATAAATACGTGTTGGGCTGCGCTTGCAAAACTATTAAAGAGTGGCTTGATCAGGGGATAGCACCGGTTCCTGTGTCGGTTAACTTCTCGCGCCTTCACTTGGATAATACCAAGTTTGTCGATGAATTGTGCGTGCTGGTCGATAGCTATGGCATAGCGCGCAAGCTTATTGAAATCGAAATTACCGAAAGCGCCATCTTTGAGCATCTTGAAGTATTCAAAACGGTGCTGGCGCAGCTGCACCACGCGGGCTTTACGCTTTCCATGGATGATTTTGGCAGCGGATATTCTTCGCTGGGATTGCTTAAAGATTTGCCGGTGGATGTTATTAAAA
Source organism: Raoultibacter sp. (assembly GCA_036655915.1). GTDB lineage: Bacteria > Actinomycetota > Coriobacteriia > Coriobacteriales > Eggerthellaceae > JAVWGW01. The sequence continues at coordinate 14,749 of JAVVPE010000018.1, forward strand.
TCGACCGCAGTTTTTTTGTGACGCAGAAAAGCGATGCGCGCACGAAGACGGTTATTGCCATGGTGCTGCACATGGCCGAAGCGCTGTCCATCCAAACGGTGGCCGAAGGCGTGGAAGAACAAGAACAGGTTGATCTTCTGCGCGAATTTGGCTGCGACCATGTGCAAGGCTTTTTCTACGCCCGTCCGATGCCCCTAGAAGAATTTACCCGTCTACTTGTGCAGGAATGCGGGAAGTAATTGCGCGCCCACCACAACCACCTTTCTTGTGCTATCATAACGAACAAGTGTTTGTGATAACGAAGGAATGATGTGGCGCGAAACGACAGAATAATCCTTGGCATCGATCCGGGCCTGGCCAACACCGGCTGGGGCATTGTGCACCAGCAGGGAAGTGCGCTTTCCTGCGTGGCGTACGGCTGCATTTCCAGCGCGGCGCAAACCGATTTGTCCCTGCGTCTGTGTAAGGTGTATGACCAGGTGGAAGCCGTAATAGATCGCTTTCAGCCCACCTGTGTTGGCATCGAAACCATCTGGTTTGGGTCCAACATCAGCGCAGCCTTTGCTACGGGGCAGGCGCGCGGGGCGGCCCTGGTGGCTTGCGCCCAGCACGGGCTTGTCGTGGGCGAATTCACGCCGCGGCAAATAAAGCTGGCGGTGGTGGGCACGGGCACTGCCGAAAAGGAACAGGTGCAATATATGGTGGGCAAGCTGCTTGCGCTTGCTACGCCCCCGCACCCCGATCACGCGGCGGATGCCTTGGCGGCCGCCATCTGTTTTACCACCCACGAAGGCCTCGTTTCGGCCGCTCAAAGATAGGTTGTGTGTATGATTGCTTTTCTTAAAGGTGTTCTCGCTGGCAAAACAGCCGATACTGCCTATGTTGAAGTGGGTGGCGTGGGTTACGCCGTGGGCATGTCGTCGGGCGCTTTGGCGCGCTTGCCCGAAACGGGCCAGCCGGTGTTGGTGTATACGCATTTGCAGGTACGCGAAGATGCTCTGGCCTTATTTGGCTTTTTAAGCTTGCAAGAAAAGGCTGTGTTTGAACGCTTGACCAGCGTTTCAGGGGTGGGCCCCAAAGCGGCCTTGGGCGCGCTTTCCGTGTTTTCGCCCGAAGAAGTGGTGGCTGCTATTACGGCGCAAGATGTGGCGGCGGTATCACGCATTCCCGGGGTGGGCAAAAAGATTGCTTCGCGCATAATCCTGGAATTAAAGGGCACCCTTGATGCGGAAATCCCTGGCCAAACATCCGCCTTTGCTACGGCTGCGGCGGCCAACTTCCAGGGTGCGCGCGATGCCCTGCTTTCCATGGGGTTCACCACTGCAGAAGCCGATCTTGCGCTTAAAGATGCTCCCGCATCGGCAACCGAGGCTATCCTGCTACAATATGCCCTAAAACGATTGGGAGATTAAGTGGGGCACTCTAAGGAAATCGAAGGCTTGGTGTTTGAAGCGGGCACGTCCGCGCCTGTGCCTGCGCGCGCCCGCACCCTTAGCACCGAACTGGTCGAAGACGATTTGGTGTTTGACCGCAACCTGCGGCCAAAAAAGCTTGAAGATTATCTGGGGCAAACAAAAATCAAGGAAAGTCTTTCCATTCTTATCGAAGCGGCGCAGGGTCGCGATGAAGCGATCGATCACATTTTGTTTTCGGGGCCTCCCGGCTTGGGTAAAACCACGCTGGCTACGGTGGTGGCAAACGAACTGGGCTCCAACATAAAAACCACCAGCGGTCCGGCCATCGAACGCACGGGTGATTTGGCGGCAATACTCACCAACCTTGAAGAAGGCGACGTTTTATTTATCGATGAAATCCATCGCCTCAACCGCATGGTGGAAGAAGTGCTCTATCCCGCACTGGAAGATTTTGCGTTAGATATTGTGGTGGGAAAAGGCCCTGCTGCGCGTTCCATCCGCCTTGATCTGCCCCGCTTTACCCTTGTTGGTGCCACAACGCGCACGGGTCTTCTTACCGGTCCTTTGCGCGACCGCTTTGGCATCGCGTTTCGCTTAGATTATTATTCCCCGGAAGAATTGGCCGATATCGTGGTGCGCTCTGCCACTATTTTGGATGTGGAAGTGGACCGCGAAGGCGCCCTTGAAATTGCGCGGCGCTCACGCGGAACGCCGCGCTTGGCAAACCGCCTGCTCAAACGCGTGCGCGATTGGGCGCAGGTAAAACAGGCGGGTGCCATCAACGAAGATTGCGCCGCGGCAGCTCTCAGCTTTTTTGAAGTGGATAATTTGGGTTTGGATGCGATAGATAACCGGCTGCTTGAACTTTTGGTTGTGCAGTTTTCGGGCAAACCCGTGGGGCTTTCCACGCTGGCATCTGCGCTTTCAGAAGATACCGAAACGGTGGAAGATGTGTACGAGCCCTATTTAATGCAGCAAGGCTTGATGGTGCGCACGCCCAAAGGGCGCCAGGCCACCGGTCGCGCCTACGAACACTTGGGCGTAACACCGCCTGCCGTTGGCCTATAACTTTTAAGGAAGATGAGGAAGCACTATGTTTGAACAGGATTACCTTATGCGTATGTTTGCGCAGTTTATGGCTGCTATTCGCAAAAGCATCAAGAAGGCGCGCGACGAAAAAGACCCCGAAGCTGCCGCCGAACTTTTGGAAGTCGCTATTGGTAACGCGACAGAAATAGATGGCGGCGTGCTGCTTTCTTTGGCGCCCGAATCCATCGCAGGCGTTTTGCAGGTGTCGGGCACCGATCCGCGCGTGGCCGAATATCTGGTGCGTTCCCTGCTGCTTGAAGCGGATTATCTGCGCGAAGCCAACCAGCCCGAAAAAGCCACGCTGCGCGCAGCACAAGCGCAAGCCCTTGCTGCCGCCTACGGCCTTGTTGCCGATGAGGCTCTTATCAGCCCCGAAGAACTCGATGCCCTCTTTGAAGAAACCCTCAAAAAATAGGCAGGGTGCCCCTGGGGTGCCTATACTGCGGGGATAGTGTGCGTTATTGATGCAGGGCTTATCGTGTCGGGTACAATGATTCGCCTATGATTGAAATTCTTAACACAATTGATGGCTTCGTGTGGGGCCCGGCTATGATAGCCCTGCTTTTGGGAAGCCACATTTTCCTTACCTTCAAAACGGGGTTTATTCAGCGCAAGCTGCCGGCAGCTATCAAAATGTCCTTGGCTAAAGAAACGGATGCCGAAGGCGATATTACGCATTTTGGCGCGCTGACCACCGCCCTTGCGGCAACCATCGGCACCGGTTCTATCGTGGGTGTAGCCACAGCCATTATCGCTGGCGGCCCGGGTGCCGTGTTATGGATGTGGCTTACGGGCGTGTTCGGCATCGCTACGAAGTATTCCGAAGTGTATGCCGCGGTTAAGTATCGCGTAAAAGATCACAAGGGCGAAATGCTGGGCGGCGCCATGTTTGTGTGGGAACGCGCTTTTTCCAAAGGGGGCAAAACTCCCTGGTGGGCACGTGTGGGAGCCATCGCCTTTGCGCTGTTTGCCGCCATAGCGGCCATCGGCACGGGGTCGGCCGTGCAGGCAAGCGCCATGACGGGCATCATCACTTCCAACGCCGAAAGTGTGCCCGCGTGGATTATCGGCGTGGTTATCGTGGTGTTGGTTTCGGTCGTTATCTTCGGCGGCGTGGAATCCATTTCGCGCGTGTGTGAAAAAATCGTGCCGCTGATGGCCATTGGCTATGCGGGCGGCTGCCTTATTATTTTGGCCATGAATGGTCCTTACCTGTTGCCCGCGCTGCAAACGGTGTTTGAAAGCGCCTTCACGGCGAAGGCTGCCTTTGGTGGGGCTGTGGGGTCGGGCATTATGGTGGCGCTGCAATTTGGTTGCGCGCGCGGGCTGTTTTCCAACGAATCCGGCCTGGGTTCCGCACCGATTGTTGCGGCGGCTGCTATCACAAAAAACCCTGCTCAGCAAGCGCTTGTGGCTATGACGGGCACCTTTTGGTCCACGGTTGTCATCTGTGCGCTTACCGGCATAGTGCTGGTGTCCACCATGCTTGCCTACCCCGATATTCAAGCGACGATTTTAGCTGACCCTGCGGTGTTTTCCGGCGCGCAGCTTTCCAGTTTGGCCTTCGCTAAAATACCGCTTATCGGCACGCCGGTATTGGTGCTAGGCATGATTGCTTTTTCGTATTCCACCATTTTAGGCTGGTCGTATTACGGCAGCCGCTGCGTCACCTATCTGTTTGGCAAGCGCGCCATCCGCCCCTATCAGGTGTTGTATGTGGCCGTTGCCTTTTTGGGTGCCATCGGCGTGGGCGATATGGTGTGGCTAATATCTGATATTGGCAACGCGCTTATGGCCATCCCCAACATCATCGTGGTGCTGGCGCTTTCGGGCATGATCGCCCGCGAAACGCGCCACTACGTTTACGAAGGCCACCTGGAAGAACACGACACCACACCCATCCCCGTGATCGAGGGCAAGTAAGCACTCGGGCGCAGGAGCCAAGGTTCACCGCGGTTCCGCTCACGGGAAAATACTGTCTTAGCGTGCGCAACGCAGCGTTTGTGCCCTTATAATCCGATGAGTACTTTAGTAGAGAAAAGTGCTCATGCCGAAAAGGCCTCATGTTCCCGTTGCAGCCGGTATTGTTGGTGGGGCGCACGCGCAGTCTTTTTCGGCATCGGCTCTTTTCGCATTTCTTGCACGACCTGCGCGCGTGTAAAAGAAGGGGGACGACGTGGATATTGTAGGCATGATTAACGCGGTCGACAGCTTTGTGTGGGGTGTGCCCATGATTGTGCTGCTGTTGGGCTCGCATCTGTATCTAACCATCAGAACTGGCGTGATTCAGCGTAAGTTGCCGGCAGCCATCAGGCTTTCTGTGGCAAAAGATCCCGATGCCGAAGGCGATATTAGCCAGTTTGGCGCGCTGACCACGGCGCTTTCGGCCACGATTGGCACGGGTAATATCGTGGGCGTGGCAACGGCTATTTTGGCGGGCGGCCCGGGTGCCGTGCTGTGGATGTGGCTTACCGGCGTGTTTGGCATTGCCACCAAGTATTCCGAAACCTATGCAGCCGTTAAATATCGCGTGAAGGATCACAAGGGCAACATGCTCGGCGGCGCCATGTATGCGTGGCGGCGCGCCTTCACCCGCGCAGATGGATCGATTCCCTGGTGGGCGCTTGTCGGCGCAGCGGCGTTTGCGCTGTTTGCCACCATCGCTTCGTTTGGCATTGGGTCGGCGGTGCAGTCAAGCGCCATGACCGATGTTATCGAATCCAACTTCCCCGGCATTCCGGCCTGGGGCATCGGCTTGGCTATCGTGATTTTGGTTTCGCTCGTCATTTTTGGTGGCATCAACGTTATTTCAAAGGTGTGCGAAAAACTCGTGCCGTTTATGGCCATCGCCTACGCGTGGGGCTGTATCGTTATTATAGGTATGAACTGGGAATTTGTGTGGCCTGCCATTCAGCTTATCTTTGAATGCGCCTTCACGCCGAAGGCAGCTTTTGGCGGTGCCGTAGGGTCGGGGTTGATGATGGCGCTGCAGTTTGGCTGCGCCCGCGGCCTATTTTCCAACGAATCCGGCTTGGGGTCGGCGCCCATCGTGGCTTCTGCGGCGGCTACGCGCAATCCGGCGCGCCAGGCTCTTGTTTCTATGACGGGCACGTTTTGGGATACGGTTATCATCTGTGCGCTTACGGGCATCGTGTTGGTGTCCACCATGTTGGCCAACCCGGGCATCATGGAAGGCGGCACCATTACGGCCGGCGCCGATTTAACCAGCGCAGCCTTTGCGTCGATTCCCTTCATTGGCACTCCGGTGCTGGTCATCGGCATGGTGCTGTTTAGTTATTCCACCATTTTGGGCTGGTCGTATTACGGCAACCGCTGTGTTACCTATCTGTTTGGCAAGCGCGCCATCCGCCCTTATCAGGTGCTGTATGTGGCTGTCGCGTTTTTGGGTGCCATCGGTGTGGGCGACATTGTGTGGACTATTTCCGACATCACCAACGCGCTTATGGCCGTGCCCAACATCATTGTGGTTTTGGCGCTTTCGGGCATGATTGCGCGCGAAACAAAGCACTATGTATGGGAAGATAATCTGGACGAAAAAGACGCTGCGGTTATACCGGTGCTAGAAAAGAAATAAGCAAACCGGGCAGTACACGGGCGTGGCTCCTGCGGTGATGTGCCAGGCCACGCCAGGCGGTTGTCGTGCGCGCCTTGATGCGCTACAATCGCACAACACATTTGAATAGTTTAACGCTATGACGAAGACAGCATCGCGACCCCGCAAGGCCACCAGAGAAGGATTCCTTGGCTGAAAGAATCCGGCACTGCGCGCGATGATTCCCTTCACCAGCAGCATATTGAACGCACAGGCGCACGCGCGCCCCTTGTTAGTAGGTGTGCCGGGGGCTCCCGAAATAGAGCAACAAGAGTGGGCAGCAATGTCAACCGAGGTGGTACCGCGAGAGTCTTGTTCTCGTCCTTGGAAAAGGATGGACAGGACTCTTTTTTATGGAGGAAAGGTGTCATATATGACGGTAGTAGATGAAATTGAGGCGCTGCAACAGCACACCTGCGCGCACATTGTGGCGGCAGCCACCACAGCCGAGCTTGAGGCCTTGCGCGTTGCCGTGCTGGGGAAAAAGGGCACGTTAACGGGATATTTGCGTTCGATGGGGCAGCTGCCCGCCGATCAGCGTGCCGTGGTGGGCAAAACCGCCAACATCGTGCGCGCTGCGGTGGAAGGTGCACTTGAAGCGCGCCGCGCCGACCTAGCCGCCGCCGAGCTGTGCGCCAGCATGGATGCAAGTGCGGTGGATATCACTCTTCCGGGCCGCGCCCAGCAACTGGGTACCCGCCACCTGATCAACCGCATAACCGATGAAATAGCCGAAGTGTTTTTGGGGCTGGGTTACACCATCGCCACCGGTCCTGAAGTTGAAACCGATTATTACAACTTTGAAGCCCTAAATGCGCCGGCCGACCATCCTTCGCGCAGCATGCAAGATACCTTTTACGTGAAGGATTTTTCGGGCGACACCGCTGCGGTAAAGGGCGAATCCGATGTGCTTTTGCGCACGCAAACTTCCGGCGTGCAGGTGCATGTGATGGAAACTCAAAAACCACCCATCTACATTATCGCGCCGGGCAAAGTGTACCGACGCGATGTGGCCGACCCCAGCCATTTACCCCAGTTTACCCAGATAGAAGGCCTTGTTGTTGATAAGGGAATCACCTTTGGTGATTTGAAGGGTACGCTGGATTATTTCTGCAAGCAGATGTTTGGACCCGATCGCAAAACACGCTTTCGCGCGCACTATTTCCCCTTTACCGAGCCTTCTGCGGAAGTGGATGTTTCCTGTGGCATTTGCCATGGCGAAGGGTGCCGCTTTTGCAAGGGGACCGGGTGGCTTGAAATTTTGGGCTGCGGCATGGTGGATCCCAACGTGTTTGGCTATGCGCACATCGACCCGGAAGTGTATTCCGGCTTTGCGTTTGGCCTGGGTGTAGAACGCGTGGCGTGCCTGAAGTATAACGTGCCCGATCTGCGGATGCTTGTTGAAGGCGACATGCGCTTTTTACGCCAATTTTAGAAGGCGAAGATAAACGCGAAGATACAACGCCCGCCAAAACGGCCGAGCGCTGAACTCACTTCGCTACGATACGCGCTCAACCGTTTTGGCGGGCGTTGTATCCCTGGGGGTGCGTTGGAAGATAAGACATTACGCTAGATAGGACTTTATTATGTTAGTTTCTTTGAAGTGGTTGAGTGAATATGTGCAGGTGCCGGGTGATATTAAGGCTTTTTGTGACCTGTGCGATTTGACGGGAACCGGGGTTGAGGCGGTTACTACCTTGGGGGCTGCCTACGACAATATTGTGGTGGGGCTTATTGCGCAGCGCGCGGTGCATCCCGATTCCGATCATATGTGGGTGTGCTCAGTTGACGTGGGCGCGGCGCATACCGATGCGGCGGGCGTGCCTGAACCGCTGCAAATTGTGTGCGGTGCGCAAAATTTCAATGAAGGTGACAAGATTCCCGTGGCGCTGGTGGGCGCGGTTATGCCCGATGGCACGAAAATCAAGAAGTCGAAGCTGCGCGGTGTCACCAGCTGCGGCATGAACTGTTCCGCGCGCGAACTGGGGCTGGGCACTGATAGCGATGGCATCTGGATTCTGCCTGTCGAAGCGCCCGTGGGCGTGGCATTTGCCGATTATCTGCAGCTCAGCGACACCGTGCTCGATTTGGAAATCACGCCCAACCGCCCCGATTGTCTTTCCATGGTGGGCATGGCGCGCGAAGTGGGTGCCATGTTGCGCCAGCCCGTGACCTATCCCCGCTATGATTTGGCTGAAATCGACGCCGCAGCGGCTGATTGCGCCAAGGTGACCATCGCCGATGAACAACGCTGTTCGCGCTATACGGCCCGCGTTATCAAAAATGTAAAGGTTGGTCCTAGCCCCGATTGGCTGGTCGAACGCATTCAGGCGGCGGGTGCGCGTTCCATCAATAACGTTGTCGATGTGACAAACTATATATTGTTCCTGCTGGGCCAACCCTTGCACGCCTTCGATTTCGACAAACTCGATGGGGAAGAGGGCAGCGCGCACATCATCGTGCGCCCCGCCGAAGAAGGCGAAAAGTTCACGACGCTTGATGGGGAAGCCCGCCTGCTCAAAAGCGACATGACGGTGATTGCGACCCCCAAGCGCGCCATAGCGCTGGCCGGTGTTATGGGCGGGCTTGACACGGAAGTGACGCAAGACACCACGACGGTGCTGCTGGAAACGGCGGCCTTTAGCCCGGCGCACACCAGCCGCACCAGCCGCAACTTAGGCCTTATAAGCGAATCGTCCATCCGCTACGAACGCGGTGTCGACAGCAACCCGATTGCCTTTAACGCGGCCATGGCCGCCGCCTTAATCGCGGAGGTTTCCGGCGGGCAGGTGTGCCAAGGTCTGGTCGATGTGTGGCCGCACGCACCCGAAGCAACCGCGTTGGAATTTCGTATCGAGCGCTTCAATGCCCTGATGGGGGCCGCTATAGCGCGCACAGAAATCGAGGACATCCTCACCCGTCTGGGCTGCGTGCTCTCCGAAGCCGGCGAAGGCGTGCTTGCCGTGGCGGTGCCCTCTTTCCGCCCCGATCTGGAACGTGAAATCGATTTGTACGAAGAAGTGCTGCGCCTGTATGGCATGGATAAAATTGAGTCCACGCTGCCGGGCGGTCGTGGGCGCGTTGGCCTGCGCAGTGCTGCGGAACACACCCTTGCTACCATTCATACCACGTTGCGTGGCTGCGGCCTCAACGAAACGATGACCTATTCCTTTGCCGAGCCCGGTGAACTGGATGCCCTGCGCATGAATGTTGAGGAAATGGGGCAAGCGGTCGAACTGATCAATCCCATGAACGCCGCTCAATCCGTCATGCGCCGCAGCATTGTTCCAGGGCTGTTGCGCAGCGTTGCACACAATCAAGCGCGCGGCGTTAAAAACATTCAGCTTTACGAAATCGGCTCGACCTTTTTCGCTCACGAGGGCAAAAAACAGCCCAAAGAAAAGCAGAAGCTTGCCGTCGTTTTGGCCGGTGCCATGGATCAGCCCGGTTGGAATGTTGCGGCCACCGCATTTGATTTCTTCGACGGCAAGGGTGTCGTTGAGGCGATCGCCCGCGAACTGGCCATTGCGAAGTTGCGCTTCAAGGCGCTTGAAGCCGACGAGGCGCCGCATGTGCAGCCGGGGCGCGGTGCCCAAGTGCTTGCGGGTGGCACCGTTTTGGGCTGGGTGGGCGAACTGCATCCGCTGGCGGTTGCGGCCTTTGATGCGGCTGCCCCCGTGGTTGCTTTGGAACTTGACGTGGCGGCGCTGCTGCGCGCGGCCACACCTGCGCGCGATTACCTTGATGTGCCGGCGTTTCCTGCCGTGTCCATTGACGTCGCTTTTGTGGTCGATGAAGAGGTAAGCCACGAACGCCTTGCGCAGTGTCTGCATTCTGCGGGCGGCAAGCTGCTGGAAGAAGCGCGCCTGTTTGATGTGTATCGCGACGAACAACGCCTGGGTGCGCACAAAAAGTCGATGGCCTATGCGCTTACCTATCGTGCGCCCGACCGCACGCTTACCAGCGAAGAGGTTGAAAAAACGCACGACCGCCTGGTGAAGAAGGTGTGCGGCGCAACAGCTGCCGAAGTGCGCGGCTAAAGTTCTCCCACAGCGCGCGCTTGCATGAAAGCGTCGTAGTCGGCTTGGTTTTGGTCGGCGTAAGAAGCGGCAAAATCGGCAATGGCCTTGTCAAAGGTATTGGCTGCGCCCAAATACGAGGCGATGGCTATACGGTTGCCGCTTCGGGCGTGCGCGCGTGCCAGCGTCCAACCGCACATGGCGCCCGTTACGCTTAGTTCATCAAAATCAATGGCGGAAAGATTGGCAGAAGATTTCCAATCCCACAGTTGGCGCACGTAAAAATCGCGCGTGACGCCATCGGGTCCCGTGCCGCGCACCCAGCCCAACATCACGTCACTTGAAGCCTGCATCAGGCGCTGGCCTTCAACGACGCGGCGTCCGTGATTCTCAAATTCGCTTGCCCCAACAAAGCTTTCAAGAACCGACCCCTGCGCTTCCTTCAGCTGCAAAACCAAGGGGTCGCTTTGATCCCAGCCTGCCAAAACGATAATCCATGCCTGCGTGCCGACGCTGCCAATGCCCACTACCTTGCGCGCGCTATCCACGTAGGAAAACTGCTCAAAAAGATGCTGGCGATCGCGGGGCAGCGTTTCTTTGTAGGCCTGCGTCAACTCGTCGATAAGCACTTCGGTTTTGCGCACCGTTTGCGCATCGCAGAAAAGCTCGGAAAGGGGCACGATAAGCGGGGGCGTGCTGTTTATTTTCAAGCTGCCATCTACCAGGGATGTAAGCTTTTTTACGGCCGAAGCGCTGGTTTTGTGGTAGGCCTGTTCCAGTTCTTTCAGCACAATCTTGCCCTCTTTTTTGCTGCTGAGGGCGCTGCTGCGGCGCAGTTCTTGTTCCACATCAAGGTGCGCATACCACACATCCATATTGTTCATGCGGGCAAACGAAATCATGGCTTCGCGGTAGCTTTTCACGGCGGTCATAACCGCTTGTCGCCGGTCGCCTTTTTTGAAACCGCGGTCGCGCCCGCATATTTCGATGCTTGCCGCCAAGCGCTTGACATCCCATTCCCAAGGTCCGGGCAGCGTTTCGTCAAAGTCGTTTATGTCGAAAACCAGACGGCGTTCTGGCGAAGCGAAGCAGCCGAAGTTGGCAATATGGGCGTCGCCACACAGCTGCACGCGCATATCGGTGTGGGGCAGGGTTGAAAGGTCGCTGGCCATGATAAGTGCTGATCCGCGGTAAAACGTGAAGGGGGAAACACCCATGCGCTCGTAGCGCAAAGGGACAAGACCTTGTTCGCGCGTGAGCGCCTGCTGCTTTAGCAGCTCAACGGGGTTTGGCCTGTTGGCGGGCGCTTTCCATTCCGCGTGCGCGCTGCGCGACATCGTGGTGCGGCGTGCTTTTCCCGAAGCAATATGTGCTTCAACTGTCTTGTTGTTCATGGTGTATCATCCCATCGTTTCTGGGTGGCCCACGCCGCGTTTTGCTGAATTTCCTGCGCGCCCCATCACTTTGTTTTGCAACTTGCCTTAAATATACACGAATCACCCTGCGCTAGCGCCAGGGATCTTCCTCAAACAAGCTTGTTTTTTCCACGCGATCAGAATACGGATCATAGCCGTCATCATCTTCGTTAGCCGCCCGAAAAAAGGGATTTTGCGCCCCCGCATCCGCCGCCGCAGGCGTTTTTTTGACAACACCCACCCCGCCCGCATCCGCCTTGGCTGCCGCGGAAAAAAGACCTTCTTTGTCGGGGGTCTGCGCATCCCCGTCAATCAGATTTGCTTGGTCGTTCATAGAGTAGTACCTCGTCATTTCTTATTTTGTTGAGAAATTCGTGCGTAAGGCTTTCGCTTGTTGATGCATCAATTGATACCTTGAGAATCTGCTCCAAATCATACACGAACCCGCCGAGGGCAACGCTTCCAAGTTTGCTTTTCTGCCGAAGAATCCAAGAAGCTTTGCGGGAGCTCGGTTGATTTTTAAGGTCTTGAGGGGCAAAGGCAAAGACCCCGCTGCGGCGTGGCGCGGCGGGGTCTTGAAAACTGTTGTTTTGTTCGCAGGTGCTTAGAAAGGCCAGCTGATTGGCAGCGGGGTGCGCATCGACAGCTTGCTGGAGGTTTCTTCGGCACCGTCTTCGGCGACGAGAGCCATGACCTGTTTGAGCGTGGAAGGGGAGACTTCGTAGGATCCGTTCGCTTGGCCCATGCTGATGGTGACGGTGTGCATTTTCGAGTTCGACATACCATTTCCTTTCGACGGGATACGTGCTTATGGGGCAGATATCCAAAACGGGGGACGACGTGGTGCCGTCCATTTTCAGGTCCAGGTGGCCAAAGAAGTCTGCGAAAGCGGGGCGTAAGGGCAAAAAAATAACGCTTAAACCCCGACACCTTCAAGCCCTGCGGTGTCGACATTTAAACGCTTTCGCGGTTTCAATCCGGGGAAAGAAACTCTTCTCTATTCATCTGTTGTCACTGATAGTACCCGCATTATCAGTTTTGTGCAAGTGCACAAAACCACATTTTTTTAAATTTAATATTCACTCCCGTGATGAACTTTTTGAAAAACTCGACCTGTACGAATAGTCGCAGAATAGCCCTGCCGCATTTTCGCGTATTCCCCCAATAGGTTTCGCCCTCTGCCTTCCCAAGGCGGCGCGATGCGATAAACTATGCGCATTGGTTTGTTTATGGAGGGTTCGGCAGTGGTTCGTGGCCGTTAGCCAGACAGACGGTGCGGGCCACACAACGCGAAAGTTGGTGGTTATTATGGCAGCTCCTGCTACCGAACACGTAAGAAACATTGTGTTGGTGGGTCAAGATGGTGCGGGCAAAACTTCCCTTGCTGAAGCTATGCTGCACGTTTCGGGCAAAACGCCGCGCATGGGCACAACGCACGACGGCAAATCGTACCTCGATTACGACGAGGAAGAAATCAAGCGCAAGTTCACCGTCGGCACCTCAATCGCGCCGATTCCCTTCAAAGATTTCAAGATCAATGTGCTCGATACGTCGGGGCAGCCCGATTTTATCGGCGATGCGCAAGCCACCATGCAAGCTGCTGAAACAGCGCTGTTCGTGGTCGATGCCGTCGCGGGCCCGCAGATCATGACCACGAAACTGTGGCGCGAGGCAGAAGATATGCGCCTATGTCGTGCCGTTTTCATCAATCACATCGATCGTGAAAACGCCAACTTCGATACCGCTATGGCGCTGCTGCACGCCCGCTTCGGGTCGCGCTTGGGCGCGGTCACTATTCCTATTGGTGTTGGCACCGATTTTAAGGGCATCGTCGATGTTCTGCGCATGAAGGCGCGCTATTTCGATCGCGATGGTGCGGCTGAACGCGTTGAAGAAATTCCGTCGGATTATCAAGATGCCGCCCAGATTGCGCGCGATAAGCTGTGCGATTTGGTGGCGGAAGCCGACGATGATTTGATGATGAAATATCTTGATGGGGAAGAACAGCTGACCCAGCAAGAACTTGAATCCCTGCTGGGCAAGGCGATCGCACAGGAACTGTTCATCCCGGTATTTGTGGGATCAACCATCATTGAACAGGGCATTTTGGGGCTGATGGAAGATATCGCCACCTATTTCCCGTCGCCCACCGCGCACGGGCGCTTCCGCCTTGCCGGGGGTGGCGAAACCACGATCGACGCCGCGGGCGAACCGGCCTGCTTCGTGTTCAAAACGCTTTCCGACCCCTATGTGGGCCGCCTCAGCTTCGTCAAGGTTATTTCGGGCGTGCTTGAGCCGGGCATGGAACTGATCAACGCGCGCACGGGCAAGCGCGACCGCTTTGGCCACTTGTATGTGATGATGGGCAAGGAAACCGCCGATGTCAAAAGCGCCAAGGCGGGCGATATCGTCGTGGTTCCCAAGCTGACCGAAGCCAAAACCGGCGATACCCTTTCAAAATCGGGCACGATGGCCATCGACCCTTTGCCGCTGCCCGTGCCGCTGTATCCGGTGGCGATAGAAGCTGCCAACAAAACAGAGGAAGACAAGTTGGGCACGTTTTTGGCGCGCGTTGTCGAAACCGACCCGACCATTCGCGTTGTGCGCAACGAAGAAACCCACCAAACGGTTCTTACTGCCATGGGTGAAGCGCAGGTCGACACGCTGCTCAACCGCCTGCGCGCGCAGGCCGGCATCGAAGCGAAGCTGTTGGCTGTGCGCATTCCTTATCGCGAAACCATCCGCAAAACGGCCGAAGCGCAGGGCCGCCACAAAAAGCAAACCGGCGGGGCAGGGCAGTTTGGCGATTGCTGGCTGCGCATTGAACCCAACCCGGGTGAAGGCTACGAATTCTTGAACGAAATTGTGGGCGGCAGAATTCCGCGCG
>JAVVPE010000019.1:0-28975 GCA_036655915.1 Raoultibacter sp.
AGGGCAAGCACCTCTATTTCGCGTTCGGAAAGCAGGAATTGTTTCCCCATTTCTTCGGCATTGTGCTGCATGGAGGCCTGGCGCATCCCGGCAAGGTTTTCGTTGCCATCGAGTCCCATCATTTTTTGCAGTGCCGTCTTCTTTGTGGCGGCGGCATCTTCCGCTTCCTCTTGCCCGCGCTTGGCAATACCGATGAACTGCACGAACACGACCTGTGTTGAAACGATAAGTAACCCGGCAATGATGGCGTTCATCAAAAGGTCGTTGGCACCTAGGGGGTACACTTCCATAAGAGCCACGCGGGCAACCGAGCGCGCGCCCAGCCATACAATCCATCCGGTGATGGCGTAGTAATAGGGGCAGCGCCAGCCGTAGCTCATAAAGGCGATAACGATATACCAGGTGAAGGCCACCATAACGGCGTTGAGTGTCGTGGTGAAAACGGCACCGTATTCCAAGTTGTTCGGCAAGGCCGCATATAAAATGAGCGCCATACAGGCTAGTGCTTGCATGAGAACCCAGATGCCGGTGGTCATGGCGTTGTGTTTGCCGCGCAGCATATTGGCCACAAGCACCACGCAGATACTCATGGTAAGTAACCCGTAAGCTGCGCGCGTAAAGGGTGTAAATGCGATGGCCGACCCGTTGGGGTAGCCACGTAAAAGGCCGATAACGATGGATATAAAGCCAATCCCCACGGCGGTGGCGGTAAGAAACATCTTGTTGGAAAGCATTGTTTTGGCGAACCCGAAGTAATCGTTTTCCTGCGTGGGCGACTTCATTTCAAAAGGTTGCGTTTGTTTGCGCGCCCAAATCATGCAGGGAAATTGCAGCAGCACCAGCACTCCGGCAACCAAATTACTGGCGCCGTTGGGTAAAAGCGAGCAGGCGTACACCTCGATTTCGCTGAAAAAAAGCGCCGCAAACACGAAAACGGCCGCTGTTGATGTGCTCGCCCCCCGCGCGCGCCGCAGCCAGTAAAATATAGCCCCTGAAGCGGTGAGGGTAACAAGGACGCTTAAGCCAAAGCGCAGGCCATCGTTGTAATAGCCCGCAAAGTTCATGGCGGACAACACAAAAAGCGTCGCGACTTCTGCCGTGACACAGGCGCGCATAATGCGATTGACGCGCCGCTTGGTAAGGCAATCGTTTTTGGCGATAATCACCAGAAGGAAAAGTCCCAAAATGGCCAGGGTGATGAGCATACTGCCATCGGTAAAGATGCCTTCGTCGGTGAGCTTATAGCTTCCATAGCTGGCCACAATCAGGCCGGCACGCGCAGCGGTGAGGCCAAGGATGCAAGGCCACAGAGGTCGATAGGTCGCAAGATAGTTGGCGCAGTGCTTGCGTGACGTGTCTTTTTCTTGTTCGGTGGCACTGGCTGGTGACGGTGAAGCCAAAGAATCCCCCTTGTCGTGCATCGTCGGCAAAGCGCGGTCACTGATTTTCCCACGGTTTGCGAAAAAAAGAAACCCTCCCCGGCCCCCTTTTAAACTGTGACCCATTGTATCCGCTTTTAATTGGTCGGTGCAATTTTGTCAAAAAAAGGTGTCTGCCAGCGCGGTGCCGCTTTTTGAAGGTAAAAAGAGGGCAGCGGGCGGTAGCCTTGCGTGCAAAAGAGGCGTGCGGGCGGTATTTACCCCGAAAGAGGGGATGCGTTTATGCGTGCGTCGGGCAAGATGGGCAGCACCTAAAAACTTAAGGGGGATTGTTGTGGAAGAAGAAAACGTAGCGGAAGAAATTTCCCCGGAACAACAAGCGGCTGCCCGGGTGCAGGCTGAAGCGGCAGCTGAACACGATGCGCTTGTTGCGGTGTTTGATGATGTGCGCGCGTGTTCTGCGGATAGCACCTTGGTTCAGCCGAGCCGCTGGGCGGAAATTGGATTGGTGCCCGAACATATGATGGCGGATGATTTCGAGATGTTCGTCTACGAATATTTGGAAGATTTTCTGGCTCAGGAAGCCGAAGCTGCCGCAAGCGCACCCGCGGTTGAAAAGCCGGTGTTTCGCAGTGCAACGCGTGCCGTGGGCGTGGCACTGCCGCCGCAGGTGGCGCCGACGGAAGCTGAGGACGCGGCTGAAGACGCAGCCGACCTGGCAGAAAGCGGCGAAGAGGTGGCCGCACGGGCAGCTGATGGGGATGCGGGTGCGCCCGACGGGGCGACCTTGGCGGTTGCGCCTGAAGCGGCACCCGACGATCCGCCGGCCGAACAAGAAGCGGATATTTTTGCCGCCGACATGCCGGTTTTTTCCCAAAGCGGGAAGGTTGTGATCGTGGATGGCGAGCCGATGTTTGTGGCAGACGAGGAACAAGAGCCTGCGCAAAACGCTCCCATTCGTTGTGCCGGCATTGCGGTTTTACAAGGTCAGCACAGCTATTATCTGTATTCGCGCGAGTATATGACCGATAATTATGCGCACTGGTCGTATTTGGCGCACGAAGATAACGCCGTTGTTTCGCTGGTCGATTGCGCGCGGGAAGAATCGCGCGTGTATCCGCGGCCGATGCCCGCCGAATCGCTGCACAACCCGCCCTTTAATATGGATGATGCGCAGATTGCGGCAACGTGGAAAATCATCGAGGAATCGGGCGATTTTCCCGATATGGAAACGGTGAGTGCTTCTAACGATGAGGTCTATTATTTTTCGACGACGTATATGAGCCGCGTCTACGCACAGTCTTTGGCTGAGTGGGCGTCGGTCGAACGTCAATTGAATATGTAGGAGGAATTTGCATGGGTGAGGGACGTAACGTATATAAAGATGTCGCCGATCGCGCGGTTATCCGCACGGCTGACGTGTATCAAAACGAAGTGGAGCAGGGCGTGGTGGGCTATTCCGAAACGCTGCTGGGCATTGTGGCAAATTTCAGGAACAGCGGCGCGCCGGAAGGCTTCAACGCACAGTGCATGGTGGGCAAATCGAAGCGTGGGGAAGTGGCCTTGCGCCTGTTCGCCGTTATTGATCCGGAAACGGAAAGCTTTGTGCGCGTCGGCTTCAAATCGCGGGGATGCCTGGCGATGACGGCGTGTGCATCGGCCATTTGTACGATGCTTGAGGGCAAAACCTTTGATGAGGCGCTAAGCATTACGCCGGAAGTTTTGCGTGATGCCTTAGACGGCGTGCCTTCGGATAAAATTCACACCGTCTATTTTGCGACAGAAGGTATTCGGGCGCTGATCGGCGATTATATGATCGACCGCGGGGCAAGAATCGACGACCTTGACGCGCGCATCCCCTGCGAAACCACGGGCATCGCCTGTCTTTTGTGCGAGCACTGCAGCCTGCGCACCGCCCGCATCGAGCTGCGCTTTTAGGCTGCGGGCGCACGGGGAAGTGGCGCCCGGCGGGCAAGAGCCTGGTGCCCGGCAACCCGTTGGGTCTGTCTATGTACTTTTCGTCACACGTGGGCAACAGCTTTGATGGGCAAAATGCTATCGGCTATACTAAGGTACGTTCACGAACGAGTATCTCGAATGGGCTCGGGCGGCGCCACGTTTCGAACCTGGTCAGGTCCGGAAGGAAGCAGCCATAAGGGACCGCTGACGAGCGCCCCTGCCTATTCGGGATACTTTTCTATGTAGACAGGGTGTTATGGAAATCATTCAATTCTTCATCGACCTTTTAAGCGACCCGCGCATGGCCATCGCAGGGTGGATTACGGCGCTGGGCCCCATTTGGGTGTACTCGCCCCTTTTCCTCATCGTTTTTTGCGAAACTGGCCTGGTGTTCACGCCCTTTTTGCCCGGCGATTCGCTGCTGTTTGCGGCGGGCGTTTTTTGCGCCGACGGCGGGGGCCTCAATGTAATTGCCACGCTGCTCATGTTTTATGCAGCCGCCATCTTGGGCAATACTTCCAACTATTTCATCGGCCGCGCGTTTGGCAATGCCATCATTTCTTCGGGCAAAGTGAAGGCTCTCACACCTGAGCGCATCGCGAAAACGGAAGGATTTTTTGAAAAGTGGGGCGGCTTAACGATTGTCGTCACGCGCTTCATGCCGTTTTTCCGCACCTTTGCGCCGTTCATCGCGGGCACAAGCCATATGCATTTTGGGAAATTCACCCTATATAACTGCATCGGTGGCATTTCGTGGGTGAGCGTGTTTGTGCTGGTCGGGTTCTTTTTCGGCGGCATTCCCTTTGTGCAAGAGCACTTTGAATGGATCGTTGTTGCCATTGTGGGCGTTTCGGTGGCACCGGCCATACTCGGGCTGTTGAAGGCAAAATTCGGCAAGAAAAAAACGACGGAAAAGTAGGCAATCTGCATGTCAGAAGCGCTGTATCGCACATATCGACCGCAAACCTTTGCCGATGTTGTGGGGCAAGATCACATCGAACGCACCATCCGCAATGCGATTGAGCAGGACAAAGTAAGTCACGCCTACCTGTTTTGCGGTCCGCGTGGCACGGGCAAAACGACGACGGCGCGCCTGTTGGCAAAGGCGCTTTTGTGCGAAAATGGCCCTACGCCCGACCCCGATGGAACCTGCGCTGCCTGTCACGAAATTGCGGAAGGCGGCCATCCCGATGTCTACGAGCTGGACGCGGCAAGCCGTACGGGCGTTGAAAATGTGCGCGAAGAAATTATTGGGCGCGTGCAATTTTCCCCGACGCGCGGGCGCTACAAGGTTTATATCATCGACGAAGTGCACATGCTTTCGACGGCGGCGTTTAACGCCCTGCTCAAAACTTTGGAAGAACCGCCCTCTCACGTGGTCTTTATCTTGTGCACCACCGATCCGCAAAAAGTGCCCGAAACGATCCACTCGCGCTGCCAGCGCTTCGATTTCAGGCGCATTGCCGCCGACGCAATCGTTTCGCGCCTGGGTGCAATCTGCGTTTCTGAAGAGGTGGAATTTGAAGGGGAAGCCCTTGACCTGATTGCGCACCGAGCTGAAGGTGGTATGCGCAACGCGCTGACGGCGCTTGAGCAGGTGATTGCGTTTGGTGGCGGCAAGGTGACGCTTGCGAATGCCGAAAGCATGTTGGGATCGCTTGATTGCGACGACATGGCTGAAATCGTGATGCACATTGGACAGCGTGATGCGGCGGCCTGTTTTGCGTGGACGGCAAACTATATAGAAACGGGCGCCGACCTGGCGCATTTTACGCGCGACTTGTCTGAACACGTGCGCAATATGTATGTGCTCAGCCTGGTGGGGGACGACGTTGTGCTGGAGGTGAGCGAGGCGACGCGTCGCGAAATGGTGCGGGAACTGGAGCTTTTTGGCCCCGAACGCTTGGCGAACCTTTTGGGTGTTCTGGGAGATTTGCAGGCCGATCTGCGGCAATCGACCAACACCCGACTCAGTTTCGAGATAGCCTTGACGCGCATGGTGCGTCCCGATTCGGATGTGACGCTGAGTGCCCTAGCCGAGCGCATCGAGGCGTTGGAGGCCGGGCATTCGGCTGTGGCGCAGGTGGTGTCTGTGGCGAGCGCGAAGGACGTGCCGGTTGTGGCAGGTCAGGGGGACGTGCCGGTTGCGGCGGTGGCGGCTCGGGGGGAAGTGTTGGCTGCGACGAGCCGGGGAGAAGTGCCGGTTGCGGTGGCGGGAGCCGGGGATGCGCGGCCGGCGGCCGCGGTGGAACACCGCGCAGGTGCGCGCACCGCAGATGAGCTGGCGGGCGACCGGGCGGGTGCGGGCGCCGCGGCGTCAGCCGCGCCGTCGAGTGCGGGGGACGCGCAGGTTGATGGCAGCGCTGGCAATGTTGCGGCGTCGCTCAAAAACCCTGCGGCGCTGCAACGCATCTGGCAGAGCGCGCTAACCGAGCTCAAGAAAACGAAACCTGCTTACGGCGTTATGTTTCTGAATACAAAAGTGACGTTTGACGAGGCAAGCCAGGGCATCGTTGTCGCTTTTTCCGCCGAGAACAGCTTTGCGTTTCTCACGGTTAAAAAGCCTGAAATTGTCGATGAATTGAAGCGCACGCTTACTCATGCGGCCGGCGGATCGGTCGCCTTTCGCTTCGTGCAGGATGGCCAGCCCGCAACAGCTGCAGCGGCATCTGCCACGGCACCTGCAACAGCTGCAACAGCACCCGCTGCGCCTGCCGCAGCTGTGGTCGCGCCCGCTGCACCTGCTGCAACACCCGTTGCCGTTGCGAACCAGACAGCTTCGACGGCGAAAACGGTAGCGGTCGCACAGAATACCGAGCAACCCCCGGTTTCCGAAGAGGATTTCGACAGGGTGCCCCTCGATTTGTATGATGAGAGTGTTGCACCAACGCCTGAACCCAAGCTTTCCGCAGCCCCGGCGGATGCCTCGACGGTTCCTGCCGCAGGTTCTACAGACCAGGAAGAAGATATTGCGGCGCTGCTTACTGCCAGTTTTGGCGCGGGCGTTGTTTTTGAAGAAGTGGACGAGGATCGCTAACGACTTCGTTTCGCGTTAATGGACGAACAGATTGTTTGAAGGAGAATTTTATGGACATGAAACAAATGATGCGCCAAGCGCAGAAAATGCAAGCTGAACTGGCAAAAGCCCAGGATGAAATCAAGGACATGACCTTTGAAGCCACAGCGGGTGGCGGCATGGTCAAGGCGGTAGCGCTGGGGGATATGACCCTTCAAAGCATTAGCATCGATCCGGAGGCCATCGATCCCGAAGATGTTGAAATGCTGCAAGATATGGTGTGCGCGGCCGTAAACGAAGCGCTGCGCGGTGTGGGCGAAATTGGCTCCCAGCGCATTTCTTCAGCCACGGGCGGCATGAATATTCCTGGCTTGATGTAAGCCACTTGTTTTCGCGATGAATTCTGCGCCTTCCATACAAAAGTTGCTCGACGAACTGGAGCGCCTTCCGGGCGTTGGGCCGAAGTCGGCTCAGCGCATTGCGTACTGGCTGCTCAATACCGAAAACGAAACAGCGTTGCGCCTTTCCGATGCCATCGTGGAAGTGAAGGCCACCGTGCATTTTTGCACACGCTGTTTCAACTATGCTGAAGGCGACCTGTGCGACATTTGTGCGTCGACCAAGCGGGATACCTCGATGATTTGCGTGGTCAGCGAGCCGCGCGACATTCCTCCCATGGAACGCACTGCGGCCTTTTCGGGCACGTATCACGTGTTGGGCGGCGCGCTTTCGCCCATGGACGGAATCGGTCCCGACGATTTGCATATTGTGGAATTGATGGCACGCCTGAGTACGCAAGACGTGCACGAGGTGCTGCTAGCAACAAACCCCAACGTCGAAGGCGAAACGACCGCCGCCTATCTGGCGCGCCTGATAAAGCCGCTCGGCATTGAAGTGACGCGCCTGGCCAGCGGCCTACCCGTCGGTGGCGACCTAGAGTTTGCCGACGAAGTAACCCTCGGCCGCGCCATCGAAAGCCGTCGCACCCTCTAGCCACCAGGGTCCGCCGTCAGGTTGAAAAAAATGAGCACCCCAAGGATGCTCATTGCTTGGAAGCGACGAAACCACTTCCGAAAAAGACGAAGGGTTCTGTCCCCTCCTAGATCCAGAACCCGTGTCTTACCGAAGCTCTTTTCAGTGCCTCTTGTATATATCCGGGCTATTATACCTCTTTCGGCCAAAATGGTGAAATTTGCCGCATTAATTTTTCCCGCAGAAGTTTCAAAAATGTGCCCTTTGAGTGTATAACCGCTGGTCAAAACAGCGTAATACCGCTAAAGCAACAAGAGTGCTATCCTAAACGCCAGCAATTATTTTTCCTTTTTCAACGCAAGGAAGCGGGCGGCAAGCGTGGATAGACGCATTTTTGAATACCCCGAAGAAGCCACGCATTATTTGAAGGCACACGATAAACGCTTGGGTGCCGTGATCGATGCTGTCGGCCCGATCCGGCGCGCGGTTGATGCGGATTTGTTTTCTTCCCTGGTAAACTCCATCGTCGGGCAGCAGATTTCAACGAAGGCACACCAGACTATCTGGACGCGCATGCTCGATGAGCTGGGGGCAATCACGCCCGAGAAAATCGCTGCTTGTTCGCGGGAGGATTTGCAGAAGTTTGGCACCACGTTTAAAAAGGTGGATTACCTGAAAAGTGCCGCCGATAAAGTGTTGTCGGGCGAACTTGATTTGGATGCGCTGGAAGATTTGCCCGACGAAGAGGTGTGTCGCCGACTGTGCACACTCAAGGGCGTGGGCGTGTGGACGGCCGAGATGCTCATGACCTTTTCAATGCAGCGCATGGACGTAATGAGCTTTGGGGATTTGGCAATTTTGCGTGGCCTGCGCATGGTTTATCATCATCGAGTCATCACGCGTGACCTTTTCGCAAAATACCAACGCCGCTATTCGCCCTACGCCACCGTCGCCAGCCTCTACCTATGGGCCGTGGCCGGCGGCGCCCTCGAAGGCATGAAAGATTACGCCCCGAAAAAGAAGTAGCACCGCCGTGCTCGCCGCCTTGCGGGAAGGCTTTAACCTGCCGGCATCCCCTGCGTAATCATTTTTTCTGTACCTGCCGTGCGGCCAGCTTTCAAATGTCGTTGTTGTGGTGGCGCGCGCATGCATTGCGTAAATTGGCCGCTTATGGGAAAATAGCCTCCGCACTTATTACATGGGCGATTGGCGCAGCGGGAGCGCAGGTGCTTTACACGCACAAGGCCGGGGGTTCAAATCCCTCATCGCCCACCATGAAACTCGCAGGTCATCGCGTATTTTACGCGGTGGCCTTTTTTCTTGAAACGCCCCGAAAACGCATCGGGGGCACAATCAGGACACAATGAGCAAATTCAAGCCGTTCTAATCTCGAAGATGTGCGGCACCCTCCTCTGGTTTTTTCGCAAACTTCGAAGTGATCCAGCTCCATGAACCGCCCGTGCCAGAACAGGATGCCGGAGTGTTCTCGCCCTGCTTTATATAACACTAGGTTTTGAAAACTAATCTACACTAAATTTTCCATTTGTTTTTTATAAGCGGTGGTGTTGGTGTAAAAAAGTCAGCTCGTCCATATAAAGCAGGTGGACTTACAGCAAGATTACGCCTTATGCTCAAACTTTATGGGAATTGCAACAGACAGTTGAGAAACAGTGCATTTCCATTCTTTCTTCGATGCAAGATTTTACGTTATGCTTGCCATCGATTACTTCTTGTTTATGCAACTATTCTCAAATTTGCATAATGAATTAGGCACATGTGTAATAGTGACTCTTCTTTTTTCGGAGCATCCTTTTTACAATAAGAACCAGAGAGAGCTCTCAGTTTATAGCTTGTCTGTTCGGTGTAGTTTTTCGTGCTTTGACGCAGAAAAACAAATGTTCTTGAAGGTATGGACATTGTCGAGAAGATGGAGGGTACTATGGCTGATAAAGTGGAAGTCTTGCGCGCGGGTTGTTTCTTCTGTCATGTTCGTTGCGGCGTTCTTGTAACGAAGGTCAATGGAAGAATCACCAAAATCGAAGGCGATCCCGACAACCCCCACAACAAAGGATTTGTTTGTTCCCGTTTTGATCAGGAACGCTACCTTGAGGGATTTGAATACAATCCGAATCGCCTGAAAAGGCCGCTCAAGCGCGTGGGCGAGCGCGGAAGCGGGCAGTGGGAAGAGATTTCTTGGGATCAAGCTTTTGATGAAATTGCTGAAAAACTTGCGAAATTGCGGGATGAATACGGTGCGGAAACTTTGGCGTTTACCGAAGGAACCTCACGCACCTGGAGTTGGTTGCACTACAAGTTCACCAATCTGTTTGGCAGCCCCAATACAGGGGGAAACGGTACCATTTGCTACAGTAGCGATATGTGGCTTGAGCCCTGCACCTACGGTGGTTTTTGCAGTGACAAGGCCGATTGGCCTAACGCAAACCTTATTATGCTGTGGGGTCGTAATGTTGCGGCATCCGAAGTTCTTTTGTGGGATTGGGTTCAGACAAACCGCAAGGAACGCGGAGCTAAATTGATTGTTGTCGATCCTCGTTTCAGTGAGGTCGCACAATATGCTGATCTGTTCTTGCAGCTTCGTCCTGGCACCGATTCGGCGCTCGCCCTGGGCATGATCAACGTCATTATTCAAGAAGATCTCTACGATCATGAATTTGTTGAAAACTATTGCTATGGCTTCGATAAACTTGCCGAACGCGCAGCTGAATACCCCGTCGATAAAGTTGCAGAGATTACTTGGGTATCGGAAGATAAAATTGTTGAAGCGGCTCGTATGTATGCGACAACGAAACCTGCAAGCTTGCCGTGGGGCCAGAAGGGTGGCGATGCGAGCGGTATCAATGCAGCAAGCACCATTCGTGCAAAAGCCATCTTGCGTGCCATCACGGGCAATATCGACAAAAAGGGTGGCGACAAGTTGTCTCCGCCGTCGCGTTTCCCCCCATCTTATTACGAGCACTACGCGCTTTCCCAGGAACAGCGCGACAAGATGATTGGTAACGATATATTCCCTGGTCTTACCTTTAAGGGATGGGATGTTATATCGCAGGCGTATCCGTCATTTTATCCGTACGCAAATGCACCGCTGCTGTTTAGGCAGATGATTACGGGGGATCCGTATCCCGTGAAGGCGTTGCTTGTTCAGGCAGACAACCCTTTGATGGCGTTCTCGAATACTAAACTTGTTTTTGAGGCTTTGAATTCCTTGGAACTGCTGGTTGTTCACGACTACTTCATGACGCCGACGGCTGCTTTGGCGGATTATGCACTTCCGGCAGCGACGTGGCTTGAGCGTCCCGACAACGCTTATGCGACTATGAACCACGAAGCCATGTATTATGGCGCGCAAGCACGCTGTGTCGAACCTTTTGAGGGCGGCGCGGACGTTGATTTCCGTGATGATTATGAATTCTTCTTTGAACTGGGTAAACGTCTTGGTCAGGAAGATAAGTGGTGGGGTCCCAAGGTTGAGGGCATGCTTGATTTCCAGCTTGCGCCTATGGGTATGACCTATGACGATTTCTATAACAAGGTCAAGTATATGATTGGTCCGAGCGAGTACGAAAAGTATAAGAAAGAAGGATATAAGTTCCTGACCCCGACAGGCAAGGTCGAGCTGTATTCGACAGTTATCGAACAGCTTGCAGAAAAGATGGATCGTGATTTTGATCCCCTGCCGAACTTTGAGTATCCGGGACTTTCCGTTGAAAAGCATCCCGAGTGGAAAGACGAGTACCCGCTTATCATGATTACCGGCGCACGCTTTATGCCGTTCTATCATTCCGAGCATCGTCAACCAGGACCCTATCGCGACCTGCATCCCGATCCGATTTTCGACCTGCATCCCGATACTGCCATGGAACTCAATATTGCTGACGGCGATTGGTGCTGGATTGAAACTCATATGGGTCGCATAAAGCAACGCGCCCGTAAATCCACGATTGTCGATCCACGCGTTATCAATGTGCAGCACGACTGGTGGTTCCCTGAGCGTGAAGAAGCCTTGCCAACCTTGTTCGGAGCATTTGAATCTAACGTTAATGTTTTGCTCGATGATGCCCCCGAAACGCTTGACCCGCTGATGGGTTCTTGGCAGCAAACCGGCGTGGCCTCCAAGGTGTATAAGTGCGAAGAGCAGTAGGTTATGTGCTAGCTTGATTTACCTGCCCCTCTTTTTGCGAAAAGAAGCGGGGCAGGTGTTTACTACTGTTTATCGAGTTGCCTATCGATATGAAAGGAAGGAAGGCCATGGCTTCTGCTATCGAAAAGTTACAAGGAATTGATCCCGATGCTCTGAAAAAGATACAAGCTGAGGGGATTACTACCGTTGAAGATTTTTATGAGATTGCAAAATATGCGGATTCGCGCGTGGAACTTTCCAAGAAGATTGGCGTAGATCCGTTTACGCTTGAAGCGTGGTCTGCAAATGCGGGCAATTTTATTCTCATGAGCAGCATGACGTGGTAGGGAGGATTTATGTGTTTTCGCCCACCCTCCGCTGAAGGAGGACAAAGAGTTTGTCCCAGCTGTTATATGTTGGTGGTACCTAATGCCGAGGGGAAATGTCCTGAGTGCGGTGCGATTATGCAGCGCGATGAAGACCTTTCCGCTCCTGGAGCACCTACGGCGGGCGCGCCAGCGGCTCCAAAGGCTCCTGGTGCTCCTGCTGCGCCAGCGCCACCCAAAGCTCCTGGCGCTCCCTCGGTACCTTCGGGATTGTAGCGCAGCTATTTTGTTTGCGCCCCGTGGTAAGAATCATGCTTTCTGCGGGGCTCTTTTAAAACCTGTCGTGCATGCGCTTTTGACGGGTGGATGAAGTATGCGAAAAAGAGCTGCTTTGCCACAGGGAGGGGTGTGGGAACCAAACCTACGTCGCCCTTAATTAAGGGGTGGTGGGGCGGGTGTGCCTAGTAATGTTCTCTGAGTTCATCTGCTTTTTCGTGTATTAAAAGAAAAAGCGAGTCGTGGATAACGTTTTCGAAGGGAACCATGGCATTGTTGGTACGACAGCCATCAACGCTGGATAGCTTATCGATAATTTGATAGAGGAATGCCCTTGTGTAGAACTCTGCCAAAAAATCAAGTTTCTTCAGCTCAAGGTGTTTGTCTCCGAGCATAAAAACAATATCTTTTTTCAGCTGTGGCATATAGAGCTCTACGAGGTAATTTCTCAAACAGGGTTCCTCCGTTCTTTTTAGCGTTTTTTTATAGTAGTCATGTCGTTGTTCAAGGCAGCAAGCAAATGCTTCAAAAAAAGGAGCATGGTAGAGGCGGCGGTTTTCTTTTTCGATAAAAATGAAGAATGCATATTCGGGGAATGTGCCCGCATCTTCATACACAAGCTGGGAAGGGGGAAAGGTTTTCTGCAAAAAGCAATCGAGGTCGTAGCGAAATATCCACGTAATAAGGCGTTCTTTGTCGGGAAAATGGTAGTAAAACGTATTCCTATTTTTGTTCAATTTTTCGACAATAGTGGTGATGGATATTTTTTCGAGAGGCATTTTTTCTGTTAAAGCAATAAATGTTTCCGCAAAAAGAAGCTTTGTTTCCAGAGATCTTTCTATCATTAATTCCTCCGATTGCTTGGAAAAATGACTGGTCTTTATTCTATCTTGCTCTTTTCTTTTTGTCGCTAGGCAGAATAGAGAAAACGACTATCTTTTGGATGTTCCTCCTCAGCTAGTGCGGGCAGTTTTGTTCCGCTTAGATCGTTGGTTCGTGCGTTGTACGTTTACCTTAGGTCATCATGATAGGAGTGTAGGCTTATGGCTGCAAAAACGAGTTCTTTACCGTACTATCTTGTTGTTGCAACGGGCATTGCTCTTTGCATTGCCCCCTGCGCGATGCCCCTTAGCTGCGCGGGGATTTTTTATCCCTCAATTGTTAAATACCTTGCCGTTTCAAATGCAACGCTTGCCCTTTACATGACCGTTTTAGGGCTTTCCATTGCGGTCGCCCTGCCTTTTGCGGGGAAGCTGATGGAAAAATATGATTTGAGAATTTTGCTATCCGTGTCAGTCATTCTTATTGGCGGCACACTTATCGCTATGTCGTTTTTCACTCAAGTGTGGCATTGGTATATAGCTGGTGTTCCTTTGGGGATTGGCATCGCGTTTAATCTGTACTTGGCAGTTCCGACTTTAATTGGGCGCTGGTTTAAGAAGCGTGTTGGGTTCTTTATTGGTTTGTGTATGGCGTTTACGGGGGTAGGGGGCATCATCTTCAACAGTATTGGGGGCATGCTTATTGCGAGTGGCCCTGAAGGGTGGCGCCTTGCTTATTTGGTTTTTGGCATCATTGCTCTGGTTATCGCGCTTCCCTTTACTTTGTTTGCAATCAGAAGCTTTCCGGCCGATAAAGGGTTGCTTCCCTATGGGTCTGATGAGATTTTGCAGGAAGGTGAAGCGCCGACTGCTCCTGTTTTGACGGGCGTTTCTGCTTCGAGGGCGATGCGTACCGGTCCCTTTTTTGCTCTGGCACTTTTTGCGGGACTCGCGACGTTGGCTACGGTGCTTTTTCAGTTTCTTCCAACGTATGCCATGACTTTTGCGGACACAGCTCCGGCTATTGCGGGGGCGGCAGCAGTGCTTGCTTCCTCGGTTATGCTTGGTCAGGCGCTTGGTAAAATATTCTTAGGAACCGTTAACGACAAGAGTGTCTATTATGGTCTTGCCATCGGCATCGTGTGCGGTCTGATTGGTTTTGCTCTCATGTGGATCATCCCCTTCGGACTCGTTGCCATCCTTCTCGCGGGGGGTTTCATCTTCGGGATTTTCTATGCGACAGCAACGGTTCAGGTTCCCTTGATGACCCGCAAGGTCTTCGGAACTCGCGAATATAGCAGCATTTATTCACGCATCTCAACGGTGGCTGCGCTCTCTGCGGCATTTGGCGCGACCATCTGGGGATTTCTTATTGATATATCGGGCTTTAATGTCGTGTTTATCATTGCGATCGCCCTGATTGCCCTTGCGGGGGTTTTGGGTGTATATGTGCTCAAGGCGGGTGAAAAGCTCGAACATACTGAAAGCTAGTGTCCTGCGCAACAAATGTGCAGCAGGGCTTTCCATCTTCCCCCACCCATCAAGGTTGAGTGGGGGAAGATGGGCGATGTTTGGTCTCTGTGAGTTGGCTTTGGAATACAACGGAGGATACATACCTGCCTGCAGATATTGAGCACTACCAAGTTTTACAAAGTAAATAAGTTTTTCACAGTGCTGCGGCCTTGGGGTCGGGCTTTTTTGTGTGTGGGGTCGTGCGTCTGATCAGGCCTGTAAGGTCTGTGTAAGGTTTTGTTAGATGTAGGTTAGATTCAGTAGAGATTTCTTAAGTTCTACGTAAGGAATCTGCTGGTTTTTGGTAAGGTCCGGTCGTCACAATGGTGTCTATCATCTTTTACGGAAAGGCGCAGATTGTGAAGAAGCGGAGTGTTCTTATCGGTATCATATGCGGGCTTGTCTGCGCCCTCGCGGTGTTTGCCTATACGCAAAGCGTGCGCAGCGATGCCGATGCGGCGCGTGTCGAAGCTTTTGCCCGTTATGGCGGGGAACAGGCGGATGTGTGCGTTGCCACACGCGATCTTATCGCGGGCGAAACGCTGCCGCTTGATGCGGTGGCCACAAAAGCATGGTTGGCCGATTTGCTGCCGGCCGATGCGGTGCGACAAGCCGATGACGTGGTGGGACGCCAGGTTAGCTCTTCCATTCTTGCGGGGGAAGTTATTTCCCTGAAACGCTTCGATCAAGCTGCTTCCGAAATAGAGGTGCCTGCAGGTTTGTGCGCTGTGTCGGTGCCCGCAAAGGCGGTGCAGAGTGTCGGCGGGTCGCTGTGCGCAGGAATGAAGGTCAATGCTTACGTTACGGGAGGGTCTTCCACCGATCTAATTCTTCAGGACACGCTAGTGCTTGGCACCAGCGCCGGTCAGTCCAGCAAAAAAGCGTCTTCAGATATGTCGTGGATTACGCTTGCGCTACCGCCCGACCGCATGCAGGAAGTGATCGATGCCTCCCAAAAAGCGGAGCTGTATTTCGTATTGCCGGCAACAACCGATGAAGGGAGCAAGTAATGACTTCTGATGTGGTGCTTTGCGCCGATACCGAGTCTTTGAAAGAGCCGAGCTTGATAGGATTGGAGGGTGAAAACCTGTGTGCGCAACCGTGGATTCGCGTGTTTGCCGATGCCTGCCAGGCACGCCGCTATCTGCGGCAAAGTCACCGGCCCCACGAAGTGTGGGTGGCATCAAGCGATACGGTCGATCCCATTAACCTTGCCGCCACCCTCAAACATGATTCGACGGAAAACAAGGTGTACTTGCTGGCATTCCAGGGGTCAGGGTCCCTTAAAAGTCGCGCAAATGCGGCGGGAATCGACGGCATGTTTGATCGAGCTTCGTTTGCGAAACGCTACGGTTCGTGCAAAAACGCATCCCTTGCGTCTGTCCGCTCAATCCGCTGCGTAAAAGAGCCGTCCTCTGGCCATCGGCCTGAAAGCTTGCAGCAAAAAAGCATGACTGAGCAGGTACAACCCATCAAAGGATTGGATTCCGAATTTTTACGGGGGCTTGATTTGGGGCAGCGACACACAGACGACACGGTGAAATCCACGGAGGCTTCGTTGGACGCTTTTGCGCCTGCACCTGCCCCCGCGCCGGCACTCCAGCAGCAACTTGCGCCTGGAGTAGCGCCCGACTCGGCGGGTGGGCGCTTCGATGCAGGGCAGGCACCGCAGCAGGAAGGCAGAACAGAGGCCGCCACAGCGCAACAAAATCCACCCTCGTTTGCGCGCGTTGCTGCGGGCAGGCAAGCCATTGTTTTGGCGGTGGCAAGCGCAAGTGGTGGCGCGGGCAAATCGACAGTTGCGGCACTTGCGGCTACCTGCGCGCAAAAGCGCGGTCACAAGACGCTGCTTATCGATGCCGATTTGCAGTTTGGCGACGAGCAGTTTTTGTTGGGAATTGAACATCCTCTTACTATTGATGAAGCCCTGCGCGACGCTGCGCGCTTCAAAAATCTCAAACCTGAAGGCGGGCTACCCGCCTTGGTGGCGGCACCCCAGTATCTGGAGCAATCGGAATCTGTTTTAGAAGAGTTGCCGCGCTTGCTGGAAGCTGCGAAGGAATCTTTCGACGTTGTCGTGGTGAATACGGGCGCTTTTTGGACGGATCAACATGCGCTCTTGCTTGAGCAGGCGACACGCGTGCTTTTCTTGGTTGATCAGCGGCCATCATCACTGCGAGCCTGCAACCATGCACTCGATCTGTGCGCGCGTTGCGGCATTGCGACCCAATCATTCTTATTCGCGGTAAACCGCTGCGCGCGCAATGCGCTTTTTTCTTCCATCGACGTTTCGTGCGGGTTGCGCGGGGCTCATGTGGCCGAATTGAAAGAGGGTGGCCACGAAGTTGACGAGTTGTTGGGCGCCGGTATGCCGCTTGCGCTGGTGCAGGCACAAAACGCCCTATGCCTCAGCCTCGAAGCCCTTTTGGCCGATATTTTGCCCGTCGGGGAAGGATTGGAACTCACCTCCTTTTCGGAAGGGGAAAAACCCTACGGACGACACGGTCGACTTTCTAAGTGGAAAAGGAAAGTCGCATGTCTTT
The DNA here is from genome assembly GCA_036655915.1 of Raoultibacter sp. Taxonomy (GTDB): domain Bacteria; phylum Actinomycetota; class Coriobacteriia; order Coriobacteriales; family Eggerthellaceae; genus JAVWGW01. The sequence continues at coordinate 16,943 of JAVVPE010000019.1, forward strand.
GCTAGAGCGCGTGCAGGCTGCGGGCAACGAAGTTTCGGGCAGGCAGGAACGCAGTCATGCTCAGTTGCTGGAAGATTTGAAAACGCGCCTGCAGATGCGCTTGCCTGTCGACCACATAGCGCGCCTTATGGCCGACAATCCTTCGCAGGCAAAAAACGAAATCCGCAGTGGTTGTCGAACGCTCTTTGCGGAAGATGGCGCGTTGGTGCCCGCAGATTTTGATCGGGATTCTTTAGTGGAAGAACTGATCGATACCGTATTTGGCTTAGGTCCCTTGGAAGCCTTGCTGGAAGACGAAGGCATCACTGAAATAATGGTCAACGGAACGCATTCGGTGTATTGCGAACGCGCGGGGCGCTTGTTTCGCACGTCGATTGTTTTTTCTCAAGACGACCAGGTGCGTGCGCTTATCGATCGCATCATTGGACCTTTGGGGCGGCGCATAGACGAATCCTCTCCTATGGTTAATGCGCGGCTTGCGCAGGGCCATCGCGTCCATGCCATCCTTCCGCCGCTTGCTCTTGATGGCCCGGTGCTGACCATCCGTAAATTTCGCGAACGGGTGATGACGCTGGAAGAAATGGAGGCGGCCGGATCGATGGATCAGGCGCTGCTCACGTTTTTGACCTGGGCGGTTGCTGCGCGCAAAAACATTGCAGTCACCGGGGGCACGGGCAGCGGCAAAACGACGCTGCTCAATGCTCTTTCCTGCAAAATAGCGATTACGCAGCGCATCATCACCATAGAAGATTCGGCGGAACTGCGTTTTTTGGAGCACCCTCATGTTGTGCGTTTGGAGGCACGCCCCAAAAATGCGGAAGGTTTGGGGGAAGTAAGCATTCGCGATTTGGTGATAAACGCCCTGCGCATGCGCCCCGATCGCATTGTGGTGGGGGAATGCCGGGGCGCTGAAGCGCTCGATATGCTGCAGGCCATGAACACGGGCCACGATGGTTCGCTGACCACGCTTCATGCAAATTCTCCCGGAGAAGCAATCATGCGCCTGACCACGATGGTGCGCTATGCCGCGGAATTGCCCGTTGACGTGATTGAAGCACAGATTGCAAGTGCTCTTGATGTTGTGGTGCAAACGGCACGCGCCGCCGATGGTCGGCGCTTTATCCAAGAAGTTGTTGCCCTGCGTTTTGACCCGGACCGGCGGGCGTGCACGGTGTTGCCGCTGCTTGCGCGCGCTGTTGTGGGCACGCAGCCCACTTGGGTGGCCGCGCCCGATTGGCTGGATGCGCTGGTGGTGCAGGGGATTGCGCGGGAAGGGGAGGTGGCGGCGTGGAAGCAAATGTGCTTGCTTGTCTAAGTTTTGTTACGGCTTTTTGTGCCGCAGGCATCCTTGTGCCGCGGCTTATAGCCATCGTGCGCCGCCGCATTGCGGGGGCAAAGGTGCAGCGTCGTGCCGTTAGGGCGGGGGGCGCTTTGCAGGGGGTTTTGCGCAACGGCGTCGCCGTGTTTTTTCCGCTTGCGCGCCTTGTGCTGCGCAACAAGCGCGCTTCCTGCTTGCTGGAAAGCGCCTGCGTGCTGTGCGCGGGCAAAGGCCTGCCTTCGACACCGCAAAATGTGTGCTCGGTTTTGTGCGCTTGCACCTTGGTAGTGGCTCTTGTTGCCGGCCTTCTGAGCGCTTCGGTGGTCTGCGGTGTGACGCTGGGGTTTTGTTTGGTGGCGGCGTTTTTCTGGGTGGTCAACCGTGAGCAGGAAAAGCAAATTGACGCCTTGCGCGAAGCGATCCCCGATGCCCTGCGTTCTATGAGCGTGTGTTTTCATGCGGGGCTTTCGTTGCTGCAAACGTTTCAACAGGTTGCCGAAGAGGTCGATGAACCCTTAAAGAAGCTTTTCATGCGCGCCGCCCACGATCTTGAAACGGGGCATACGGCAACCGAGGCTTTGCAGGCGTTTCGAGAAAATTCCGCTACCAACGAACTGGCTTTTGTGGCGGTGGCACTTGATATTCAGCATAAAACGGGTGGCAGTTTACAGCAGGTGCTTGATGCGGCAAGCGATTCGATTAGCTGCGAACTTGAACTGCGGCGCAGCTTGCGCGTGCAAACAGCGCAGGCCAAGCTTTCCGCCCGCGTGGTCAGCGTTATGCCCTTTGTGCTGGTCGCTCTGTTTTCCCTGTTGTCGCAAGATTTTCTTGCCCCCTTTTTTCAGAGCTTTGCGGGCTTGGCGCTGCTGGGGCTGGCGATAGCGATGGAGGCTGCCGGCATTTTAGCGGTGCGCCGCCTGCTTAACGGGGGGTGGAATGCGTGAGTGCTCTGGTGGTGCTTGCCTGCGCTTGCGCAGCGATTTCGGCGGCAAGCCTCTTTTGGTTTTGGCAGGAAGGCAGCGCACAGCGCACGCGCCGCAAGCAGCTGCACACTATCGCTCTTGGCGGTTGGAAGCTGCGCGATGGCGGCAGCATTGAATCCCGTGGCCTTTCGGCACGCGTTATAGATTTCATGCAGGCAGAAACGCAGAAACAGGCAGTGGGGCACCCTTCTTTTGCGCCCGATGCCACTGCTTTGCACCGGTCTTCGCTGCGCAATCAGCAGATGATTCGTTGTGCTGGCTTGGACGACCAGGTGACCTTGCCCGGCCTGCGTGCGGCGCGCAGGAAACTGGGCGTGGCAGTGCTGGTGCTGGGTGGAATTGTGGGGCTTTCCCTTTCTAACGAGCTGGGTTGTGTTTTGGGGGTGTGTGGTCTGGCGTGGGGATATAGCGCCCCAGTGCGTGCCCTTAAGCAAGAAGGGGCGTTAAGGGTGGCAGGGCTTGAAAGTCACCTTTCGGAAATGATCGAAGTGGTGTCGCTGGGGCTGCGTAGTGGGCTTTCTTTCGATAAAGCTTTCCAGCTGTATCACACGCACTTCAAAACAGGCTTGGGTGCGGCGGCTGCGCTTGCGCAGCAGAGGTGGGAAATGGGCTTGTCTACGCGCGAAGAGGCGCTGCGGGCATTGGCGGCGCAGTATGATTCTGCCCTTTTCACGCGCGTGATCGAAAACATTATTCGGTCGCTTCGTTTTGGGTCGTCGCTGGCGCAAAGCCTGGAAGTCACGTCTGTTGAAGCGCGCGCGGTGCATAAGGCACGCCGGGAAGAAGCGGTTGCCAAGGCGCCCATCAAAATGATGATTCCTACAGGAACACTCATTTTGCCCGCGATGTTGTTGTTGGTGCTCGGTCCGGTGTTGCTTGATATGATGCAGGGTTTTTAGTGAGGAGAATGCTATGTTATACGATCGTTTGAATAAAGCTTTGCTTTCGTTGAGGTGTGCGGCACGCGCCAAAATTACCGAAGTGCGCGGGCAGGGTACGACAGAATATGCCATCTTAGTAGGGGTTTTGGTGGTAATCGCCATCATCGCCATCACGCTTTTTCGCCCGAAAATCCAAGAGTTGTGGGATGCCATTGCCGAAGGCATAAACGGGCTTTAATCATGGAAACACTGCGGCGAAAACAAAGCGATTGCAGAGGCCAGGTGACGGTTGAATTCGTCATCATCTTTGCGGCCTTTTTGGCGCTGTGCTTGGCGTGTGGCGTTTTGTGGCGCGCGCTTGAAGAAGGTCTTCTTGTGCAGCATGCCCTGCAATGTGCTTCTCACCATGTGGAAAGCGTTATTCCGGGGGTGATCGCCGATGTCTTTTTATACTAGGCAGCGCCATGCGTGCCCCTTGGCGCTGCGGGGGCAGGCCACCGTTGAAGCTGCCTTTCTTATTCCGGTTATCTTTTTGGCGCTGTTGTTGCTGTTGCAGCCGGGTATGTTGCTGTATACCCAGGTGGTTATGCAAGGCGCTGCAGCCGAAGGATGCCGTTTGCTGGCGACGAAAACGGGGCAGGCGGGCGCGGATGATGCCACCTATAAGGCTTCTGTTTTACGACGTTTGGGCGCGGTGCCCCAGCAGGAAAATTTCCATGTTCATGCGGGTGGCTGCACCTGGGATATTCAGCTGCAAGGCGACGAATCGTCACCGCAAACCTGCGTCACCATCAAAAACCAGGTGAAGCCCTTGCCCTTGTTGGATGCGGCGGGCACGCTGCTGGGGCTGACCAATGCCGCGGGAAACTTTGAACAAACGGTCACTGTGCGCGCGCAGTCACAGCCTGATTGGGTGGCCAGCAATGCGCTTGGCTTGGATCCGCAAGCGTGGGTGCAAAAATGGGGCTGATACGCACACCTGCTTCGGCTTATCGCGCCGCGCCCGCAAAAGGCTCACGTGGCGGCGAGCGCTTTGCTGGTTGCCCGCGCGCAGCAGCGCGCGATGTTTTCCATAATGAAGGGGGGTTTTCCACGCTGGGCATGGTTTTGGCCTTGCTGGTGACGCTTGCGCTTATTTTTACTACGGCGCAGGTGCAGCGCGTTGAATCCGCTTCGGCCGGCATCCAAAACGTCGCTGATGCCGCGGCGCTTGCGGCGGAAAACCCTGTGGCGGAATTCTTTATTATTGCGCGTGTATGCGATGCGGTTGTGCTTTCGCTTTCGCTTACGGCGGTGGCAACGCTGGGCTTGGGGGTGGCGGCGCTGTGCGTTCCGGCAACACTGCCGCTTGCTGAAAAGCTGCTGAAGGCGGCAGGCGATGTGATCAAAACGCGCGATTCGTTTGCAAAAAAAGCGGCCAAGGGCTTAAACGAACTGCAAAAAGCCCTGCCCTTTTTATGCGCGGCCAATGCCGCCGCCGTCGTGGCAGCCAATAGCGATGAGGCCGCAGGCACACACTATGTCGGTTTCGCCCTCATTTTGCCCAGCGCCGGCGAAGAAATTGTGGTGGGTGGGCAAGAAGCGGCTCAGAAGCTTTCAGAAGAGCTTGAAACACAAAAAGAAGCGATTGCGCAAGCTGCCCAGCAGGCCGAAGAAGAAGCGAAAAAAGTGAACGCCGAAAAGCTTATCGGCTTTCAGCACGATTGTGGCAACAATCCCAACTATTGCCTCTACGAACGCGCTGCGACGCTTGTTTCGCTTCCCGCCAGTGCTAACCCTTTGTATCGCAGTGTCGATGCCTGGAATTTTGGCGTTGCTCTCAAGCGTGCGCAGGCGTATTACCCCGCACGGCTTGCCGCCGAGGTGGCCTTGGATGATTCGGTGGAAGAACAGGCACGGTCCGCTTTACGCAGCGTTTTTTACACCTACGCAAGCGTTCAGCTTGCGCGGGGATACGTGCAGGAAACTGACACTTCGTTTAAGGCGGATTTCCCTGAACTTCCCGCAAATACCGAACAGATGAAGCAGACAGATCTGTATACCGAAGCGGTGTATCCCCTAACGGGAAGTGGCGCGGATGCGATGGCGCATGCGTGGGTGGGCTGCCCGGCAGCGCAGGGTTTTTTGGGCAAGACGTCGATTGCGGCCATGGAGGCCGCAGGTTTCGCGGAATGCCCCCAGTGCCATTTTGCCGCAAGCAGCTTGGGCAAGGTTGCTGCGGCATCCACATCGATAGAAAACGGATTTGAATTTCACTATGCAAAAGTGGCGCAGGCAGCCAAGGCCTATCAGAAGGCACGTGAGGCCTACGACCCCCTTACCCAACAGGTAAAAGGAGATATAGGCGGCTTGATGCAAAGCATTAAAGAAGCCTTTTCGCAGGCGGTGGCGGCGCGCATTGAAGTGGAACCACCGGGGCGCCGCGGTGCTCTTGCCTTTGTGGTAAACACGGCGCGCCAGCCCGCGCAGCGCGGCTTTGAATCGTCTTTCGTGAAGTCGAACGCGACGCTGGGTATGCAGGCGGCCGTTTCAGCTTCGGTTTTGGTGGGGGATAAGGCACAGGAGGGGTCAAATATCATCGCTTCGGCTTTGGACGGCATCGTGCAAAAAAGCGACAACCTTGTTGTTGCTGGCTTGGATGAAGTGCTTGATCTGTGGTCGGCGCTGCTGTTTGCCTACCTTGAGGGCCAACAGGCTTTACAAGAAGGCATTAAAAATGCGGTGGATAGCATCCCTTTGGCTAGCGAAAGCGGGTTGGGTACCTGGGCGGCAGCTGCGCTGTGTGATTTGGTGGAAACCGTGGGCTTGCAACCCGTGGACCTTGATGCTCCCAAGCCGGTGGTGGTGAATACGGCCCACGTTGCGGCGGCGGATGATTCCTCTTTGGCCGTGCGCTATACCGAAGTGCAGCAGCATGCGGTAAGTGTGGCGCAGCATACTTCGGGGGATATATTTTCTAGCGTGATTGACCAGATGGAAGCGGGTGCTCTGGAAAGCCTTGAAGGCTTTGATGGCGAAATTACTCTGGCAAGTATCGAGTTTTTTGGCGAAGGAGGCCCCTCGATTCCCCTGACTATCGTTTTGCCCGAACAGATAAAAACAACGGGCGCTGCCCTTGTCTCTTCGGTGGCGCAAACCCTGCGTGATGTGGTTGGTTCTGTGACGGGGGTGCGACAATGGGAGTAGCGAAGGTTGTGCTGCAGCAATTTTTTTGCCGCAAGAATCAGGCGCTGGGCCTGCCTTGCGCACCTCGCGAAGCGGGGCAGATGACGGTGGAGTTTGCCGTGGTGTTTCCCGTGCTGATAATTGTGGCAGTGATCGCCGTTAATGCTCTGTTGTTTTTTTCGGAGTGTGCCGCCTTTGACCGCGTGGCACGCGATGCCGTGCGCGTTTGCGCCACGGCGCCCGGCTATGGGCAAACGGCTGATCAGGCGTGTGCGGGCATACAATCTGCCCTGACCAAGGTGATGGATGAAGAAAATTTGAACGTGGAGGTATCGGTCAAGGGGGGCAGCGTCGGGTTGGCCACCTATACCGCAACCCTCAAATTCTATCCGACCCTTTTTGGGATGGGGCTAAAATCCCAGGTGTTAGGCGTGGCGTTGCCTGCGCTTACCCACCGCACTTCTTTGACTGTCGATCCTTATCGTCCGGGGGTATTTTTATGAAACAGGCATCGAGGCAGGTTCGTTCTTTTGTCGTTGCGCTCGCAATTCTAGTGCTTGTATTTGCCGGTGTTTTTCTTGTTGAAGGAGTGGTGCGGGGTGTCCAGAAAAGCGGGTATGCACGTTTTTTTGAGGCCACAGACACCCCCGCGGCACAGGCTGCGCCCTACGCGCAGGAAGGTGCCCCCGGCCCTGCTGCCGATAAACCTGCGCTACCCCTTCACTTTGAAGAAGAGGTTTTTTCCGTGGCACCCTACCGTGATGTGCGGGTTTCCGATGCGGCAGACGTGGTGGGGTGCTTGGCCCCAGGGGATGCAAGCGCCTGTTTTTCAGCCTGCGCAGAAAAGCTTAGCGCCAAAGGGTGGGTGCCCGTGGAAAGCGGGCAGGCGCAGGCGGCTTCATTTTTTAAGGAAGGTGGGCACTACGCCCGCCTGTATCTTAGTTGCACCGCCGTGTCAGATGAAGTGGCCGTGGTGGTACAGTGCGCCCCCTGCGACCCTTAAAAAGAAAAGCCGAAAGGTGAGTTTTTCTGCCACAGAGATTTTGCTGAACCGCCCGGGAGTCTGTGCGCCAAGGGCAAGCAATCGTTGGATATTGGATGAAAACAAAGCGCGCATTCGTGGCGCCGAAAGGAGGATACGATGAAAACGTGTCCCATATGCAAGGCTCGTTGTTTTGACGATATGGAAATCTGCTATGGCTGCATGCATCAGTTCGAGCTTGCACAGCCAACGCCGCCCGCTGCAACCTTTACCGAAGATGAAGCCCCGCAGCCAACGGCTCCCTTGTGCCCTGTTGCCGACCCCTTTGAAGAAAGGGAAGAAGCAACAGCAGCACCAGCACCAACCTCGGCGGAAGCACCAACACCAACACCAACACCAACACCGGCGGAAGCGTCAACAGCAGCACCCACGACGTTTTTGACACCACCGTTTTCCCTAGAGGATCTTTTTATCGGCCAAGAATACCGCCTGGAAATAACCCTGCACCCCTGTAAGAAAGAGCACGCTTCCGCGCAAAGGCGCTCTTCTTGCACCGATGAATTGTAAGGGTCAGGGGGAAACAAGAGGAAAAGTGTACCGAGCTCTCTTGTAAAAACTAAAACAGCATAAATTAATGCTAGAATAGTTGTACAAGAGAGAGGAGAAGGAAAATGACCCTAGTTGCGACAACTTCTATGACGGAAGCACGTGCCAAGTTTCCCGCACTGGCGAAAGAGGTAAGCGTTAGTGGCAGATCTGTGACGGTATTCAAGGATTCAAAACCCTATGTTGTCATCAGTCCTGCCCTAGAGCCGGAAAAATCTATAGGTAATAAAGAAACTATTGAGGCCATGCAGGAGGCGGAAAAAATGATGCAGCACAAGACTCACCCCTACAGCAGTAACGCCGCTATGTATCAAGATCTGGGTCTGTAGTGTTAAAGCCCGATCCGACACCTCATTTTAAGCGCGATATAAAACGCCTTGCAGGCAAGCACTACGACATGGATTGCCTGAAAAAAGTGCTTGACTTAATTGAGGCGGAAGATTGGGATACCTTGCAGCGTCGCTACCGAAGCCATTATCTTAAAGGCTGCTGGCAGGGGCACATGGAGTGTCATATTTCGGCCGACTGGCTGTTGCGCTATTCCCTTGATGATGAATATTTTTATCTGGAACGCACCGGTTCGCATGATGATATTTTTTAGATGCCCTGCGCGGCGGCGTTACTGAGCGCTAGTCTGCCAGCATATAGTCGGCCATGAATTTCCAGCCCGGGTCCACCTGTATGCCCGTGGCCGCAGCTTGCGCTTCGGTCAGGCGTGTGCCGCCGTTGTGCGCAATACCCGGACCGGCCACCACGAAGGGCACCGGTTCATAGGAGTGCTTGCGCGTGGTAAGGGGCGTGGGGTGATCAGGCATAACAGCAATGCGCAGCGGATGGGTTTCGGCGTAGGCACGCAAAGGCCCCAAAATAAGCGCATCGCTTTGCTCGATGCCGTTTTTCTTTTCGTCGGGGCGTCCATCGTGGCCTGCGGCATCGGGGGCTTCAACATGAATGATAACCACATCGGCACCTTCTTCGAGCATCTGAATGCCGCCGCGACCCTGTGCCGCGAAATCGTTGTTGGGACCATCGGTAACGCCGTCAAACTTGTAGGTTTTCATGCCGGTCAAAAGTGCGATGCCATCCAGCAGGTCAACCGCCGAATTTAGGGCAGCCGTCTTGTGGTAGGCCGCATCAAAGGTCGGCAGCGATGCGGGGCGCATGCCCGGCCAGAAAATCCACACAAAGTTGGCAGTGGGTAATCCTTCGCTTGCACGTCGCGCGTTGTTCGGGCTTTTTGCCAGCACTTCGTTGGCGCGCCCAATGTAATCAACCAGCACATCGGCACCCACCTGGTCCGCGTCGTTGGCGGCCTTGGGTTTGTAGGCTTGCGTGATGTTGCACCCCGTGTTGTCGTGGGGGGTTTCATACGCTAAATGCATCAGTTCGGGGTGCCCGTTTATCACCAGGATATGCCGAAATGACGTGCCCAAATGCAGCTCAAAGGTGTCGTCATCCAGCGCGGATTTCAGCTCGCGGGCAAGCGCATGACTTTCTTCGGTGGCAATGTTATCGGTGGAATACAGCTGCATCACGCCGTCTTCCACATGGCACAAATTCAGCCGACACGCCACTTGCCCCGGTAGCAAATCAATGCCCAAGGCCGCGCCTTCGATAGCGCCGCGCCCGATAGGGAAGGCCTGCGGATCGTAGCCGGCGATGGAAAGACAGGCCACATCCGAACAACTTTCTCGGCCTTCCGGCACATTCTGCATCAGCCCGATAGTGCCCGTTTGCGCAAGATAGTCCAGGTGGGGCGTGGTGCTGGCCTCAAATGTGGTGTGGTTGTTGAAGGCCTCAATCGGCTCGCCTGAAGCGCCATCAAGTATAACTAGTGCGTATTGCATGAAATCCTCCTGGGAAAACACTCGCCTCTATTTTTGTGCATAGTATACTGGTGGCAACCGCTATCCCGCGTAGAAAGCCAGCACATGTCAAAAAACTACTATACCGATACCCGTGGCCGTGTAAAAACAGCCGTTCCCTTCACCGAAGCCGTGATCGCCGGTCTGGCGCAAGGCGGCGGGCTGTTTGTGCCTGCCCAGATTCCGCAGCTTGATTTGCCCGACATTGTGGCACTGGCAACGCTGCCCTATGCGCAGGCCGCCGCCGCGCTGTACAAGGCATTCGACATCGATGTGCCGCCCGCCACCATCGACGCCCTTATGGCCTGTGCCTACGGCGAAAATTTTGATACGGAAGAGGTCTGTCCGATTACGTCGCTTGATGCCAACACGCACATCTTAGAGCTGTGGCATGGCCCGACCAGCGCGTTTAAGGATATGGCGCTGCAATGTTTGCCTCACTTTTTTTCGGCAAGCGCGCGGCAGATGTGCAGTCAGGGCAAGCTCGACCACGATTTTCTCATTCTTGTGGCCACATCGGGCGATACGGGCAAGGCGGCGCTGGAAGGTTTCAAAAACCAGGAAGGTGTGCGCATTGCCGTCATGTACCCCGAAGGCGGCGTGAGCGACATCCAATATAAGCAGATGGCCACACAGGCGGGCGAAAACGTCATGGTCTGGGGCGTGCGCGGCAACTTCGACGATTGCCAAAGTGGCGCGAAGGCCGTTTTTGGCGACGAGGCCTTTGGCGCGCAGCTGTCCGCCGAAGCCAAAGTGGCCCTTTCCAGCGCAAATTCCATCAACTGGGGCCGCCTGTTGCCCCAGATTGTCTACTACGTGGTCAGCTATGCGCGCCTGGTGCGCGATGGCAAACTTGTTGCTGGTCAAGAGCTTGATGTGTGCGTGCCAACGGGCAACTTCGGCAACATTTTGGCCGCCTATTACGCCAAGCAGATGGGCGTGCCCTTAGGGCGCCTGCTGTGCGCCAGCAACGAAAACCGCGTGTTGGCCGATTTCATCAACACGGGCACCTACGACATTTCCCAGCGCGCTTTTGTGCTGACGCCTTCGCCCTCCATGGATATTTTGGTGTCGTCCAATTTGGAACGCCAGCTTTTTGAACTGACGGGGCGCAATGCGGAAGCTATCGCGGGCTGGATGGAAGATTTGCGCACCCATAAGCGTTTTCGTGTGGATACCGAAACCTACCTGCGCATGCGGGCGAACTTCGTGGCCGATTCCGTGGATAACGCCACGTGCTTGGCAAGCATCAAAAACACGTTTGACCAGCATAATTACCTAATCGACCCCCACACGGCCGTGGCGCTTGAAGTGGCGCAGCGCCTGCGCGGCGAAAACCCGGTGTTGGTGGCCAGCACCGCCCACTGGGCGAAGTTCGGCGAAAACGTCTATCGCGCCCTGCACACCATTGCGCCCGGGGATGCGCTGCCCGAAGCCGTCGCGGGGCTTTCCGGCTGCCAGCTCAACGAAAGGATCGCGCAGGAAACGGGATGTGGTAGTATTCCTGAAGGGCTTGCGTCGCTTGATGTGGCTCCTGTTCGCTTCACCCAGGTGATCGATTCCGCGCCCGCTGCCATTGAAGCGGCAACGATGCAGTTCTTGAAAGGTTAGACCATGGAAGATTTTGCACCGCTGGTTGCCCGCGTAAGAATCAGTGTCGAAAACCCCCACAACGAAAGCAATTCGGTGTTTGGCCTGGGTATCGCAAAGCTGTGCGTGGGCGTGCGGGAAAAAGGGTCGCTCTATGCCGCCGCAAAAAGCATGGGCATGGCGTATAGCAAGGCGTGGCGCATCATGAAGGATACAGAAACCGCCTTGGGAATGCAGCTGCTCAACCGCGATGGCGCGCATGGCAGCGATTTGACGGAAGCGGGCAACAAGCTGCTCGATGCCTACCTTGAGCTTGAAACTAAAATGCAGAACGCTGCCGAAGGGGAGTTTCGCGCCCTGCTGAAGGTCTAGCGAATCTTCCGCGCACGTTTTCCGGCACATCTCCGTGGTGCGCTGTGTGGTGTTCAAAAAATAGTTAACCTAGGCTTCCTTTTAGGAGGTCTTTTTGTTATCATGCGGTTAGCCAAGGTTAACAAATTGATGGAGAGGTTCGGTATGGTTTTATCAGAAGTAAAGAAGATGGGTAAATATCACGTTAGACGACTCCATGATTTCGGTGACGCCCACCATCATCTTGAGGAGCTTGGTTTTGTGCCCGGCCAGGTCATTACCGTTGTGGCAC
>JAVVPE010000020.1:0-3685 GCA_036655915.1 Raoultibacter sp.
GTGCGCGCAACATTAACGGGGGGGCGAAGAGGGACATCCTGTATAATCGGGGGCAGTATCTAGCGAAGGGGGATTTCTGTGGTCGAAAAACTTGAGGGATTAAGTGCCCAAGAGGTGGCGCAGCGTGTGGCTGCCGGGCAGGTTAATGCCGATGTAAGCGTGAAAACAAAATCGGTCAAGCGCATTGCGCGCGACAACATATTTACCCTCTTTAACCTGATAAACGTCATTTTGTGCCTGTTCGTGCTTATCACGGGCTCCTACAAAAATGCACTGTTCATGGGCGTTATCGTGTGTAACACGCTCATTGGCATCGTGCAAGAAGTGCGCTCGAAAAAAACGACCGACAAGCTTTCCATCATCGCTTCTTCTAAGGCCACTGTTATACGCGATGGCGCCAAGCAAGAAATTGCCCTGGAACAGATTGTGCAAGATGATCTGATTGAACTGGGTCGTGGCGACCAGATTCCCGCCGATTGCGTGGTGGTGCGCGGCGCCTGCGATGCCAACGAAAGCCTGCTTACCGGCGAAAGCAAACTGATCAAGAAAACGATAGATTCTGAAATGATGTCGGGCAGCTTTATCAATTCGGGCATGGTGGTGGTGCGCGTTGTGCACGTGGGTGCCGAAAACTATGCGGCCAAAATATCGGCCGAGGCCAAGCAGGACAAAAAGATCAATTCCGAAATTATGAACAGCTTAAATGGCATTATTAAATTTGTCAGTTTCGTCATCTTCCCGCTGGGTGCCGCCCTGTTTGCGCGCCAATTTTTCACCGAAAGCGTGCCTTTTAACGATGCCATTTTATCTTCGACGGCAGCACTGGTGGGCATGATCCCTGAAGGGCTGATTTTGCTTACTTCTACGGTGTTGGCGGTATCGGTTGTGCGCCTGGCGCGTTCAAAGGTGCTGGTGCAGCAGCTGTATTGCATCGAAACGCTGGCGCGGGTGGATACGCTGTGTCTGGACAAAACAGGCACCATCACCACAGGCAAAATGGAAGTGGCGAAAACGGAACCGGTGGCGGGCGGCCCGGCAAGCGAAGCCGCCTTGGCCGAAATCGACACGGCGTTTGCCTCTTTGGTGGCAAGCGACGAAGACCCCAACGAAACATCTTTGGCCATCATCGAATATTACGCCACACGCAAAATAACACCCCTGGCCGCCGAAACTATCATCCCGTTTTCTTCCGATAAAAAGTATTCCGGCGCGGCGTTTGCCGGCGGGCGCGCCTACGTTATGGGCGCGGCGCAGTTTATTTTGCACGAGGGGTGTAGGGCGGTAGAGTCCCAGTTAAACACGCTTTCGGCGGGCGCGCGCGTGTTGCTGCTGGCCCGCGTGGAAGGCTTCACCGAACAAGGCGATATTATCGGCACCGCGCAGCCTTTGGGCTTCATCGCCATTCACGATCAAATTCGCCCCACGGCCAAGGCCACCATGGATTACTTCAAGCAGCAGGGTGTGGCCTTGAAGGTTATTTCGGGCGACGACCCGCATACGGTTTCGGGCATTGCGGCCACGGTGGGCGTGCCCAATGCCGATAGCTATATAGATGCCACCACGCTTAGCACCGATGAACAGATTGCCGACGCGATAGAGCGCTATCACGTGTTTGGCCGCGTGAAGCCCGAACAAAAAAAGCAGTTTGTTGTTGCCCTGCAGCAAAAAGGCCACATCGTGGCCATGACGGGCGATGGCGTCAACGACACGCTTTCGCTTAAGCAGGCCGATTGTTCGGTGGCCATGGCTTCGGGGTCCGATGCCGCACGCAATGTGGCGCAGCTGGTGTTGGTCGACAACGATTTTGCTTCCATGCCCAAAGTGGTGGCCGAAGGGCGCCGCTCCATCAACAACCTGCAGCGTTCCGCATCCTTGTTCCTGGTAAAAACGCTGCTTTCCATGGTGTTGGGCCTGCTGTTTATTTTCCTGCCGTGGCAATATCCCTTCCAGCCCATCCAAATGACGCTTATTTCGGCGTTTACTATCGGCATTCCTTCGTTTGTGTTGGCGCTAGAATCCAACAAGGACCGCATCAAGGGCAACTTCCTAGAAAACGTCATCGTCAAATCCATCCCCGGCGCCTTCGTTGCCATCGCGTGTGTGCTGGCGGCCAATGTGGTGGGCTACAAGATGTTGGCGCTTAACTACGCGCAAATTTCCACACTGTGCGTGCTGCTGACGGCCTTTGTGGGCGCCCTGCTTATTGTGCGGCTGTGTATACCCTTTACGCCCCTGCGCACGGCCTTGTTGATTGTGGTGGTGGGCGGCACCGCTTTGGGCGCCACGCTGCTGCACAGTCTGTTTGGCATCGAGCCGTTTACGCCAGACATGACCCTTACTTTTGGCGTGATTGCCGCGTGTGCGGCGCTCGCGTTTAACCTGCTGTACAACTTCATGGGATCCTGGCACGAAAAGCGCCAGAAAAACCTCGTGTAAATATCCCCGTCTTGTACTAAAATACATCTGCGGCTCTCATATATAATGAGGGTCGCAGATTTTTGCGCGTTTGCGCACCAAGCAAGGAAGAAGGGGGAGACAAGCACATGACAGAAGAAGAAGAGCAACGGGAAGAAAAAAAGAAGTTTCGCTGGGCGCAAGCCCAATCGTGGCAGAAGCGCCGTCTGTTTGGCAGCCTTGCCGCCATCATTGCCTTTTTTGGCATCTTCCTTATTCTTACCTGCACGGCGCTGTATTCCGATAAAGCCAGTGAAGATGATTACTGGAACAAATACATGAGCGAATCTGCTGAAAGCCAAGATGAAGTTGCGCAGTATTCCCAGGATGCCACCCACGTGTTAGTGGGCACCTACTTGGAAAACGTCAAGGCGATCGATGTAAAAAACTCGCAGTTTGAAGTGGGCATGGATGTGTGGTATCGCTGGGAAGGCAACCCCGAACTGGATTTCACCACCACCGATGCCGTGCATTTTTACAAGGGCAGCGTAAAAAAGACCAACGTGCTCAACGATTATCACGAAGGCAACACCCACTACCAGCAGGTGCGCTACGATGTGGTTATCAACAAGCAATATTGGACGCCGCGCTTCCCCCTAGAATCCCATCAGCTGCGCATTTACCTTGAGCCTTCGGCCACGGTGAACGATGTCGTGTTTGATGTGGATTCCGAAAACAGCTATGCCAACCACAACCTGGGTATTTCTGGCTTCAAGATGACGCGTTTTGGTGTGGCACCGGCGGTTGTGGTGTATGACAACACGAATTCTAACCCCGAGTTTGATTCGTTTTCGGATCCCCGAACCTACAAAACCGAACTGATGACGCAGTTTGAAATTAACCGCGAAGATATCGGCCTCTACTTCAAGTGCTTCATTGCCATGTATGGCACGACGGCGTGGATTTTGCTGTGCCTCTACATTTGCACCAACCGCCGTGTCGACCCCTTGGGCATGATCGGTTCGGCCTTCTTTGGTGCGGTATCCAACATTATGATCGGTGCCAACCTGGTGCCTGATGCTTTGAAATTCGGTTTGCTGGAATACGGCAACCTGTTTGGCGTGGCCATCATTATCGCAGGCACCGCCATTGTTATTGGCATCAATTACATCAGGCACGAACGCAAGGATATGGCGTTTGCCCAGTTCTATGGGCGCATCATGTTGGCGGTGTTCGTTACCATAGTGGTGGTGGGCAACTTGGCGCTGCCGCTTTCGGCCATGATGTTTTA
>JAVVPE010000020.1:3785-12136 GCA_036655915.1 Raoultibacter sp.
GCTTCTTCGGCGCAGAAGCTGCAAGCGTGGCTGCGTTTGGCGCCGAAGGCTTCCTGCACGCTGCCGGTGAACACGGTGTCTGAATTGACGATGGCCTGGCAGTTGGGGTCAAGATGGTACACCTTGCCAAACGTGGTCCAATACACGGTGCCATCGCCATACGATGCGGCGGCCACGGCGGCGGCCTGCTGGTCTTCGGCGCTGGCGGGGTTGTAATCTATCGAAGAGGCACCGGCTATCACCAGGGCTAAGGCGGCGGCTATGGTGGCTACCTGCTTGGTCTTTTTGTCGGCATCTTTGTTGGCCAACACCAACAAGATAAACGGCAAAAAAGCGATGATTGACATGATGGCACCCAGTTGATTTTGCACGAAAAACTTGACCTTTTCGGCTTTGGCAGGTGGGTCGATATGGTTGGCGCGCTTCCAAATTTGGCTTGCCACCACAACACAGATAAGGTCGGCAACCAGAGCAACCACCATCCATACCGTGGTGTTTTGCAGGTAAATGGTGCCGTTTACAATAAGAATGGCCAGCACTTCAAACACGATGGCCAAAGCCCACAGCAGGGCCGAAGCAATGCGCATACCCAGGGCATTTTTGCCGCCGGCGGGCGCCGCGACGGTTTTTTCCACCGCGGCAGCAGCCGTTGTTTCCTGCGGTGTGGCGACGGATTTGCCGGAATCGGCATCGACGAACTTACGGTCGGGATGTTGCTTTTTTTCGGTCATGACGTGTCCTTTCGCTGGGGTGCAAGCTTCGGCGCTGTGCAAAAAATAAAAAATGGCACTAGCAACTCATATAAAATCTAGGTAGTATTATATACATCATAGGATCATCAAAGGAGACAAAATGGCTGAATTCGATATTGAAGGTGCCGTCAAGCAGATCATGGACAAGGCAACGGGCGATGAAGGTTTACTGGGGCAGCTAAAAAATGATCCTGCGGGCGCTATCGAAAACATGACGGGCATAGATATTCCCAACGAACAAATTGATGCCGTTATCGAAAAATTGGGCGGCGTTGAAGGGCTTGTGGGCGATTTGACCAGTGGCAAGGGCCTGGGCGGCATTGTCGAAGATGTTGAACAGGCGGCCGGTGGCATCGCAGGTGACCTTTTGGGCGGTCTTTTCGGCAAAAAATAGCTTGAAAACGCTTCATCTGGGGGCGGAATATGCGACCTTTGTGCATCTGCACTGGTAATCTGCTTGCTTCATGCTAAAATAATTCAACTTGTGTAATCACAACACGCGCATCCGTGCGCAACAAACGCAGATTAAACGCAGCAGTCGAGAGGATTATCATGGACGAAACGGGAGTATTGAGCTTGATCGAAGAGCTTTCCATCCTCCTCGAGGATTCGAAGCCGGTGTTTGGCAAAAGCAATTTGCGTCAGGTCGATGTTGCTGCCGCTTTTGAAATCATGGATGAAATTAGAGATACCTTCCCCAGCGAATTTGCTCAATCCCGCCAAATTGTGCGTGAACGCCAAAGCCTGATTGACGATGCCGATGCCGAAGCCGCACGCCTTATCGAAGATGCCCGCAGCCAGGCTATGACCATTGCCAGCGAACAGGAAATCGTGCGTATTTCCCAGCAGCAGGCCGATACCATCATGGCCGATTCGCGCGAACTGGAACGCCAAACGCGCGCCGGTGCTGAAGATTATGCCGATGAAGTGTTTTCCCATGTGGAACAAAGCCTCGACACCCTTTTGGGCAATGTGCGCCGCTGCCGCGATCGCTTGAATGCGAATTCTTTAAGCGAACGTCAATGAATGAAACCACCTTTATAGTGCCTTCCGAACTCTTCGCCGCCGCGGAGAGTTCTTCGGTTTCGGGAACCTACGACCTGCCCCTTTTCAAGGCGGGTCCCGATCTTTACAGCTTTTCCGAACCGCTTAACTGGCAAGTAAGCATCACGAATACGGGCGGCGCGCTTTTGGTAAGCGGCACCGTCGAAGGCAGCGCCACCACGTCGTGCGCCCGCTGCATGGAATCGCTCACACTGCCGATAACGGGCGAAATCGAAGGGTATTACCTTACCAGCACCGAAGAATCTTCGCAGGCTGAAGAGATGGAAGAAGACGAGTTTGAAGTGCTGGGCGCCGATCACCTTATCGATTTTGAGCCCCTTATTCGTGCTGCTGTTTTGCTGGAATGCCCGCTGGTGCCCCTGTGCACCGACGAGTGCAAGGGGCTGTGCAGCAGCTGCGGCAAAAATCTCAACGAAGGGCCCTGCGATTGCGCGCCCGATCCTGCCGATCCGGTGCGCGAAAACCCCTTTGCCGCGCTGAAGGATTATCCGTTTTCAAACTGACGGGCGCTAAGCCCACGGGTCTACCGCGCCGGATTAATTTTCTACCTAAAAACCCATCTGTGCCGCGCGCACGGGTGGGTTTGCGCTATGGTATCTGGCGGCAACTTTCGCCAAAACAATACATCACTTGATGGGGGAGCGCGCATTTATGGCAATGCTGGATGAACAAGCGGTAAAAACTTTGAAACCCGATGCACTGGTACCCGCCGCAACAGAGGCGAAAGCGGAAGAAATCGCTGTGGGCAAAACGAAACTGAGCGTGGGCAAAACCTTTGTGTTAGCCCTGCTTGCCGGTGCCTTTATTGCGTTTGGAGCCCTGTATTTCTGCGTGTTTTTGGGCGACCCCAGCATCCCGTTTGCCGTACAACGCATCGTGGGCGGCCTGTGCTTTTGCCTGGGGCTGGTGCTGGTGCTGTGCTGCGGTGCCGAACTGTTTACCGGCAACATGCTTATGACAACCGCGCTGTTAAGCAAAAAGATTACGGTGGGCGCTCTGCTGAAAAACTGGGGCATCGTGTGGGTGGGCAATTTTGTGGGTGCGCTTATCGTCGTGTTTTTAGTGTTCATGGCACATACGGCAAGTATGAATGGCGGGCAAGTGGGCACGGCCATGATCAATGTGGCACTGAGCAAGGTTACTCCCGATTGGATCACCCTGTTTTTCAAGGGAATATTGTGCAACATTTTGGTATGCCTGGCTGTGTGGATTGGCTTTTCTGCCCGCACGGTGGTGGACAAAGTGGTGGGTATTTTGCTGCCCATTTCGGCCTTTGTCGCCTGCGGCTTTGAGCATTGCGTGGCCAACATGTTCTTTTTGCCTATGGCCTTCGTGTTAAAGATCACGGGGTTTTCTACGGCAGTGGATGCCACGGCGCTTGATATGGGCTCGCTTTTTGCCAACATTTCGGCCGCCACACTGGGAAACATCGTGGGTGCCGTCGTGTTTGTGGCAGCGGCGTACTGGTTTGTCTACCGCAAGCCGGCCGCCTAGCACACGCTCGGCGCAACGCGGGCGCGGGGCATCTGTGGGGTTTTGCGTTTTTCCGAAAGCGCCCTTGCACCCCACGGTTTGCTTTGCTAATATATCGCTTTGCGTGTTTATCGCATGAAACATTGATCGAGCACAGGCTCGTCTTTTGCAAAAGGAGAAATGTCATGGCAGTACCTAAGCGTAAAACGGGTCGTTCTCGCACTCATTCTCGCCGTAGCGCGAACAGCACCATCCCCGAAGCTTCTCGTTCTTTGTGCCCTCAGTGCGGCGAAGCGAAGCTTCCTCATCGCGTATGCCCCAATTGCGGCTTCTACAAGAATCGTGAAGTCATCGTCGTTGACTAATGGTCTTGGGTGCACTTGCCCCTTGATCTTGGGAATCTCCTCGGAGTACGCACGTGGTGCGTACATCCCTCGGAGATTCTTGTTTTTTGTGGCCCTTCGTTTAAGAAAAAGAGTGCTGCGCGCACGGGCGTGTGGCGTTTGATGCTGGTTGCCTGCCAGCATATTTTGTATAAGGAGAACTTCTGATGGCCGAAAAAGTTACAGTAACTGTCGATGCTATGGGGGGCGATAACGCGCCAAAGGTTGTGCTTGAAGGCGTGGCCGCAGCTCTTGGCGCCGATGCCGATTTAAGCATTATTCTTTGCGGCCCACAAGAAGTGGTCGAAACTTTTGCTGCAGCCCACGAACGCTGTGTTGCCCAGGTGACCACGCAGGTGATTGCCATGGATGAACACCCGGCCCGTGCGGTGCGCGCGAAAAAAGATTCTTCCATCGTGGTGGGGTGTCGCCTGGTCAAAGAAGGCGCGGCACAAGGATTTTTCTCGGCAGGGTCAACCGGTGCCTGTTTGGCGGCCGCCACTTTGGTGATGGGCCGCATCAAGGGCGTTTCCCGGCCGGCGCTGTGCACGGTTATCCCTTCGCCCGCCGCCCCGGTTATCCTGTGCGATGTCGGTGCCAACGCCGATTGCAAACCGGAATACTTGGTGCAGTTTGCCCAGATGGCAACCGTATATACCGAAAAGATAATCGGTATCGCACACCCGCGTGTGGCACTGCTTAACATTGGCGCAGAAGATGAAAAGGGCTCGGTTTTTGCCCAGGAAGCCTTCAAGCTGCTCAAGGAACAGCTGCCCAATTTTGCAGGTAACGGCGAGGGCAACGATATTGTGGCGGCAAATTTCGACATATTCGTCACCGATGGCTTTACGGGCAACGTATGCCTAAAAACTATCGAAGGTACGTCTAAGGTGCTGTTTGGCGCGCTTAAGCAGGTGTTTTACACCAATGCGCTCACAAAGCTAGGGGCGCTGCCCATCAAGGGCGAGCTTTCCAAACTTATGGCTGCCATCAGCTCGGATACCTACGGCGGGGCGCCGCTTTTGGGCGTTGCCGGCGCATGTATCGTGGGGCACGGATCATCAAATGCCACCGCCATACAAAACGGCATTCACACCACGGCACACACCGTACGCGCGCAAGTTTCTGAATTAATCGCGCACATTGTTACTAAATAATACCCTCTGGGGTAAAATCAAACGAAACTCCCATCGAAACAGGGTCTCTTATGACGTTTTCTGACGAACAGAAAGAAAAACTGGAAAGTATGCAGCGCCTGCTTGATTATCGTTTCGACGATCAGCAGCTGCTGCTTTCCGCCATCACGCACCCCTCGGCGGTGGAAGGCAAGCCGGTGAAATACTCCTACGAACGCTTGGAGTTTTTGGGGGATTCCATTTTGGGGGCCATCGTGGCCACGGCGGCATTTCACCATTACCCCGAGCTGGACGAAGGCGGCCTGACGCGCATCAAGGTTTCGCTTGTTTCGGGCGCCACGCTGGCGAAAGTGGCCGAATCGCTGGGCTTTGCCGATATCATCATGTTCGGATCTTCCGAAACGGGAACGGGGAAGCGCGGTCTGCATTCTGCTTTAGAAAACGTGTACGAAGCCGTGGTTGCTGCCCTTTATCTTGATGGCGGCATCGATGCGGCGCAGCGTTTTGTGGCCGAAAACTTGCTTGACCACATGTCGTTGGGCATGGCGCAAGAACCGGAAAATCCCAAAAGCGTTCTGCAAGAAAAGTTGCAAGAAGATGGCATTACGCCCACCTATAAACTGGTTGAAACCCAAGGCCCGCCGCACGATCGCACCTTTATCACGCAGGTGTTTGCCGGTATGCAGGCACTGGCGCGCGGGGTGGGGCGCACGAAGAAGGAATCCGAAAGCCACGCGGCCGAAATTGCTTTGAAGTCGATGAATCCGGCTAACAGGCAGTTGCGAGCCCAGGCCAAAGCTGAAAAAGCAACGGTGCGTGCCGCTGAAAAAGCGCGCAAAAAAGCGGAACGTGACGCCTTCCGTCAGAAAAAGTAGAGGTCATTCGTGTACCTGAAATCCTTGGTGCTTAAAGGCTTTAAGTCGTTTGCCGACCGCAGCGTGCTCACGTTTGAGCCGGGCGTCAGCGCGGTTGTGGGACCCAATGGTTCAGGGAAATCGAACATTTCTGATGCGGTGCTGTGGGTGCTGGGCGAACGCAATGCCAAAAACCTGCGCGGCCAAGCCATGGAAGACGTGATTTTTTCGGGGTCTTCGGCGCGCAAGCCCGTCGGCATCGCCGAAGTTGATTTAATACTCGATAATTCGGATGGCACACTGCCCATCGATTATTCCGAAGTGGCGCTGACGCGGCGCATGTATCGCAGCGGCGAAAGCGAATACCTGATAAACGGCGCCCTCGCGCGGCGCATGGATGTGCTCGACATTCTGCACGATACCGGCCTGGGTACGGGCACCCATTCCATCATTTCGCAGGGCAGCCTCGATTCTATTTTACAATCCAAACCCGAAGATCGCCGCGCGCTTATCGAAGAGGCGGCAGGCGTGCTCAAGCACAAGCAGCGCAAGTTAAAAAGTCAGCGCAAGTTAGAACAGATGGACGCCCACTTAATGCGCGTGAAGGATGTGGCGTCTGAAGTGGAACGGCAGCTCAAGCCGCTGGAACGCAAAGCGCGGCGTGCGCTGGCCTACCAGGATCTTTCCGCAGAACTGGGCGCCCTGAATTTGGTGTTAGCCGTTGATGATTTGCGCGGGCTGCAGGCGAAGTGGGATGGCCTGTGTGCCCAGGAAGCCGAAGCGAACACCGCGCTTGAGGCGGCGCGACAGCGCATTGCACAAGCCGAAGCGGCATCCGTTGCCCTGCAAGACCGCCTGCGCAGCGAAGGCATGGATGCGGGGCAGCTGGCAACGCGCTATCGCCGCGCACAAACGGCGCTTGAGCGCTTCGACGCCAACACGCTGCTGCTGCGCGAAAAGAAGCGATCGCTGCAACGCTACCGTGATGATGCGGTGGTTTCCCTGGAAGAAAACAAGGCCAAGATGCAGGCTGCCTGCGCCGAACTCGATGCGGCGCAGCAAACGCTGACTCAGGTTGCGGGCGATCTGCAGCAAGCGCAGGCCACAGCCCAGCAAAAAGCGCAGGCGCGCGACGAAGTGGCTGCGCGCATAAAGGAACTATCTGCCGCGCTGGATGCGGCGCGCACCCAACAGCGCGGCTTGCGCAACGATAGTGAAGCGGCCACGCGGCGGCTTGCGCAAACAAAGGAAGTCCTTTCCAACAACCTTGCCCACGAAAAGCTGATTGCGGGGCACAGCAAAGAATTGGAAACGCAGCTGGCCGCCGCACAACTTGATGGCGAAGCGGCAACGCAGGAAGCCACACGTGTTGCCGGCGCCCTGGCCGATTTGCAAGCGCGCGATGCCCGCGCACGCACCGCAATTGCAGCCGCTTTACACGCGCGCGAAACAACGCAGGAAGCCTTTGATGCTGCCCGCGAGGCTGCCACCCAGATTGACGCTGAAATACGCGCGCTTGAAGAAGTGCAGCGCACACAGGAAGCGGCCAACCCCGCCCTGGCATGGCTGCTTGAAAACAAGGAGCGCTTCGATGCGCAGATGGCTCCTATCACCCACGTGCTTTCGGCACCCGCTGAATTTGAATCGCTTCTTGAAGTGTTGTTGGGATCCGATTTGAGCGCTTTATTTGTGCGCGATGCCCACGCCGCCAACTTGGTGGCCGATGCCGTGTTTGCCGCCGCTGATACCGGAGCCCTTGTGCTGTTGCCGCAGCTTGGGATGCGCGGCGGGGCTGCGCGCCCTGCTCGCATAGGCGAAGCTGTGCGTTTGGTGGAAAAACTGAGCTATCCCGCCGCCTACGCTGCCGCAATCGAAGCGCTGCTGGGCGATGTATACGTGTGCGCCAACGCCGCCGCTGCCCTTGCTGCCTATGAAGGCCGCTCGCCCGAGGCACTTCCTGCGCGCTTTGTTACCGCGGAAGGGTTTATGGTGTGGTCCTGTGGCAAAATAGCGCTGGCCTTAAAGCAGGAAGGCGAACAGGGGGTTTTAGCGCGCCACCGCCACATAGCATCGCTGCGGCGTGCCTTAGGCGAAGCCCAGGCGGCACAAGATGCTGCGCGCACCGCTCGCGATCAGGCCGAAGAGGATTTGCGCGCCGCCCAGGCAGAAAGCTTGCAGCTAAGCCAGCAGCTGGCTCAAACGCGCGGCCAAAACGACGTGTGCACCCAAGAGGTAAGGCGCACACAGGATAAACTGAGCGCTTTGCGCCGCGAATACGCCGGCCTTGAAGCGCAGCGCGACGACGCGCAGCAGGCGCTGGCCCTAGCGCGTCCCGATGCCGAAGAATTAGAAAAACGCTTGGCGCACCTGGGCGAACAGCTTGAGGCCTCGCTTGCCCAAACAAAGAAAATACACCGCGAGCTTGACCCGGTGCAGGCCACAAGCGCGCAGGTAAACGAAGCCGCCACGCAAGCCAAGCTGGAAGTGGCAACGCTGACCGAACGCGAACTGTATGCTTCGCGCATGCTTACCACGCGCCAGGGCGATAAGGCTGCACTTGAGGCTGCCGCCGAAGCAATCACGAAAAGCAGCACCACCAATGCGCGTGCGCAGGTGTGCATCGACCCTTTGTTGGCGCTGCTCGAACAGCTGCGGCAATCCGCCAGCCGCTGGACACAGCGCCTGGAA
>JAVVPE010000020.1:12236-27906 GCA_036655915.1 Raoultibacter sp.
GAACTGGAAGATCGCGCCGAAACTGAGGATAAAACATTCAAGCTGCGCCGCAAAATTGCCAACATGGGCACCATCAACCCCGATGCGGCGGCCGAATACGAAGGCTTGAAAAAACGCTACGATTACATGGCTTCACAGCTGGATGATTTGGAAACGGCGCGGCGTGCCCTTTCCAAAATAGTGCGCGTGATCGATGCGCGCATGAAAGACGATTTCGTCAAAACTTTCGCAGTCATCGACAAAAGCTTCCAAGAAATTTTCGCCGTATTATTCCCCGGCGGGTCGGCGCATTTAACGCTTGTCGATCCCGATGATTTGGAAAACACGGGCGTCGAAGTAAACGCGCAGCCCCGCGGCAAGCGCATTTCAAAGATGATGCTTATGAGCGGTGGCGAAAAATCGCTGACGGCATTGGCGCTGTTGTTTGCCGTATATCGCACGCGTGCGACGCCGTTTTACATTTTGGACGAAGTGGAAGCGGCGCTCGACGATACCAACCTGCGCCGTTTGACCGCCTACTTAGAAACGCTGCGCGAAGGTGTGCAGCTGATTTTGATCACCCATCAGCGGCGCACGATGGAAATGGCCGACGCGCTGTTTGGTGTTTCTATGCAATCCGATGGCGTGACCAAGGTGGTCAGCCAAAAACTTGACCGAGCACTTACCTACGCGGAGGGATAATCATGGGATTTTTCGATCGCATCAGCGAAGGCCTCAGCCGCTCACGCACTAAGTTTACCGAACAGATGAATGTGCTGCTTGATCGCGGCCCCGATGTCGATGATGATTTTTGGGATGGCCTGGAAGAAGCACTTATTTTAAGCGATATAGGTGCCCAGGCCGCCACCGCCATTGTGCAGCGTATGCGCGACGAAGCGACGCGCAAGGCGCTTCCCGATGCCTATGCGGTGTTGGATGCGCTGGTGGACAACATGGCGGATTCGTTTTTTGCGGCACCCGACAATCTGTTTGACGAAAACCCCGTGCTCGTGTTGTTTGTGGGCATCAACGGGTCGGGCAAAACCACCACGGTGGGCAAGTTGGCCAACGAAGCGACGACGGCGGGCAGGCGCGTGCTGCTGGGCAGCGCTGACACCTTTCGTGCGGCGGCCATCGAACAGCTTGAGGTGTGGGCAGGCCGCGCGCAGGTTGAAGTGGTTACGCGGCAACGGGGAAGCGACCCGGCAAGCGTGTGCTACGACACGATCAAACGCGCAGAGGCCACCTGTGCCGATATGGTGTTAATCGATACCGCAGGGCGCCTGCACACTTCCGATGACCTGATGCGCGAACTGCAAAAAGTGGTGGATGTGGTGCGCAAGCGCAGCGCGATGCCAGTGAAAACGGTGCTGGTAATAGATGCGACCACGGGGCAAAACGGCTTGCAGCAGGCGCGCGAATTCAATCGGGCGCTCCAGCTGGATGGCCTGATTGTCACCAAGCTTGATGGCACGGCCAAAGGCGGCATTGCCCTGGCGGTTTCCCACGAACTTGAGCTGCCCATCTTCAAAATTGGCGTGGGTGAAAGCATCGATGACCTGCGTGATTTTGATGCCCACGATTTCAGCCGCGCCCTCATAGGCGATTTCGGAAAATAAAAAGGAGACGCAATGCTCGACAACCTATCGCAACGTCTGCAAAACATATTCTCGGGCCTGCGCGGCAAGGGTAAGCTCACCGAAAGCGACATCAACGATGCCATGCGCGAAATTCGTATGGCGCTGCTGGAAGCCGATGTCAACTTCAAGGTGGTCAAATCCTTTATCACCAACACAAAGCAGCGCTGCCTTGAAGCCGAAGTGCTTGATTCTTTGACCCCGGCGCAAAACGTTATCAAAATCGTGCTGGATGAATTGACAGAACTTTTGGGGCGCACCGATTCCAAGCTGGTACTTTCTTCGCGCATTCCCAACGTTATCATGCTGGTGGGTTTGCAGGGTTCGGGCAAAACGACCGCTGCGGCAAAATTGGCCTACCGCCTGCGCGAAGAAGGCCACGCTCCGCTGTTGGTGGCCTGCGACGTGTACCGTCCCGCCGCCGCCGATCAGCTGCAGGCCTTAGGCGACGAAATGGGTGTGCGCGTCTATCGGGGTGCGGGCGCCGATCCGGTGGCCATTGCCCGCGAAGGCATCCAAGATGCCATCGACAACCTGCGCGATGTCGTCATCGTCGATACCGCCGGGCGCTTGCATGTTGATGAAGCGATGATGGATGAAGCCGAAAATATCAAGCGCGCCGTTAAGCCCGACCAGATATTGATGGTGGTCGATGCTATGACCGGCCAAGATGTGGTCAATGTGGCCGCTGCTTTTGCGCAGCGCGTTGATTTCGATGGCGTCATCATGTCGAAGATGGATGGCGATGCCCGCGGTGGTGGTGCGCTTTCTATCAAGCAGGTAACCGGTAAGCCGATCAAGTTTATTTCTGCAGGTGAAAAACCTGATTCGCTCGAAGAATTTCACCCCGACCGCATGGCGAAGCGCATATTGGGCATGGGCGATGTCGTATCGCTTATCGAAAGCGCTTCAAAGATGCAGGCCGAAGAAATAGAGGCCGAGCAGGCAGAACGCATGATGCGTTCCAACCTTAATCTCAACGATTTTTTGGATATGAACAAGCAGGTGCGCAAGATGGGTGGCGTTTCAAAGCTGGTCAGTGCCCTGCCCGGCGGCGACAAGGCGCTTTCCCAGGGGCAGGTGGATATGGGCGCGCTTGACCGTATGGAAGTCATCATCTGTTCCATGACGAAAAAGGAACGCGAAAAGCCCGATCTGCTCAACGGTTCGCGGCGCGCGCGCATCGCGGCGGGTGCCGGCGTGCAGGTTTCTGAAGTTAACCAGGTAATAAAGAAGTTCAACGAAACCAAAAAGATGATGAAGCAATTTATGCCGCCACCCGAAGCTGCGGGTAAAAAGGGCAAGAAAGGCAAGAAGGGTCATCGCCGCCGCGGTCTGCCCGGCATGGGCGGCATGGGTGGCATGAACCCCGCCGATATGAAGAAGATGCAGGATATGTTAAAGAATATAGACGGATAGCGCGCGCCCGCCCGGCGCTCTGCGAAGTTTCCCCGTGAGTTTTTCGTGAGCGCTTGCCAAGACGGGGCTTTGGCTTTATCATTAGCAATTGCTGTTTTGTGGGGCGGTTTCCCTGCAAATCATAAGAATATCAGGAAACAAAAGGAGCTTACCTTCATGGCAGTTAAAATTCGTCTCGCCCGCCACGGCGCTAAAAAGGCACCTTTCTATCGCGTTGTCGTTGCCGACGCTCGTTGCCCGCGCGATGGCAAGTTCATCGAACAGGTTGGCCGTTACAACCCGTGCTCTGCACCTAAGCTGATCGAACTCGATCTGGAAAAGATTGATACCTGGATAGCCAATGGCGCTCAGCCCACCGACACCGTCGCTCGCCTGATGGAAAAAGCTCGCAAGGGCGAATAGTATCATGGCAGATCTTGCGGCTGACATCGCTGGTTTGGTACGTTGCACCATCGAACCGCTCGTCGAATTCAAAGAGGAACTCGCCGTTACGTCGAGCCTGGATGAACACGGCGTCGTGTTGGTGGAAGTCCACGTTAACACTGCGGATGCCGGTAAGGTTATCGGGCGTCAGGGCAGGGTTATCAAAGCGGTGCGCACCGTTGCCCGTGCAGCGGGTTCACGCACCAACACTTCTGTTGAAGTGGAGCTCATCGATTAGATGGGTGCTTGGGTAAGCGTTGCCGAACTGGTAAAAGCAAAAACCTTAGAAGGAGGGCTTGTTGTGCGCCCCGCACACGGCCTTCCTTTTTTGTTGCAAGCGGGTATGTCGGTCACTTTTGTGCCCCCGCTGCTTACCGCGCCGAAATCGGCCGTGGTGGCCGAAATCGCGCTACTCAAAGAAGATTGGCACCTTGTTCACTTCGCGGGCATAGACAGCATCGATGCCGCCGAAGATTTGGTGGGGCGTTTTTGCCTTGTGCGCAAAACTGATCTTCCCCTTGATTATGCGCTGTGCCAGCCTTTGTGGTGGCAGGGTTTTACGGTGCACGACGCCGACCGTGGCCTGTTGGGCACCATATCTAATGTGATTGAAAACCCTGCACAACACCTTGTGTGTGTTCAGGGCGAAGCCGGCGAAATAATGATTCCCCTTGTGGATGAATTTGTGCAAGCCATAGATAGCGCGGGCAAGCGCCTGGAAGTTTCTGTGCCGCAATCCCTTCTTGATCTGGCTAAAGGCTGATTTGCTGTGAAAGTCGAAACGCTTTCCACCTTCCCTGAAATGTTTGATTCGGTTATGGGCGCTTCCATGATGCGCATTGCCCAAGAAAAAGGCGCGCTTGAATTTGTGGCGCATGACCTGCGCGCTTGGACACACGATCGCCATCGCAGCACCGACGATAGCCCCTACGGCGGCGGGCAGGGTCTGGTTATGAAGTGCGCGCCCATCTTTGAAGCCTACGATGATCTGTGCGCCGCTGCCCCCGAAAAGCCCTACACGATTTTTCTTTCACCCACAGGCGAAGTTTTTTCGGAAGCTATCGCGCGCGATTTGGCGCAGCAAAGCCATCTGTTGTTCATCTGTGGCCACTATGAAGGCATCGATCAGCGCGCCTACGATTTGGCCGACCGCACCCTTTCTTTGGGAGATTTTGTTCTTACCAGCGGCGAACTTGCTTCGATGGTAATTATCGATGCCGTCGTGCGCAAGCTCGAAGGCGTTTTGGGCGATGAGGGGTCCGCCATCGACGAAAGCTTCAACGAAGGCCTTCTGGAATATCCCTGCTATACGCGCCCTGCTGTGTTTCGGGGCAAAGAAGTGCCCCCGATGCTTCTTTCGGGCAACCATGCGGCCATAGATAAGTGGCGTCGCCAGGAAAGCCTGCTGCGCACCGCTCGCTTGCGCCCTGACCTTCTTGAACAGGCCGATTTGACGGTGGCTGAACGGGAGTTTCTGAAATCTTTATCAAGCTAGGCTTCCGCGCCGCCCGAGCGTGCTTCTAAGCGCTATCATGAACGCCTGTGACTATACGGGCGCACGCGCGCATGCGAGGCCCGCTTATGAAAGGATCATGCATGGATTCCGGCCAACACGCCGATTCAAAAAGACCGAGCCTGCTTCGGAGAATACTCGTTTTTGTGATCCAGGTCGCATTGATACTGCTGTGCTTTTGGGCCTTGCGCGAATTTGTGGTCACCCCCTATGAAATTCCCTCCGGCTCGATGGAAACAACCATCATGACGGGCGACCGCGTGTTTTCCGAAAAAGTTTCCTATTATGCGCGCCCGGTGAAGCCGGGTGACATCATCACGTTTCCTAGCACCGAAATTGCAGGTCAAGTGCTTATTAAGCGCTGCATTGCCGTGGGCGGGCAAACGGTTGATTTGGTGGACGGCAGCGTTGTTATCGACGGCGTGCCCTTGGTCGAACCCTACACCAACGGCCTGCCTTCGCAGCCGCTGACGCCGGCGCCCGATGTGGCGCTTGCCTACCCCTATACGGTTCCTGCAGGTGAACTGTGGGTTATGGGGGATAATCGCACCAATTCGGCCGATTCGCGCTATTTTGGATCCATCAAAGAATCAAGCGTGCTGGGCCGTGGCGCTTTGGTCTATTGGCCGTTTAACCACTTCGGCTTATTGCAGTAATCACCCACTACAAGGAGAATCATGGCAACACACAATCCATCCACTGAAAACCGCGTCGCATCCGATCAGGTGCCCAGTTTTCAGGACATCATCATGAATCTGCAGCATTATTGGGCATCGTGCGGCTGCGTTATTTTGCAGCCCTACGACAACGAAGTGGGTGCGGGCACCAATGCTCCGGCAACAACGCTGCGCGCATTAGGGCCGCAAACCTGGCGCACCGGCTATGTGCAGGGCTGCCGCCGTCCCACCGACGGTCGCTATGGCGAAAACCCCAATCGCCTGCAGCACTATTACCAGTTTCAGGTTCTGATGAAGCCTTCGCCCGACAACATCCAGGATCTTTACTTGGGCTCGTTGCAGGCCATCGGCATCGATGTTGCCGGCCACGATGTGCGCTTTGTGGAAGACGACTGGGAAAGCCCGACGCTCGGCGCGTGGGGGCTGGGCTGGGAAGTGTGGCTCAACGGCATGGAAGTGACGCAGTTCACCTATTTTCAGCAGGTGGGTGGCTTTGAATGCAGCCCCGTTCCCGTTGAAATTGCCTACGGGCTCGAACGCCTTACCATGTATATTCAGGGTGTCGATTCGGTGTACGACATCGTGTGGAGCCGCGGGCCCGATGGCGTGGTGTTCACCTATGGCGATGTGTTTTTAGAAAACGAACGCGAGTATTCCACCTACAATTTTGAAGTGGCCGATACCGCCTTTCTTTTCCAAGAATTTGGCGACCGCGAACGCGAATGCCAACGCACGCTTGATGCGGGCTTGCCGCTGCCTGCCTATGATTGCGTGCTGAAATGCTGCCATGCCTTCAATCTGCTTGATGCGCGCGGCGTTATTTCGGCAACGGAGCGCATGGCCTACATCCTGCGCGTGCGCACGCTTGCCAAGGCCTGCTGTGCTTCCTATTTGGAACACGTGGTGGGCGCTTCGCCTGCCGCCGAAAAGGGAAGGGTGGCCACCCATGACTAACCTACATACGCTGGCATTTGAAATCGGAACCGAAGAAATTCCCGCTTTTGATCTTGATCGCGCCACCACGCAACTGCACACGCTGGTGCCCGCCGCCCTCGATGCGCTGCGCATACCCTACAGCGACTTTGCCATCTATTCTTCGCCGCGGCGCCTGATTGCGATTGTGGAAGGTGTGGCCGACGAAACGCAGGCCCTTGTAGAAGAACACAAAGGGCCTTCTGTGGCAATCGCCTTCGATGCGGCGGGCGCGCCCACAAAGGCTGCCTGCGGTTTTGCTCGCGGCAAGGGCATCGATGCGGCCGATTTGGAACGCCGCATAGTTGATGGCAACGAATACGTTTTTGCCACATCCCGCGTGGCGGCGCGCCCGGTGCGCGATCTTTTGCCCGAAGCTTTGGCATCCCTCATTTCGGCCATTTCGTGGCCAAAATCCTGTCGCTGGGGCACGCAGAGTGTTTTGTTTTCGCGTCCCGTGCGCTGGCTTGTGGCGCTGCTTGATGAAGAAATAATTCCCGTGCGCTTTGCCGATCTGGTGGCGGGCAACACCACGCGCGGCCATCGCGTGCTTGCCCCGGGCGACCACGCGCTTGCCCACGCCAACGATTTGATTGCCACGCTGCGTGCGGCCTACGTGCTGCCCAGCCAGGCGCAGCGCGAAGAAGTTATCCGCGCCGGTGTGGCCGCCATCGAGGCAAGCAGTGGTTGTGTGGCCACGCTGCCCGATAAAACGCTGCTGGAAGTTATCAACCTCTGCGAATATCCCACCGTGCTTGCCGGGGTGTTTGACCAGGAGTTTTTGCAGGTCCCCGAAGAAATCATCGTCGATGCCATGCTGATGCATCAGCGCTATTTCCCCCTCTACGACACCCAGGGCAAGCTGACCAACACCTTTATCATCGTGTCCAACGGCGACCCCGCCTGCGCCGCCACCATCATAGATGGCAACGAACGCGTCGTGCGTGCGCGCTTGTCCGATGCGAAGTTTTTCTACGAAGAAGATTTGAAGCATCCCCTTGATTACTTTGTGGATCGCCTGGATAAGGTTGTTTTCCAAGAAGCGCTGGGAACGGTGCGCGCTAAAACGGATCGCCTGGTCAGCGCCGCCAAGCGCATGGCTGCCGAAGCCGGCCTGGGCGCGGCCGATAGCGCTGCTGTGTGCCGCGCAGCCTATTTGTGCAAGGCCGACCTGGTAACGAATGCCGTTGTTGAATTTACATCGGTGCAAGGTGTCATGGGCGCGTATTACGCGCAGGCAGCGGGCGAAGAACCCCTGGTGGTTGAAGCTATCGCGCAACACTATCGCCCACGTTTTGCCGGCGACGAAGCACCTGCCACGGTGGTTGGGCGCTTGGTTGCCACCCTCGATAAGCTCGACACCATCTGCGGCATGTTTGCGGCGGGGCTTGCCCCCAGCGGCTCTTCCGACCCCTTTGCGCTGCGTCGCCAGGCCATCGGCATCGTCAATATGCTTGCCGATGGTTTAAGTGTGCGCCTGGAAGCGGGCATCGATAGCGCGCTTGCAGCCTATACCGATCTGGAATTTGACGCGGCGGCCACCAAAGCGGCGCTGCTTGATTTCTTCATCACGCGTACGAAGGTCATGCTGCGCGATAGTGGCTTTGCGGCCGATGTGGTCGATGCCGTGCTTGCCGCCGGGGTTATTGAACCCGCCCAAATTGTGGCGCGCACCCGCGCGTTGCAGGCCGCCCGCGCCGACATGCCCGAAGTGATGGACGATCTGGCTGTGGCCTTCGCCCGCGCCAACAACCTGCGCGAAGAAGCCTTGGGCAGCGCCGTCGACGAAAGCCTGCTGGGCGGCGCTGAAAGTGCTCTTTACCAGGCAGTGTGCGCCACTCAAGCCAACGTAGAAGCCGCGCTTGAAGGCGACGATTATGCCGGAGCCCTTAAGGCCTTGGGTGCCCTGCGTGCCCCGATCGACACCTTCTTTGAAGAAGTGCTGATCATGGATGAAAATGAAGCGCTCAAAAACAACCGCCTGCGCCTGCTCAACCGTTTCGTGTCCGTCTTTTCTCCCGTTGCCGATTTCGGCAAGCTTTCTTAAGGGCGCCCCGGTATGCAGGAATCAGCGCACCATACCAATACCACGGTGATTCCCACCATCTACCTTATTAGCGATTCGGTGGGTGTCACCGCTCTGGCGCTGGCGCGCGCCGCTGCCAGCCAGTTTGGAGTAACCAATCCCTGCGTGGAAACGCTTTCCAAAGTGCATGCTTTTGACGATATAGAGGAATTTTTGGCCAAGCACTCCGATCATCGCCGCGAAGAATACGGCGATGATCGCCTGCTGGTGTTTTACACCCTGGTCGATGGGGCCATGCGCGAAGCGGTTGTGGCCTATACCCGCGCGCACCCCAATATTGTGGCGGTCGATCTTATCGGCGATGCGATTGCTGCCATTGCCCAGGTCAGCGGCCTTACTCCCTCCGATGAACCCGGCGGCTTGCGCGTGGCCGATGAAAACTATTTCCACCGCATCGCCGCGATGGAATTCACGATTGCCCACGACGATGGCCGCAATACGCAGGATTTGGCGTTGGCCGATATTGTGTTGCTGGGCGTTTCCCGCTCATCGAAAACGCCGCTTTCCATCTATTTAAGCCAGCAGGGTTACCGGGTGGCCAATGTACCGCTTGATCTGCACACCACGCCGCCCAAGGAAATCTACGAAGTTGATCCTTCGCGCATGTTTGGCTTGATAACAACGCCCGAAGTGCTGGTGGGTATTCGCCGCCGCCGCCTGGGCAACGCGGTCGCCGTTGCGGCCAGCTATGCCGACCCCGAAGAAGTGTGTCAAGATCTTGAAAGCGCGCGCGCCCTCATGCGCAAGCTCGGCTGTATTGTTGTCCACACCGATAATCGTGCGGTTGAAGAGACTGCTCAGGACATTTTGCGTTATTATGACCTCGCTCACCCTCAGCCCTAAGTTTTAGCGCGTTGGCTGTAGTATCCTGGCGAGGGTAGCATTTTCTAAAACAGGTGCAAAAGTTGCGTTTAAGGAGAAAAAGGTGACCGAAGAAGTGAAGCGTGTATTTGCATTCGGCAAGGATGCAAACGGCAACAATGTAACCGAAGGTAACACGACCATGAAAGCCATCTTAGGGGGAAAAGGGGCCAACCTCGCCGAAATGGCGAATATTGGTTTGCCGGTGCCTCCAGGCTTTACTATCTCGTGTCAAACCTGCATCGAATACGCCAACGCCAACAACACGTGGCCCACAGGCGCTCTTGACACTATTCAACAGTATCGCGATGATTTGGAAGCACGTATTGGCAAGAAAATTGGCGATGCAGCCGATCCCTTGCTGGTTTCTGTGCGCTCCGGTGCGCCCATGTCCATGCCGGGCATGATGGACACCGTGCTCAACCTGGGCCTTAACGATCAATCCATCAACGGCCTTATCGCCCAAACGGAAAACCCGCGCTTTGCCTGGGATTCGTATCGTCGCTTCATCCAGATGTTCTCAAACGTGGTCATGAGCCTTGATGGCGACCTGTTTGAAAACGCCATCACCGCCATGAAAAATGCGCGCGGCGTGAAAAGCGACACCGATTTAAGTGCCGAAGATTTGCAGGAACTCGTTGCAGAATTCAAGCAAATTTTTGCAGAAAACGTCGATGCGCAGGCTTACCCCAGCCTCGTTGTGGGCACCACGGTGCAGTTCCCGCAAGATCCTTCCGTGCAGCTGCAACTGTCTATCGAAGCGGTGTTTGGCAGCTGGAACAATCCGCGCGCCACACTCTATCGCAAGCAGAACAAAATTTCCGACGATCTGGGCACGGCCGTCAATGTGCAATCCATGATCTTTGGCAACAAGGGCGACACATCGGCCACAGGCGTGGCGTTTACACGCAACCCGGCCAACGGTGAAAAAGAATTCTACGGCGATTACCTTATCAATGCGCAGGGCGAAGATGTGGTTGCGGGCATTCGTAATACCAGCCCCATCGCCGATTTGAAGTACGTGGCGGGCCTTGAAGCGGCCGGCAACGAACTCGAAGGCGTCTTCACCATTCTTGAAAACCACTTCCGCGATATGTGCGATATTGAATTCACCATTGAACAGGGAAAACTGTGGATGCTGCAAACCCGTGTGGGCAAGCGCACCGCGGCGGCCGCCCTGCATATCGCCATTGAAATGGAAAAAGAAGGCCTCATCACCAAAAAAGAAGCGGTCATGCGTGTTGACCCCGAACAGCTCGATCAGCTGCTGCACCCGCAGTTTGATAAAGACGCACACTACGACGTTGTTGCCAAGGGGCTCAATGCAAGCCCGGGTGCCGCTGTGGGCGAAGCCGTCTTTTCGGCCGCCGATGCCGTGGCAGCTTCTGAGGCTGGCCGCAAATGCGTGCTTATCCGCTGGGAAACCAACCCCGATGATCTGGCGGGCATGATTACCGCTGAAGGTATTTTAACTTCGCACGGCGGCAAAACCTCGCACGCGGCCGTTATCGCGCGCGGCATGGGCACCCCGTGCGTGTGCGGCGTGGAAGCACTCAAGATCGACGCCGAAAGCAAAACAGCCGTCGTCACCGATAAGGGCGTCACCATCAAAGAGGGCGACATGATTTCCCTTGATGGCACCTTGGGTATTGTCGTTTTGGGTGCCGTCGATTTGGTGCTGCCCGAACTGACGGGCGATTTGGACACCATCTTGGAATGGGCCGACGAATTCCGCACGATGGGTGTACGCGCCAATGCCGACAACCCCGAAGATGCCGTGCTTTCCCGTTCGTTTGGTGCTGCGGGCATCGGCCTGTGCCGCACCGAGCACATGTTCTTGGGCGAACGCAAGCAGATCATCCAGTCATTTATTCTCACCGAAGATCCCGCCGTGCGCGAACGTGCTTTAAGCGACCTGCTCGCCGCTCAAACGGGCGATTTCTTAGGCATGTTCAAGGCCATGGACGGCTTGCCGGTCGTGGTGCGCCTGCTCGATCCGCCGCTGCATGAATTCCTCGATAGCCCCCGTGCGCTTGATGTTGAAATTGCGCGCATGGAAGCCGCGGGTGCTCCGGCCGCCGATATTTCTGCCAAGCGTGCCCTCATGGGTCAGATCGATGCCATGAGTGAAGCCAACCCCATGCTTGGCCTGCGCGGTTGCCGCCTGGCCA
The DNA here is from genome assembly GCA_036655915.1 of Raoultibacter sp. Taxonomy (GTDB): domain Bacteria; phylum Actinomycetota; class Coriobacteriia; order Coriobacteriales; family Eggerthellaceae; genus JAVWGW01. Next base: position 23,975 of record JAVVPE010000020.1, read on the forward strand.
TCGTGTATCCCGAACTGCCGGCGCTGCAGGTGCGCGCTATCGCCACGGCTGCCGCCCGCCTGAAAAAGGAAGGGCTCGACCCGCGTCCCGAAATCATGATTCCGCTCGTGTCTGTTTTGGCAGAACTGGAAACGCTGCGCGGTGAATGCGAAGCGGCCATCGCCGAAGTGTGCGCAGAAGAAGGCGTTGAACTCGCTATCGAAATTGGCACCATGATCGAATTGCCGCGCGCGGCCATCACCGCCGACGAAATTGCGACCAAGGCCGATTTCTTCAGCTTTGGCACCAACGATTTGACGCAGACCACCTTTGGCTTCTCGCGCGACGATGTGGAATCCAAATTTATCCCGCGCTACCTGGAACGTCGCCTTTTGCCCTGCAACCCGTTTGAAACGGTCGATAGTGGCGTGGCGGCTCTGGTCGAAATGGGCTGCACGAAGGGTCGTGCCACCAACCCCGACATCACGCTGGGCGTATGCGGCGAACACGGCGGCGATCCGGCTTCGGTGAAAACCTTCTATAAAATTGGCCTCACCTACGTTAGCTGCTCGCCCTATCGCGTGCCGCTGGCGCGTTTGGCTGCCGCTCAGGCTGTCTTGGAAGAAAGCATGGGCGATACGCGCGACAAGTAGGAAGAGCCAAGGCGGGGCGCATCTTAGCTAAAGAAACCAAAGGGGATGATGTGACGTGGTGCTTATCGACAAAGCGGTACTCTCCGAAATGTTGTGCACCGCTGCGCGCTTGATGGAAGAACAAAGTGACCAGTTAAGTGCAATTGACGCGCAGTTTGGCGATGGCGACCACGGCATCACCATCGCCAAGATCGCAAAGCTCATTGTTGTGCGGGTCAAGGCCTGGGACGATGAATCGATCCGGGATTTCTTGGAAGGCCTCGGCATGGCCACCATGGAAGTGCGTGGCGGTTCGGCTGGCCCCCTGTATGGCACGATGATCGGTGGGCTGGCCGCTGAAATCACCGAAGCCGAAACCGCACTTGATGCCGCGGGTGCCCAACGGATGTTTGCGGGCTGCCTGGTCGAAATGCAGGATATAACGAATGCACAGGTGGGGGATAAGACCATGATGGATGCTCTTATCCCCGCTGTTGCGGCGGCGCAGGCGGCGGGCGGCGATGCTGTCTGTGTATTTGCTGCGGCCGCCACGGCGGCGCGGGCGGGGGCTGTGGCCTCGGAAGGCTTCGTTTCAAAGTTTGGCCGCGCGCGCAGCTACAAGGAACAAACCATCGGTTACCCCGATGCCGGAGCGCTCAGTACCGCGCTTTTTATCGAAGGCTTATCCGCGGGGCTTTCCCGCAGCGAACAAGCACAGAAGTGAACACCAGCCTGCCGTCTTCGGCAGGTTTTTTGTTGTGTCGCCGCAAGCGGCAAACCAGAAACCGAAGTTTGAGGAGGAACTAGCATGCAGATGAAGAAGTTCATCAACAACCCCGACGATTTAACCGATGAATTGTTGGAAGGTTTGGTGTTGGCCAACGCCGACATCATCGAGCGGGGCGCAGGCAACGCGATCATCAATAAGGGCTTGGCCAGCGCCGACCGCGTGACCATCGTCACGCAAGGGGGCAGCGGCCACGAACCGGCTATCGAAGGTTTCGTTGGCGAAGGCATGGTGGATATTGATGTGGTGGGCGATGTGTTTGCCGCGCCCGGGCCGCAGGCCTGCGTTGATGCCATCAAGTTGGCCGATAAGGGCAAAGGCGTGCTCTATGTGGTGCTCAACCATGCGGGCGATATGCTGTGTGGCAACATGACCATGAAGCAATGTGCAAAGCAGGGCATCAACGTGCTTAAGCTGGTAACGCAGGAAGATGTTGCGGCCGCCCCGCGCTCGGATGCGGGCAACCGCCGCGGTCTTGTGGGCTGCATTCCCACCTATAAAATTGCCGGTGCCGCTGCCGCAGAAGGCCGCAGCCTAGAAGAAGTGGCGGCCGTGGCGCAGCGCTTTGCCGACAATATGGCCACGCTTGCCGTTGCTGCGCGCGGGGCGACCCACCCCCAGACCGGCACGCTCTTGGCTGAACTGGGCGAAGATGAAATGGAAATTGGCATGGGGCAGCACGGCGAAGAGGGCGGCGGCCGTCAGCCGATGAAGTCGGCCGATGAAACCGCCCAGATTATGGTGAACGCCTTGGTCAACGACATAGGCATCAAGGCGGGCGAGCGCGTGATGCTTATCATCAACGGGTCGGGTGCTACCACGCTTATGGAACAGCTGATTGTCTATCGTGCGGCCGTCAAAGAACTGGCAGCCAAAGATATCACGGTCGTTGCAAACTTCGTGGGCGAAATGCTGACCGTACAAGAAACGGCGGGTTTCCAAATGTTTATGGCGCGCATGGATGATGAACTGCTGCGTCTGTGGAACGCCCCCTGCAAAACACCCTACCTGACGAAATAACCGCCAACCACCTGCGAAAAGGAGCTTGCTATGAGCGCTGAATACATGCACATGGGAATTCCTGTGTTAAACAAAAAACCTGGCATGACCTATAACGAAGACATGAAGTTTTGGGTAAGCAATGTTGATGATTACGATTTCAAGATCGAATATCTTAAGTTCGAGGAAGGCACACCCTTCCCAGAAATCTTGTCAAAGCAGCCCCATGTGGCCTACAAGGTGGATAATTTGGATACCTATATTGCCCAGGCGCAGCGCACGATTTTCGGGCCAGCTGATGCGGGTGAGGGCGCGCGCCTTGCGTTTGTTATCTGGGATGATGCTATTGTCGAACTCTACGAAGGATAAGTTTTGCAGATGGGTTGCCGCTTAGCACAGTGCGTTTTGTTGCGCCGCCCAAGCTTCCGCTCGATTGATTGAAGGAGTGCATAGATGCTGGTACCTATGAAGACGGTCTTGGATTGGGCCGAACATAAGGGCTGCGCCGCTGCGGCGTTTGATACCCCCAACCTCGAACTGCTGCTGGCAGCCATTGGCGCCGCCGAAGCGCGCCGCGAGCCGGTGATTATCCAGCATGCACAGCTGCACGAAACAGAAACCTCCCTCGATGTTATCGGGCCGATTATGGTGGCACGCGCGCGGGCTGCAAGCGTTCCCGTGTGCGTCATGCTCGACCACGGCGAAGATGTGGAATACGTGCGCCGCGCGCTTGAGATAGGCTTTTCGGCCATCATGTACGACGGCAGCCAGGATTCTTACGAAGAAAACCTGCGGGTGACCCGCGAAGTGGTGGCGCTGTGCCACGCGCGCGGTGTCGATGTGGAAGCTGAAATTGGCTTCACAACAGGGCATGAAGGCTTGGAAGAAGCCGACGATTCCCGAGAAAACATCTACACCGACCCCGCCTGTGCCCAGCGCTTTGTGGCGGATACCGGCATTGATGCCTTGGCGGCTTCCGTGGGCACGGTGCATGGCTTTTACAAAGCGGCACCCTGCCTTGATTTTGAGCGCATCGCCAAGCTGAAGGCCTGCTGCGGGGTGCCGCTGGTTATGCACGGCGGGTCGGGTTTGTCCCGCGAAGATACCCGTGCGGCAATTGCGGCAGGCATCCGCAAAATCAACTATTTTAGCTATATGAGCAACGCCGGCGTGCGTGCGGTAGAGGCCTTGCTAGCCACCCAACACCCCAAATACTTCCACACCCTCGCCGCCGCAGCCACCCAAGCGATGCAAGCCGATGCCCAAGCCGCCATGGAAACCTTCTCAATGCACTAGGGTTTCAGAAAAGCGCTTGAATCCAGCAGGGGCGCTGCTGTATTACGTAGGTAAATCTGGGGGTAAGAAGCCTAGAACATCGCTTGGATATAGTATACTGTAAGGGTTCAGGGCGCAGCTTTCTTCTGTTGCCCATTGCGCTGTGGTGTGTTTGCTTATGTGAAAGAGGAATGCTATGAGTTTTGGCCATGCTTCCCGTTTCGTGCCTTCTCGGTTTGTTTGCCTGTTGGCGGCGGCCT
>JAVVPE010000021.1:0-16338 GCA_036655915.1 Raoultibacter sp.
CGGCGCGTTACTTTGGCAAGCTGCTGCACCAAGCACAAAACATCACGCTCGATGCCTCGTTTTCTGTGAAAAGCGTCGACAACTGCATCTATCTTGCCGATCCGCCTCAAGGCGAAAAGCAAGCCTTCCTGCTTGAAAATGCGCGACGGCTTGCCCGCGAGGCCGCAACAAGCATCGCGGCACAAGAACACGTTCACCGCGAAGTGCGCCATCCTTTAGGGATCGTATTTTCCCTGGTAACCTGCCGCCCCAACAAACAGCGTTCAACCGAAAACTTTTTTGCCACCGAAGCCTGCATAGGCTGTGGCGATTGCGCGCGTCTGTGCCCCACAAACACCATCGCCATAAGAGAAGGCCGTCCCCGCTGGTCGGAAGGCAACTGCACGCAATGCTTGGCCTGCCTTAACCGCTGCCGCACCCACGCCATCCAATACGGCAAAAAAACCGAATCCCGCGGCCGCTACGTAAACCCCGTGCTTGGGGAATAAAACCTCACATTAATTTCTTGACGCAGCCTTCCTGCGCGGTTATAGTGTGTATATCGGGTATATACACTATGCTGTGTTGCGGGTGACCCGAGCGCGCAGGTAAAGGAGCTGTTTTGGATATTATCATCTCGAATGCAAGTCCGGCACCCATCTACGAACAGATTGCTTCGCAGATGAAGGGGCTTATTTTAGCGGGCACGCTTGAAGCGGGGGTTCAGCTTCCCTCCATTCGCGCCCTGGCGGGCGATCTGCGCATCAGCGTGATCACCACAAAGCGCGCCTATGCCGAGCTGGAAGCGCAGGGTTTCATCGAAACCGTACCTGGCAAAGGAAGCTTTGTGGCGGGAGGCAACTTCGAGCTTTTGCGCGAAGAGCGCCTGCGCCACATCGAAGAAATGCTGGTAAACAGCGCCCGCGAGGCGCAAAGTGCGGGAATCAGCATCAAAGAATTACACGACATGCTTGACCTTATCACGGAAAGTGACGACTGATGAACGACTTATTACGCATAACCAACCTCTCGAAGCACTACGACGGCTTCGACTTGCGCGACATAAACCTAAACGTACCCGCAGGCTGTGTGGTCGGTTTTATCGGCAGCAACGGTGCCGGCAAAACCACAACCATCAAAGCGGCCTTGGGCCTGGTCTTTCCCGATAGCGGAAACATCAACCTGATGGACACGCCACTTGAAGATGCCAGCGCTGCCGCCTTCGTCGCGGCAAAGCAACGCACGGGCGTCGTGTTCGACACCTGCGCCTTCCCCGAAGATATCACCGTGAAACGCGGGGCGGCCATTATGGCGCACGCCTACAACACCTGGGATAACGCCCTCTTTAACCACTACCTCAGCGCATTCAATCTGCCGCTGGATAAAAAAATCAAAAGCCTTTCCCGCGGCATGGGCATGAAGCTGACGCTTGCCTGCGCGCTTGCCCACACCCCCGACCTGCTTATCTTAGATGAAGCAACCGCAGGACTTGACCCCTTAGCGCGTGAAGAGGTGCTCGACATCCTGCGTGATTTCATGGACGATGCAAACCACGGCATTTTAATGAGCACGCACATCACTTCTGACCTGGAAAAAATAGCCGATTACGTCGTCTGTATCGACAACGGGCGCATCGTGTTCTCGGTGGAAAAAGATACCATCACCGACACGGCGGGCATCGCCCGCTGCCGCACCGCCGATTTTGAAACCCTGGCCAACAGTGGCTTTTTCGCACCGGGCAGCTTGCACTTTCTGCAGCACGAATACGGTATCGATGTTTTGATTGAAAACCGCTTTGCCGCAAGCGAACGCTTCAAAACCATCACGCTGGACAAGGCGTCTATCGAAGATTATATGACCCTGATGTTGAAAGGGGGCACCCGATGAAAGCCATGATAGTATCCGATTTCCTCAGCGTTAAAAGCTATATTTTGTCGCAAAGCCTTGTGGGTATCGTGGTAGGGATTTTTATCAGCGCTTCTATGGGCAATGTGTATATGGTGGCACCCATGCTTGCCGCCATGATTCCCTTTTCCCTGATTTTCACCGTGCTTGCCTACGACGAACGCAATGGCTGGCAAGAATTCCGTCTGACTCTGCCCCTTTCCCGCACGCAGGTTATCGCGGGACGCTACGGCAGCTACCTGGTCTTTACGGGCATCGGCCTGGGTGTTGTCGCCCTGGCACTGGGCATCATCGTTGCCCTGGCCTCCCTTTTCCCTGCGTTCACCATCAACGAACCCATCGGGAATCTTCTTGTCAATTTCAGCTGGCAAACATTGGTGTTCTCACTTGCCGTTACCCTGTCGGTGATGACACTTCTTGCGGGCATCATCTTGCCACTAGTGTCGCGCTTCGGGCTTACCACTGCCGTGCGTTTCCTGCCGTTTGCCGCAGTGTTCGGCGCTTTTATCATCACGCCCCTTTTGCTGAACAGCAGCGGTGAGCCGCCCGTATTCATCATCGATTTTTTAACCTGGATACAAACGGATGCAGGAGCCCTTAGCGCAAGCGCAATCGCTTTGGCTGCAACCTTTGCCCTCTATGCGCTTTCCTGCGCCCTTTCGGCGAAGCTTTACGCCAAACGCGAGGTGTAAAGCCCAAAGCTGCCTTTCTCGCTCGCTATTTCTTAATCAAAAGATCGGCCAGGGTCACGCTATCGACATAGTTTTCTATCGCCTGACCAAGACCTTCCCAAAACGCAATGGTTTCACATTCGGAACGACGGGGGCACACGCCAAAATCGTCTTCCAGGCATGCGACCGGCGCGCAGGTTCCCTCAGCAGCGCGCAAAATGCTGCCCACCTTAATATCTGCGGCGGGGGCTGCCAGCACATAGCCCCCCTTGGGGCCGCGTACGCTGCGCAGAATAGCAGCCTGAACCAAAAGGCTTGCCAGCTGTTCTAAGTATTTCACAGAAATACTTTGCCGCCGCGCAACCTCTCGCAGGGGCACGCAAGCGTTTTCCCCTTGCTGCGCAAAATCTATCATCATGCGCAACGCATAGCGGCCCTTTGTTGAAATCATCATAGCTCTGCACCTTTCGCCGGCATACTTTAAGTCTGCTTAATTATGACTGATGTAATTATATATTAAATATGACCTCTGCAATCATATCAAAACAAAGAAAGAAAACAATTTGTTTCTTCAGAACACTTGACATGAGTTCATAAGCGCGTATTTTATACCCTAGTAAATAAGTATGCATAATCAAGTGACAAAGCGAGGATGACCATGAAAAGCATCTATCTTGATAACGCAGCCACCACCAAGCTGCGCCCAGAAGTACTCAGTGCACTGCTGCCCTTCTACACCGAAGACTACGGCAATCCTTCTGCTCTCTATCCCTTGGGGCAAAGGGCGGCGGATGCCGTGGAAAACGCACGGGATCTTATCGCTGATTTCCTGGGAGCCGGCCCCAAAGAAATCTACTTCACCAGCGGTGGATCGGAAGCCGACAACTGGGCGCTTTTCGGCGTTGCACGCGCCAACGCCAAGCGCGGACGCCACATTATCACCAGCGCCATCGAACACCACGCGGTACTGCACGCCTGCCAAGCGCTTGAAGCGGAAGGTTTTGAGGTCACCTATTTGCCCGTCAATAGTGATGGCCTGGTATCTGCTGCCGATTTTGAAGCCGCCATCAGACCCGATACCATTTTAGCTTCCCTTATGTATGCCAACAACGAAATCGGCAGCATTCAGCCCATTGCAGAACTGGGCCGCATCGCACGCGCACACAAAGTGATTTTCCACACCGATGCCGTGCAAGCTTTTGGACACGAAAGTATCGATGTGGAAGCACAGAATATCGATCTGCTTTCGGCGAGCGCCCATAAGATTTACGGACCTAAGGGCGTAGGCTTACTCTATGTGCGCAAGGGCATTAAAATCCAAAACTTGATTTTTGGAGGTGCCCAAGAACGTGGGCGACGTGCCACCACTGAAAATGTGGGTGGCATTGTCGGGTTCGGGCGCGCCGTAGAACTTGCCGCCGCCGAGCAGGATGCCGAACAGGCCAGGCAGCGCACACTGCGCGACCAAGCCATCACGCGCATAGCGGCCGAAATACCCTACTGTCAGCTTAATGGCAGCGCAACGCAGCGCTTGGCCAACAATATCAACTTCAGTTTCCGCTTTATCGAAGGCGAAGGCATGTTGTTGCAGCTGGCTGCCAAGGGCATCTGCGCATCAAGCGGTTCAGCCTGCACTTCGGGGTCACTTGACCCCAGCCACGTGCTGCTTGCCATCGGGCTGCCGCATGAAATTGCCCACGGGTCGCTGCGCTTGACGATGAGCCACGAAACAAGCGCGGATGACCTCAATTTCGCCATCGATTGCCTGAAAACCTCCCTTGCAAACCTGCGCGCCATGAGCCCCCTTTACGAAGATTTTGTACGCGCACAAAATCAGGCAGGTTCCCTGTCGCAGCAGTAACAGCCCTTTAGCGCCGCACCACCACCTTAAACCCTTGCACGCTTCCCGAAAGGAAACCATCATGGCCATGAACTATTCAGAAAAAGTAATGGACCACTTTACCAACCCGCGCAATGTGGGTGAAATCGAAAATGCAAGCGCTTGTGGCACGGTCGGCAACGCCGTCTGCGGCGACATCATGCGCATTTATTTGGATGTTGATAGCGATCACATAATCCGCGATGTGAAATTTAAAACCTTTGGTTGCGGTGCTGCTATCGCCACTTCGTCGATGGCAACCGAACTGGTTAAAGGCAAAAGCATCCAAGAGGCACTTGAAGTTACCAACAAGGCAGTCATGGATGCCCTTGATGGGCTACCCCCCGTAAAAGTGCATTGTTCGCTGCTGGCCGAAGAAGCGATTCACGCAGCACTCTGGGATTATGCCGAAAAAAATGCTATCGTCATCGCCGGTTTGGAAAGACCTAAAGCCGACATCCACGAACACGAGTGTGCCCCCGGCTGCGAAGAGGACTGCGACCACGAAGAACACCATCATGCGGCCACCGCTTAAAAGCTTCTTCATTTTTCTTGGGAAACGACCACGCTTTACTGTGGTCGTTTTTTATGCGCCGACAACACAACTTGGAAATTACTCTAAACAAAAGCAAAATGACAACAAAAGACGCTTGCGCAACCGAGGCCGCAACCTCACGATAAAGTTGCATTGGACACTACAAAGCAAAGAAGTTACCATGGCATTCCCTTATCAAGGAGTTTTAAGAAATGACTGAAGCAAGCACACAACTAAGCGCCGCGGGGCGCACACTTCCCCCTAGCTGGAAATCGATCATCGCCTTTATCTGGGCAGGACAAGCGGCATCCATCTTAACCAGCTATGCCGCGGGATACGCCGCCATATGGTATCTGACAGAAACCACCGGGTCGGCGCTAATTTTAGCCATCGCTTCCATCATGGCCTTTTTGCCGCAGGGAATACTAAGCCCCTTTGGCGGTGTCATCGCCGATAAATTTAATCGCAAGCACGTGATGATCCTTGCCGACATGAGCGTTGGTCTTGTATCGTTGGCATTGGGTATCATCATCTTGATGGGTCAGGCTTCCGTTACGCTAATCATGATCATGATTGCTGCGCGCAGTGTCGGGCAAGCCTTTCACACGCCCGCCATGACCGCCACCATGCCCCTGCTGGTGCCCGAAAAACACCTGGTGCGCATCAATTCACTTGACCAGGCGCTCATGAGCATTGCAGGCATCGGCGGCCCTGCCTTGGGTATTTTCCTCTATACCACCTTCGGCTTCCAAACGGTGCTGTTTTTGGATTTCGGCGGCGCCCTTATTGCCTGCCTGGGTCTGGCTGCGGCCACCATTCCGCTTATCCACGATGCCACGATGGATGATCAGCATGTTTTCGCCAACATGCGCGATGGTTGGCATGTTATCAAACATGATCGCGGCATGCTTTGCCTGCTTATTTTTTGCATGTTCGGCATCATGGTGTTTGCCCCCTTGGGTGCACTGTTTCCCCTGATGACCTTTGAGCACTTCGCGGGAGATGGCTACATGGCATCCCTTACCGAAGCGGCTTTTGGTGCGGGCATGTTAGCCGGATCAGCGGCACTGATGGTGTGGGGTGGGGGCAAGCGGCTAGCCTTGCTGGTGGTGCTTTCGGCTATCGGCTGCGGCGTCACCATTTTGGCCTGCGGTTTGCTTAGCCCTGCTATGTTTCCCGCATTTGTAGTGCTGTCATTTCTGATGGCTGTCGCCGGGGCGTTTTTTAACGGCCCGCTTATGTCGCTGCTGCAAAAACGCACGCCCGCCGAAAAAATGGGGCGCGTACTGGGCATCTACACCGCAGTGATGGGGCTGGCTTCCCCCTTGGGCCTTGCCATCAGCGGCGTATGCGCCGAATACACCGGCGTGGCGCTGTGGTTTGTGATAGGCGGCACGCTTATGACGGCCTTTTCACTTGTTCCCTACCTGATTCCCGCCGTGCGCAACCTGGACAAAAGCTAACGCTTCTTGCGCACCCCAAACCCGCTGCCTTTGCGCGAGCTTTTCTTCAGGCCTTTGAGCGCTTCGTCTTCTGAGGTGCCCTCAAACTGGGAACGCAACTTTACCGCCTGATTGCGCAGGCGCGCCGCCTCTTCAAAATCCATGCCCCGGGAAGCGGCGGCCATGTCTTCTTCCATCGAGGCAATAATGCGCAGTACCTCTTCGCGGGAAAGTGCTGCGAGCTCTTTATTCACCTGTTCAGCGGTGGTGTTGCCCGCTTCGCTTTCGATGTAATCCATAATGTCGTTTATGGCTTTGCGGATGGTTTGCGGTTCGATGCCGTGTTCGGTGTTGTAGGCTTCTTGCACCTTGCGGCGGCGGCGGGTTTCCTCAATAGCCAGGTTCATCGAACGCGTAATTTTATCGGCATACATGATAACCTCACCCGACACGTTGCGCGCCGCACGGCCGATAGTCTGAATAAGCGAGCGATGGTTGCGCAAAAACCCTTCCTTGTCGGCATCAAGGATGGCCACCAGCGACACTTCCGGTAAATCCAGGCCTTCGCGCAGCAGATTGATGCCCACCAGCACATCAAACTTACCTTGGCGCAGTTCACGCAATATTTCCACGCGCTGGAGCGTCACAATATCAGAATGCATGTAGCGCGCCCGAATGCCCTGATCCAGCAGGTGATCGGTCAAATCTTCCGCCATCTTTTTCGTAAGCGTGGTAATCAACACGCGTTCGTCACGTGCGGCGCGCACCCGCGCTTCATCAATGATGTCATCGATCTGACTTGCGGTGGGACGCACCACTATTTCAGGGTCAAGCAAGCCCGTGGGGCGAATAATCTGCTGCACGTTGCGCTGGCTAACCTTTTCTTCGTAATCACCCGGCGTCGCCGAAACGTAGATAAACTGTGGCACGCGTTCTTCAAATTCGTCGAAGCGCAAAGGGCGGTTATCCAAACACGACGGCAAACGAAAGCCATGTTCTGTCAAGGTTATCTTGCGGCTGCGGTCGCCTTCGTGCATACCGCGAATCTGCGGCACCGTCACATGGCTTTCATCGATGATGCACAAGAAATCTTTCGGGAAGTAATCAAGCAGCGTATAGGCGGGTTCGCCGGGGTTGCGCCCATCAAGATGGCGCGAATAGTTTTCGATGCCGGAACAAAAACCCATCGTTTCCATCATTTCCAGATCGTAGGAAACGCGCATTTCCAGGCGCTGCGCTTCAAGAAGTTTGCCCTCCGATCGAAACTGCTGCAGGCGCGCCTGCAATTCTTCGCGCACGGTAAGCAGGGCATGGTCCAACTTCGGCCGCGCAGTCACGTAGTGCGAAGCCGGCCAGATGGGCAGGGCTTCATAGCCGTTGATCACTTCACCCGTCACGTTATCTATTTCGGTTATGTTCTCGATTTCATCGCCGAAAAACTCCAGACGCACCGGATTATCCGCGTAGGGCGGAAACACATCGAGCGCATCACCGCGCACGCGAAATGTACCGCGCTTGAGTTCGTAATCATTGCGATCGTATTGAATGTCGATCAGCTGATGGATAACATCGTCGCGTTCGGCCGCTTTTTCCTTGTCGATAAAAACCGCCATGCCCGCATAATCCATCGGCGACCCGATGCCATAAATGCACGACACGCTGGCAACCACGATGCAATCGCGCCGCGAAAGCAAAGAAGCCGTCGCCGCATGGCGCAGCTTTTCAACCTCCTCGTTGATGGATGCATCCTTTTCAATGAAGGTATCCGTTGTGGGCACGTAGGCTTCCGGCTGATAATAATCGTAGTACGAAACGAAATATACGACCGCATTATGGGGAAAGAAATCTTTGAGTTCGGAAGCCAACTGAGCGGCGAGTGTTTTATTGGGTGCCATAACCAGCGTTGGCTTCTGCACCGCTTCAATGGTTTTAGCAATGGTGAAAGTTTTGCCCGAACCTGTCACACCCAGCAGCGTTTGATAGCGCAAGTTTTCCTGCACGCCCTGCACAAGCGCTTCGATAGCCTGCGGCTGATCGCCCGCCGGCTCGTAGGGCGACACCACGGCAAATGGAGCTGAAGCAAGCCGCCCATCAGGCAACTTGCCTTCCATGGATACCCCATCCAAACTGCGTAAATGCGTCACAACAATCCTCCATCCACCGCGCTAAGATTTCATCGGATAGTTTAGCCTATCACAGATTGCGCCCCATGAACAGATGTTCGGTTTTTTCCACAGAAATGAAGGGGGTATTTCCCCTTTCGCGCACAACTGAGGGCAGGACCCTTCTTTAAGCGGAATACTCTTTCCACCAGGCAATCACTTTTTGGCGCAACTCTTCCTGCGTGCCGTCGTTGTTAAAGGTGATATCGGCCGCTTCGATGCGTTCGGCATCGGTTATTTGCTGGGCGATGCGGTTGCGCACATCGGCTTCATCCCACCCGGCAGCAACGGCGCGCGCAATGCGCATATCAAGCGGGGTCAGAATAGCAACGATGCAGTCGGCCGTATGCGCCAAGGAATCTTGCTTGCCGCGAAACGCTGAAAACTCAATGACCGCAGCATCGTGGTCGCGCGCAAGCGCATCGAGCTGATCGGCAAAGCTCTCTTCTATGCGCGGCATAGAAATGCTGTTGAGGCGGCGTGTTTGTGTTTCATCAACAAAGGCTTTCTGAGCCAAAACCGCACGGATGATTTCGCCGTTTTCATCAAAAATTTCGGCGCCAAAGGCTTCAACCAAATCCTGCTTGACCGTTTCCATTGCCAACACATCGTGGCCGACTTTATCCAAATCGATGACGGGCAAGCCTTGATCGGCCAGTGCACCCACCGCTGTCGACTTACCGCAGCCCATGCCACCGATAACGAAAATCTTTTTCATACCCGTTCAGCCTCCTTGATACAAGTGCTGCGCGCAGCAGCTTTTTGCTACCCGTATCATACCTTGTTTCACACCTTATGAGGCGCGACAAACCGCAGTGATTACCCCGCCGCCCCAAACGGTGGCACCTTCATAGAAAACAGCAAACTGCCCTGGTGCCGTTGTGGGCTGGGGGCTGCGCAGTGAAACACGCAGCGTCTGTGGCCCGGCAGGTTCAATAACGCAGGCAACACCGCGGCTGCGATAGCGCAGCTTGCACATGCATTCGCGGGCACCTTCCCCATCGGCAAAGGCCTGCCAATTTACCTGCTGCACCATAAGGGTATCGATAAGAGTTTCTTCCTGAAAGCCCACAACCAGTTCGTTGGCGTGCGGACGCTTTTCAATCACATAATAAGGTTGCGCAGCCGCAACACCGATACCCTTGCGCTGCCCCACCGTATAGCGCGCAAGGCCTGCGTGTTGCCCCACCACAGCACCCGCCTGCGTCACAATGTTTCCCGGCACCCCGACCACGCCACGCGCGGCCAAAAAATCGGTGTAATCACCGGAAACGAAACAAATATCTTGGCTTTCAGGTTTTTCAGCAACGGGCAATCCCAGATCGGCCGCATGTATGCGCACGTCGGCCTTCGTGGTGCCCCCCAAGGGAAGCACCAAACGCGCAAGCTGCTCTTGCTCAAGCATCGCAAGCATGTAACTTTGATCTTTACTTTCATCAAGCGCCGTTTTCACCACGAAGCGCCCGTTGGATGAAAGCTGTGCGATGCGCGCATAGTGCCCGGTGGCAACCGCATCGTAGCCTCGTTCATCGGCCACGGCAATAAGCTCGGGAATCTTGCAAAAACGGTTGCACTGCACACAGGGGCTCGGGGTAAGGCCGGCCGCATAATCGCTGACAAAAGGATCGACCACGCAGGAAGAAAACACCCCCGTGCAATCCCGTATCACATGTTCAATCCCTAGCAGCTTACACACTGCCGCGGCATCCAAAGCGGCCGCCCGGGCTTCCTTGGTGGGAAGAAAAAGGCAGGTCACACCTAGTACCTGATGGCCAGCACTCAGCAGCAGAGCAGCCGATGTCGCACTATCAACCCCGCCGCTCATGCCTAAGACTATGCGTTTTGTTTTATTCATTGCGCCAGTATAACCTGTGCCACTCTATCGCACATACCTTTCAAAAAACCGACACTCAATTCCTCATTCTCTGACCGTTTTCTTGCACGCGCCATCTCTGCCAACTGCTATCATACATAGATACACCCCATGAGGTGCCCATCCTTCAACGCCAGGAAGCACGCCGATAATGCCACGTCCAAAAACGCGCTACATCCCTTCTTTAGATGGCTTGCGAGCCCTTGCCGTCTTGGCAGTTATCCTCTACCACACAAACGCGCAATGGGCGCCCGGCGGGCTTTTGGGCGTCACGGTTTTTTTCGTGCTTTCCGGCTATCTGATCACCGGGCTTTTAATAACGGAGTGGAAAACAACTAAGAAAATCGACCTGAAAAATTTCTGGCTACGCCGAGCGCGCCGCCTGGTGCCCGCCATCGTCTTTTTGCTGGTGTGCATTATCGCGCTTACCACGCTTTTCAACCATCCCTTGCTAACGAAAATGCGCCCCGACATTGTGCCGTCGCTTTTTTTCTACAGCAACTGGCACTACATATTTAGCAACCTTTCCTATTTTGATGCCCTGGGCGCCCCTTCCCCTTTAACGCATTTTTGGTCGCTGGCCATAGAAGAGCAGTTTTATCTTGTCTGGCCGCTGATAATGCTGGGTCTTTTCAAAGCACACACCACCAAAAAGGGCTTTTGCCGCATCATCGTTGTGCTTGCCGCAGCATCAGCCCTGGCCATGGCGCTGCTTTTTGACCCCGCAGCCGACCCAAGCCGTGTCTATTACGGTACCGATACCCGCGCTTTTTCCTTGCTGATTGGCGCTTGGCTGGCTTTCGTGTGGCCTGCCAGCCAGTTCAATGAACACACCGGAGAAGCCCTGCCGCGCACAACACTTATAGCGCTCAATGGTTGCGGCCTCGCAGCGCTTGTAGGGCTGCTTGCCCTTATGGCCTGCACCAACGGATTTTCACCGTTTCTGTATCGCGGCGGTATCCTTCTTGCCTCGCTTTTAACGGCGGTGATTATCGCTGTAGCCGTTCACCCGCGCAGTTTGCTGGCACAAGGTTTCGCCGTGCGCCCTCTGGTTTGGGTGGGGCAAAGATCCTATGGCCTCTACCTGTGGCATTACCCGCTGCTGCTTTTGATGAATCCGCTCAATTATACGGGGGAAATAAACCCGCTGGTTTGCCTTGTGCAGTTTGGCATCATCGTAGCCTGTGCGGCGTTTTCCTATCGCTTCATCGAAAACCCCGTGCGCCATGGCGCCATCGGTGCCTTCATCAAAGGGGTGCGCGCGCACAGCATCGCGCTGCCCCTTTATGCGCGGCAACGCGCGCTGCCCCTTGCCGGCGGCTGCCTGCTTGCCATCCTTGCCGTAGGTGGCCTCATTTTTGTGCCGCCCACCTCGGCTGTTAGCAACACTGAAACCCTGAAACAAGAAAGCAGCGCCACTCAAAACGCCACCCCGCAAACACCACCGCCCATACCGCCACAGGCAGCGAACACCTACGATATTCTTTTGATTGGAGATTCCGTTTCGCTGGGTGCTGCCCCTAGCTTCGAGGCAACTTTCCCTGGCGGAGTTATCGATTCCGCCGTCAGCCGCCAGCTTTCCGAAGGCCTGTTGGTGTACGACTACTACAAGCAGGCCGGCGTCGTGGGCAAGGTAGTTGTCTTTGCTTTGGGCACCAACGGGCCGGCAAGCGACGAAAGCCTTGACGAATTGATAGCTGCTGTGGGCCAAGACAAATCCATCTACCTTGTTAACACCCGCTGTCCCGAACCTTGGGAAGCCACAAGCAACGAAGCGCTGGCGCGCGCAGCCCAGCACTACAGCAACGTTACCCTTATCGATTGGTTTGCGCTTAGCACCAACCACGATGACTGGTTTGATGGTGATGGCACCCATTTAACCCAAGATGCAGCCGTCATTTACACCGATATGATAGCGCAAGCCACCGCACACGATAGGCAGGTTGAACAGGAAGAAAAAGCTAAGGCCGAAGCGGCCAGGCAAGAAGCCTTGGCAACCGCCGCTTTAGCTGAGCAGGCGCAACAGGCTATTGGTCAGGAAGAATAGCAGGCCTACCCAAGGTCCCCGCACTTAATCTGCCACAAAAAAGACTCCCCGGAGGGAGCCTTTTTAGCTGTGCGAGTTTAAGAAAAGCTATTCAGCAGCTTGCTGTGCCGCAGCTTCTTCCACAGCAGCTTCCGGCTCAACGGCAGCTTCCGGCTCAACGGCAGCTTCCGGCTCGACAGCTTCGGCAGCTTCCGCTTCGGGCTTTTCAGCCTTCTTCTTAGCCGGACGCTCTTCAACAACCACGGTTTCATCGATGGGGATTTCAAAGCCCAGCTCTTCGGCAGCAGCCTTCATGGACAAGGAAATGCGACGACGCTCGGGGTTGATTTCCATGACCTTGACCTTCACTTCGTCGCCCACATGCACAACCTGTGCCGGGGAATCGATGTGCTTCAAAGACATTTCGGAAATGTGCACCAAACCTTCAACGTTGTCACCGAGTTCGATGAATGCACCGAAGGGAACAATCTTGGTGACCTTGCCATCGACAATGGTGCCGATCGGGTAGTTTTCGACAAGCTTAATCCACGGATCTTCCGTGGTCTGCTTAAGGCCGAGAGAAATGCGCTCACGCTGCAAATCGACATCGAGCACTTCGACTTCCACTTCGTCTCCGACTTTGACAACTTCGGAAGGATGGTTGACGTGGCTCCAAGAAAGCTCGGAGATGTGCACCAGGCCGTCGATGCCGCCCAGGTCGACGAAAGCACCAAAGTCAACAATGGAGGAAACGCTGCCCTTAAGGCGCATGCCCTTGGTAAGTTTTTCGAGGATTTCAGCGCGCTCGTTCTTGCGGCCTTCTTCAAGCAGCACGCGACGAGAAAGCACGACGTTGTTGCGATTGCGATCCATTTCAATAACGCGGGCTTCGATTTCGGTGCCCATGTACATATCAAGATCTTTAACGCGACGAAGGTCAACCAAAGAGGCAGGCAAGAAGCCACGCAGACCGATATCAAGAATCAAGCCGCCCTTGACGACTTCGATAACTTCACCGGTAACCACTTCGCCAGCTTTGAATTTGTCTTCAACCTGAATCCAAGCGCGCTCGTATTCGGCACGTTTCTTGGAAAGAATCAAACGACCGTCTTTGTCTTCCTTTTGAAGAACCAAGGCTTCGATTTGCTCGCCCAGGCTAACGATATCCGCCGGATCAGCATCTTTACGGATGGAGAGTTCGCGGGAAGGAATAACGCCTTCGCTTTTGAAGCCGATGTCGACCAGCACTTCGTCGTGTTCGATTTTAACGACAATGCCACCAACCAGGTCGCCTTCGTCAAATTCGGTCAAGGTGCCGTCAATCATTTGATTCATCTGCTCATCGGAGAAGTCTTCAAATTCAATAACGGACGTGTTTTTGATTTCGGTCAAAACGGACCCCTTTCAAAAAATTCGGGGACCCTTCGTCATGATTGCTTGCTACATGTACCATGTTCGCTTTGCAAAAAGCTTGCCATATCGACAATGCACCAAACATGTCTCGGGGGCCAACAGTTATGTCCTTGCAATCGGTTGACTACAAGTCGAACTAGTATATCACAGCCATCCTTAAAGAGTATGGAGTGATGCTGTTAATTCTGACAGGAGGGACACACGCCTTCGAAGATGATTTGATAGCTTTCTATTTCAAAACCATGTTTGTCGGCAATGCGTGCAGGCAGATTGTCTAAAGGTGGCATATCAACATCGTAGATATTCCCGCACAATCGGCACTGTATATGGTAGTGATCTTCATGATTGAAATCATAGCGATCAGCCCCATTGGGAACTTCCACCCGCAGCACTTCTCCCTGGGTGGCCAAAACGCCCAGGTTGCGATATACCGTTGCGCGTGAAATGGTGGGATACTGCGAGCGCACAACTTCATACACATCGGCCGATGTGGGATGGTCGTGCAAGGATTGAACCGCTTGCAGCACCAGTGTGCGCTGTACCGTGTTGCGTGTGGTAGCCGGAACCTGCGAACCCTGATCCCTTTGTATAGCTGCTGTTTTCATGAGGGCGCTCTTCCCCGGTCTTCTTCCCTTATCAGGGTTGAAAACCTATTAGGATTATCTATCATTAAACACCCTAGCATGCCATTGCCCCGAGCGCAATAAAACACGGCAATTCACAGAAAATGCGCGTGCCCTGCCCACTTTTCCCCAGAATAAGAGCGCTACAATAGCACTACCTCTTAGCAAAGCTGCACATTCACGTAAAGGAAGTTGGCATGACCATCACACTTAGCCCCATCACCACCGATGAAGATTTACAGGCCGTGGCCGCTATGGCTTCAGAAATTTGGCATGAATATTGGCCGATTATCTTGAGTGAAGAACAGATTGATTACATGGTTGACCTGCTGCAAAGCTATGAACCCATAGCCCATGATGTGCGCCAGGCGCACTATCGCTACTGGTTTATCGTCGACAAGGCCGGGCGGCGCATAGGTTACACCGCCGCCCAAGCACAGGAAGAAACGCAGCGCCTTTTTATCTCAAAAATCTATCTTTATCAGGAAGAACGCGGCAAACATTACGCCTCGCAGGTTTTGAGCTTCTATGAAGATCTTGGGCAGAGCGAAGCTTGGCAGGCACTGTATCTTACCGTAAACAAGCAAAACGAACTGGGCTGTCGCGCCTACGAAGGGCGCGGATTTACCACAATCGATTCCGTTGAAACCGACATTGGCCACGGGTTTATCATGGATGATTTCATTATGGAAAAACGGCTTGACGATTAAGCCTGCAAAAGCGCTTTCTTAACCGAAGCCGCTATACCCTGCGGGTCAAGACCGATATCGGCAAACAGAGCTTCCACGCTTCCCTGATTGATGAACTCGTCGGGAATGCCCAGCGTGAGCGCGGGGGTATGCAGGGCGTTTTGCGCCATCACTTCCAGCACTGCTTCGCCAACACCGCCCGACACCACACCTTCTTCAAGGGTGACAACCAGCTTTGTTGTTGCGGCACGCTTGATAGCTGCCACATCAAGAGGCTTAGCCCAGCGCATATCAACAACCCGAGCACGCACACCCTGCTGTTCCAAAATAAGGGCCGCCGCGTGCGCATTGTTCACCATGCGCCCAAAGGCTAAAAGCGCCACATCCTTGCCCTTTTTCACCGTAACGGATTTGCCCAGCTCAAACACGGTAGGCTGTGCGGGCAGCGCCACCCCTTCCCCAGCGCCGCGCGGGTAACGAATCGCAACAGGGCCACCCAAGGCAAGGGCGGTATGAAGCGCGTTTACCAGTTCTGCTTCATTGGAGGGCGCCAGCACCTTGAGGTGCGGAATCATGCGCGTATAGACCAGATCGAAAACGCCGTGATGCGTGGGGCCATCATCGCCGACCAGGCCGGCGCGATCAAGACAAAATACCACATCAAGGTTGGAAAGCGCATTGTTGACGATCATCTGGTCGATGGCGCGCTGCATGAAGGTGGAATAGATGGCCACAACGGGCTTTTTACCACCCAAGGCCAGACCGCTGGCAAGACCCAAGCCGTGGCCTTCGGCAATGCCCACATCAACAAAACGATCGGGGTAGGTTTGGGCAAAAGGCGCCAATCCCGTGCCATCTTTCATGGCGGCAGTGATGGCAACAATGCTTTCATCGGCAGCTGCTTCACGCAGAAGCGCTTGACCAAACACCTTGGTGTAGGCAGGATTGCCCGACTTCTTCTTCACTTCACCCGTTGCGATGTCATAGGCGCCAACGCCATGAAATGTTTCGGGCGCTTTGCGTGCCGGTTCATAACCCAGGCCTTTTTTCGTTACCACATGCATAAGCACCGGGCCATCGGCCTGCAAGACGTTTTTGAGCGTATCGCGCAGCGCCGTGATGTCGTGACCATCCACCGGCG
>JAVVPE010000021.1:16438-27502 GCA_036655915.1 Raoultibacter sp.
AAGACGTTTTTGAGCGTATCGCGCAGCGCCGTGATGTCGTGACCATCCACCGGCGCCGTGCACATGATGCCCAGCTGTTCAAAAATCATCGTACGAGGAAGCACGAATTGCTTCAACGATTCTTTGATGTTGCGTCCCCAATCGACAAGCGACATACCAAGGCGCCCCTGCTGTTCCAACACATCTTGCACGTGATCACGCGTTTGGCGATATTCCTTCGTCGCGCGCATGAAACCCAGGTGCTTGACAAGCGCACCCACATTGCGCGAAATGGACATTTCGTTATCGTTTAAGATGATGACCAGGGGCGTTTGTGCCTGCCCGATATGATTGAGGGCTTCAAAGGCCATGCCGCCCGAAATGGCCGCATCGCCGATAAGCGCGACAACTTTTGTATTGGCACCACTTAAATCGCGCGCCTTGGCAAGACCAAGGGCGACCGAAAGAGAATCGGAAGCGTGCCCCGAAGGATACACATCGAAGGGGCTTTCGGCGGGCTTGGGAAACCCGGATAAACCATCGTGTTGGCGCAGGGTTGCAAATTGTCCTAGGCGGCCAGTGATCAGTTTGTGCGCATAGGATTGATGGCCGACATCAAACAAAAACTTATCATCGGGACCATTCAGAAGCGAATGAACCGCCAGTATAATCTCGACAGTTCCCAAAGATGAGGCAACATGGCCACCTGTTTTCGCGGTGACCGTGATAATTTCCTCACGAATTTCGGCTGCAAGAAAGGTCAGTTCCTCATCGCTAAGCAGCTTCAAATCTTGGGGGGAATCCAATATGTCAAGAATACGTTTTGTCACCAGAAATAACCTCTGCAATCACTTATGCGCGTTGTTCTTCAAGTTCGTTGGAAGCTTGCATGCTCAGTTTGACCGCTTCTTCATAGAGCGTCAATGCATCATCGAGAGAGGTGGATTCGTCATTGACCGCCACGACGATTTCTTCAAGACGGGCTTTGACAGCCGCAAAAGATTCGGAAGGAGCGCTAGACTCACTGCCTTCTTCAAAGGCTTGTTCTTCTTCGCATTCTTCGCTGCGTTCTTCGCTTGGCATATCTTCCACCGTCTTACGCCTCCTTGCCCACATCGGTGGCGCGGGCAGGATCAAGCGCTTCGATGGATTTGGCTATACGCCCTAAGATGCCGTTGACAAAACGGGGGGATTCATCTTCTCCCCCGAAATCTTTTGCCAGCTCAACCGCTTCATTGATGGAAACCGAAAGCGGCACATCCTTCACGTAAAGCATTTCATAGACCGCCAGGCGCAGCAGTGATCGATCGACCGCTGGCATACGAAAAATAGTCCAGTTTTCAGAAGAAACCTTCAGATATTCATCGATGGCTTCTTTGTTTTCCTCGACGCCGGCCAGCAATCCAAGGGCGTACTCAGACAAAACACCCTCTTCGGCAATATAGCGCTTTTCCTGGACAAATGCGGTGGCCGGCTGCCCCAGCATCTCGCTTTGATACAGCAGCTGCAAAGCCAAACGGCGCGCATCACTGCGTTCGTGACGGCGAACAGGCTTAGCGGTTGTTTCGGATGTTTCAGGCATAATGGTTGGGTTCTCTGGTCTTTCTGTTCGAGGGAAAGTTAATCGACAAATTGAATGCCATCGATATACACGTCAACACAGGTAACACTGAGGCCGATCTGGGTGGTAACGGCATCGCATACCGCCCCGCGAATCGCTTCGGCAACCTGGGGAAGCACCGCGCCGTAATACACATCGACGCGCACAGAAACGGTGAGGGTGTCATCTTCGTTGACCACGATATCGATGCCCTGCCCCGTCGGCTTGCTGGCAAACACGGCGCGCAGCCCGCCCACGCCTGAATTGCCCACACTTGCCACGCCTTCGACCTCTTTAACAGCAAGAGAAACGATGGTTTCGACAACGCCAGGAGCGATGGCCATACCGTCGAGATTTAAATCTGTCATAACAGTTCTCCCATCTGGGTTTCGATGAAATCAGTACACGCTTCACCCTTCTGGAACGCAGCAATTTCAAGCACTTGCTGGTGGAAGGGAATGGTGGTTTTGATGCCTTCGATTTTGAATTCTTCCAACGCACGACGGCCGCGCGCGATAGCTTCAGCGCGATCTTGGCCAGAGACAATCAGCTTGGCCACCAATGAATCGTAGTAAGGCGAAATCTTTGAGCCGGTGCGCACATAGCTTTCGATGCGCACACCCGGGCCTGCCGGAGGTTCAAAAAGCGTGATGGTGCCAGGGCACGGACGAAACTTGTGTTCGGGATCTTCGGCGTTGATACGGAATTCGATCGCGTGGCCATGCGGCACAAAGGGAGAGCGTTCGCCGCAGCTCATCGGCTCATTAGCCGCGATGCGCAGCTGTTCTTTCACGATATCGGTACCGGTGATTTGTTCGGTAACCGGGTGTTCCACCTGCACGCGCGTGTTCATTTCCATGAAGTAGAAGCTGCCGGATTGATCGAGCAAAAATTCGATGGTTCCCGCGTTGCGGTAATCGACGGCACGCACCGCCTTGATGGCCGCCACGCCCATGGCGCGCCGCACTTCTTCGGTGAGCGCTGGGCTGGGCGCTTCTTCAAGCAATTTTTGGTGGCGACGCTGAATGGAGCAGTCGCGTTCGCACAAGGCAACGCGCGTACCGAAGTTGTCGGCCAGCACCTGTATTTCGATGTGACGCGGACGAAGCACCAGTTTTTCCAGGTAAACATCGCCGTTGCCAAACGCAGCCAGCGCCTCATTTTTTGCCGCAGCATATTCGGCAGCCAAATCGGCGGCGTCATGCACTTCGCGCATACCTTTGCCGCCGCCACCCGCCGTTGCTTTGATAAGCACTGGATAGCCCACCTTGTCGGCGAAAGCGCGCGCCTCTTCGACGGTTTCTATGATGCCATCAGAACCTGGCACCGTGGGGACGCCGCAGCGCTTCATGGTTTCACGCGCTTGGCTTTTGTCGCCCATGCGTTCGATACATTCGGGCGCAGGGCCGATAAAGACAAGGCCGTTATCGGCGCAGGCACGGGCAAAATCGGCGTTTTCAGCCAAAAAACCATAGCCGGGATGAATGGCCTGGGCGCCTGTGTTCAGCGCCGCCTGGATGATGGAGGGCACCACCAGATAACTTTGATTCGATGCGGCAGGCCCTATGCACACCGATTCATCGGCATAGTGAACCGGATAGGTATCGGCATCTTCGGTCGAATAGACCGCAACCGTTTTTACGCCTAATTCCTTGCAGGCGCGCATGATGCGCAGGGCAACTTCCCCACGATTAGCGATAAGGACTTTATCGAACATTACGCATTCTCCGGACCCACGGCGTCATGAGTGGCATGGGGTTCGATGTAGAACAAAACCGTGCCAAACTCCACCGCGGAAGCATCTTCGGCGCACACTTCGCGCACGGTACCCATTTCTTCAGCCGTGATTTCATTCATGAGCTTCATGGCTTCGACGATGCACAAGGTCTGGTTGGCGGCCACTTCATCGCCCACAGCGACAAAGGGCGGCTCGCCGGGGGAAGGCGCCGAATAGTAGGTGCCCACCATGGGGGCGCACACCGCTTGCCAACTGGCCGGACGATCGACCGCGCCAGCAGCAGCGGTGGTGGCCGCTTCGGCGGGGGCGGCAGGGGCTGCGGCTACTGCGGCAACGGGTGCTGCGACCGTTTCGGCGGCCAGGGCGCCGGGCATACGAACAGCAATGCGCATGCCTTCTTCTTCCACCACGATTTCGCCCACACCACTTTCTTCCGCAACACGTACCAGTTCACGAATCTGATTGATATCCACGTAATCGTCCTCCTTGGTTCCACTCGATTCCTGCTCAAGCATGAAATCGACTTTTTCTGATGTACGGTGTTTGCTTAAATACGTGCGTGCTTCGTTGGGGAACAAGGCATACATAAGCACGTCTTCTTCCGTTTTGGCCAAATCGCCGATTTCGTCGCGCATCTGTTCGTAGCTTGCGGTGACCAGCGATCCTGGTGCCACATCGGGGTCGAGCCTTTGAGAATCGCCCACAACTTTTGCAACGATGTCTTTATTCATGGGGCCGGGCGCTTTGCCATAATAGCCGCAGATGTAATCTTTCATTTCCTTGGAAACAACGCTCCAGCGTTTGCCCGTAAGCACGTTGAACACGGCTTGCGTGCCCACGATTTGAGACATGGGAGTAACAAGCGGCGGATAACCAACTTCGGCGCGCACCTTGGGAATTTCGGCCATAACCTCGGGCAAGCGATCGCCCGCATTTTGAATTTCAAGCTGGGAAACCAGGTTCGACATCATGCCGCCGGGAATCTGATGCGAATACACCTTCATGTGCACCAGCGAAGAAACGCCGCGCTTGTAGTGACCGCGCTTGCGCACCTCTTCCCAATATTCGGCGATTTCGAACAGCAGATCAAGATCGAGGCCGGTGTCGTAGCGGGATTCTTGCAGCGCCGCCACAATCATTTCGACAGCGGGATGGCTGTTGCCGAAGGCCAGCGGAGCGCTGGCGGTATCGGCGATGGCGGCACCCGCTTCGGCGGATTTGATAATGTTGGCCGGAGCCATGCCGCCCACATAATGGCAGTGCACGTGCACCGGCAAGCCGATTTCGGCATTGAGCGCCTTCACCATACGTTCGGTGCGATACGGCGTCAACATGCCCGCCATATCCTTGATGGCGATGGAATCAGCACCAAGGTCTTTGAGCCCCTGCGCGTATTCCAAATAGCTATCAAGCGTGTGAACAGGTGACATGGTGTAGGAAATAGCACCTTCAAACCAACCGCCGCATTCCTTGATGGCTTCGGCGTTATCGACAACGTTGCGGATGTCGTTTAAGGCATCGAACACGCGAAACACGTGGACGCCGTTGCGCTTGGCCGCATGGATGAAGTGGTTGCAGATATCGCGGGAATAGTGCTTGTAGCCCACAAGGTTTTGACCACGCGAAAGCATGGCAAGCGGCGTGTTGGGCGTTTTCGCCTTGATGGAGCGCAGGCGTTCCCACGGATTTTCGTCTAAAAAGCGCAAGCAGGTATCAAACGTTGCGCCGCCCCACGCTTCAATGGCCCAGTAACCCACACGGTCCATCTTCGGCAAAATGGGCAGCATGTCACCGATCTGCATGCGCGTGGCCCACAGACTTTGTTGGCCGTCACGGATAGTAGTATCCATAATTTGCAGTCTTGGCATGAACTCACACCCCTTCATAAATCTTCTTTTGAAAACGCAGCGCAGGGATTTCCCTTAGCGGAAAACAGCTTACGCAGGCTTGTTCGCGCCCGCGTGCGCAAGATGTGCCAAAGCGCACACCCCAACGCTGCTGCATCCCTAGCGTTTTTGGCATGGGGACATTATATGAGAAACCCGCAGCATGAAGGGGTGCGCGGCCAAATTTCATGGACAAGCAACATAAGCAACGCCGCTCGTAGGCAATCGGGCACCGCGTAGGGCGTGGAATGCCCTGGAGAAACGGTCGTGTTGTGACCTTGTGCCGCCTTTTTTGGCGCCACACGCTATACTGGAACCATCCCCGACGAAGAGGAGGACCCATGAGCAGCACTTACAAAAATATTTTAGTCACCGGCGGCGCGGGCTTTATCGGAAGCCACACCTGTGTCCGATTGCTTGAAACCGGCTATAAGGTCATCATCGTTGATGACCTGAGCAATTCGAGCAAAATCGCGCTCGACCGCGTTGAGCAAATCACTGGGAAAACCCCGAAGTTCTACGAAGTCAATATCCTTGACAAGGAAGCACTTGATGCCGTATTTGCTGCGGAAAACATCGATGCCGTCATCCACTTTGCCGGATTTAAGGCCGTGGGTGAATCGGTTGAAAAGCCGCTGGAATACTACTGGAACAACTTTGCGGGCACGCTGGTTTTATGCGATGTCATGCGCGCCCACGGCGTGAAGAACATCGTGTTTTCCTCTTCGGCCACCGTCTACGGCGATCCGGCGTTTTTGCCCATCACCGAACAATGCCCCAAAGGCGCCATCACCAACCCTTACGGGCAGACAAAAGGCATGCTTGAACAGGTGCTGACCGATTTGCACGTCAGCGATGAATCTTGGAACGTCATGTTGCTGCGCTATTTTAATCCTATCGGCGCACACGCTTCAGGCCTTATCGGCGAAGACCCCAGCGGCATCCCCAACAACCTTATTCCCTACGTTGCCCAAACCGCCGCAGGCATCCGTGAATACGTGCGCGTTTTTGGCGACGATTACGACACGGTGGATGGCACCGGAGTCAGGGATTACATCCACGTGGTAGATTTGGCCGAAGGGCACTTAAAGGCGCTTGAATATATGGCCACACACCCCGGCCTCGACGTATTCAACCTGGGAACCGGCGAAGGCTACAGCGTTCTTGAAGTGATTGCCGCCTTTGAACGTGCCTGCGGCAAGCACATCCCCTACCAGATCACCCCCCGTCGCGCCGGCGATATTGCAACGTGCTACGCCTCTTCGGAAAAAGCCGAGAAGCTTTTGGGATGGAAAGCCCAATACGGCATCGATGAAATGTGCCGCGATTCGTGGCACTGGCAAACAAACAATCCCGAAGGTTACAACACGCCCGCGTAAGCTTCGGCAAGAGAAATCTGCTGGTAGAGGCCGTTATCGGCAAAGCCGAGGCCGCGATAGTATTCGCGCGTGCCCACCGAGCTGATAACGTTCATCTTGGTGTAACCCTGAGCCTTCGCCAGGGCGCAGGCCTCCCGGAAAAGACGCTTGCCCAAGCCCAGGTGTTGAGCCCCTTTGCCCGTGGTATGCAGCCCGGCGACCTTGCCGTATACGTGGATTTCCCTGATCATCGCTTCCCCCACACCAATAGGCAGCAGCCCTTGGTAGGCTTGCACGCGCTCAGCTTTTGGCAGCGATAGACGCAAAAACCCCGCGATTTCATTTTTGGGCGTCACCCATTGCAGGAAATATTCCTGGGATACGGTGGTTTCGTAGGGGATGGTTACAAGCTGCAAGTTTTCCACATCGGCATCGTGCGTGCTGATTTCTCGATAGCGAATTTCTTCAACGTGAGCACCCGTGCTTTTAAGCTGGCCTTCCACCCGTTGGCGCAAATTGACCTTCTTGTTGCCCGCCACGATATCGTGTGCCGAAATATCCCTGATCATGCGCGAGATGCGCACGAAAGAAGGCGTGGCAAGCGTATCGGCCACCAAAACGTCGACCAGTTGATTTTCGCTGTAAGGTGTCCACGTTTTGTCCGCATAGCGATCGCACAGCTGCGTGCCACCCACCAAAGCACAGGGGTAAAGCTTCACTTCATCGGGCAGATAGGGACTCTGCGTTATCAGGCGCAGATAGTCAAGCTTATCCGCCTGCGGCGATGATCCGTACAGATTCACCATGAAGTGTATGTGTATTTTGAAACCAAAAAGGCGCGTCAGCTCGAAGGCCTCGACGATTTTTTCAGCGGAGATGCTGCGCTTGTTTAAGGCTAGAATACGCTGGTCAAGGCTTTGGATGCCCATTTGAATCTTCGTGGTGCCCAAACGCCGCAACAGGCTAAGGTTAGCAGCCGAAATGGTGTCGGGACGCGTTTCTACCACCAGCCCCACAACCCGGTGTTCGGCCCGTTCGTTGATAAGCTGCTCAGCTTCAAGCGCGGCCACATCTGCCACCTGATCAGCTGCGATACTCTTCCACCTTGCGTTGTGTTCATAGAGGAGCAACCAGGCCTGATTGTAGGTGATGCGGCCATCGTTTACCGCGCGCTGCTCTGCTTCGGCAGCTTTGAGCAGATCCTCTTTGCGGTCGCTGATGCCTTTTTCCTGGTAGTAGGCGCGTCGCTTTTGCATTTCGCTTGCCGCCGCACCGCCACTTTCGTTGAGCGCACGGAAAAGTTCGGACACAAACCATATTTGGTAGGCAGGATCGTAATCGCTCCACGTTCCCCCCAGGATAATTACTTCAACCTTGTCGGTGGTGTGCCCCATTTGCTGGAGCGTATGCAGCCGTGTGGCCACCTGCAAATACGGATCGAAATAGCTACGCTGGGCACGCTGGCAGGCAGGTTCATCGCTTAAATAGCTTTTCGGCATCAGCACATCGTTGGGGCAATACAGACAATTGCTTGCACACTTCCATGGCTTGGTAAGCACCGTGATGGTGGCCACCCCCGAAGCGGTGCGGCGGGGCTTTATCTGCAAGACCCCAAACAGCTGCCGCTCCAGTTCGGTATCGACCTGCCAAGCAGCCCACCGCGCGTGATCGGTCGCCTTTACCTGCAGGTAGTAGGGCAAAAGTTTTTTCTTCGCATGGTGATTTTTGTTTTCGGTGATATTCTTGTTGTGCTTGCGGATTATGCGCTCAAGGCAGGCGGTATCAACCGTGCCTGATTCCCGCAGTGTTTTGAGTATTTCTAATAAAAGAGTTTCCATGGTAGGGTGAATTGTATAATACCTAGCAGCTCTGACGCCGAAGGAATGCGGTATAACTTTTTATGGACGCTAAAACAGTTGAAACCTTGTGCACCACCACCAACAATTTTTATCGCGACTACTGCGATTCATTTGCGCAAACGCGCCAAGCGCCCTGGACGGGCTGGGAAAGATGCCTTGCCGCTGTGGGGGCGGAAAACTCCGCGGCCTGGCAGAAGTTTTCTGTGCTCGATGTGGCCTGCGGCAATTTGCGTTTCGAAGCTTTTCTTGCGGGGACGCATGATAGAGCCGACATCACGTTTTATGCGGTGGACAACTGTGACGACCTTTTGCCTACCACCCCTGCGATCAGCTATCAAAACCTTGACGTGCTAGAGGCCTTGCGCCACGGCCAAAACATCACCGACCAGCTTGCCGCCCCCGCCTGCGACCTCTGCGTTTCGTTCGGGTTTTTGCATCATGTGCCCACGCAAGCTTACCGCAAAAAAATACTACTAAGCCTTATCGCCCACACGCGCCCAGGCGGCTACGTCATCGTTTCGTTGTGGCAATTTCTCAACAGCGACGCCTTGGCACAAAAAGCGCAGGTCACCCACGCACGCGCCCTAGAAGAGCTTGGCCTGCCCGCGCTGGATAACAACGACTATCTGCTGGGCTGGCAAAACACCCCTGGCGCCTATCGCTACTGCCACAGTTTTTCCGAAGCCGAAATTGACCAACTGATCGCAGCAGCGCTGCCCGCCGCCACCCCCGTAGCCCGCTTTCACGCCGACGGCAAAACAGGCAACCTCAACACCTACGTGGTGTGGAAGGTGGGGTAAATTTTTAACCCTTACTTGCAAAGCTGCTTAAATTGCCATAAAATAAATTTGAAGAGAAGACTTATATAATTTTTCAGTAATCGAAAGCGCCAATCGCTTTACGCCTGTCTCATATAGTTAGCGAGGATAAACATGTTCATGAGGATACAGAAAAAAATAAATAAGAATGGAATACCGCATTACTTCGCAGCTGTTATGCGCTGCGACCGCGTTAAGGGAAAAGTAGTACAGAAAACGGTTTCCTATATCGGAGCTGTCGAAGAAGAACAAATCCCCTACCTAAGGGCGGCTTATGCCAAAATCAAGCCGAAGCTTGTATGGAACGATGACTCTAAATAATCCCAACTTGCCTCATCTGTATACGAAAACTCTATGTTGCTTTTCATGGATTTTTATAGGACACGGACAACAGCGGCTTCCTTGTGTGAGTAACATTAACTGGGGGAAAGAGGGGTATCCCAGAATGAGAGGCAGAAGTAAGGACCTTCCTGTATTCTTTGAATCGACTAAAAAACGAAGAAAAGAAAGGTCCTCGCCATGTATTCTACAATGTTTTCCTCTCTGGTTACAGCCGCCGCTGACTATTTTTACGCAGCCCTTTGCACCACAGAAGACTTCGACTCTTTTTGTCGAGATGTGCAAGGGGGAATGCACAGCGCCGCTGTTGCTGCTGTTGCTCAATGCATAGGGCGCTTTGACGACGAGGTTAAAGGGCAGGTGCCCACATCTTGGGAGCTGCGTGGTAGCCCAACAAGAAAGATTGTCACGATGTTTGGTGAGGTCGAATATGCCCGCCGCCTCTACCGCGATAATCTTGGGTGTAACCGCTATCCCACAGATGAGCTATTGGGCATCCCCAAGCGCCAACGCCTCTCAGCAGATGCCTTTTTGTGGTTGGTGCGCCGGGCGGCTTGCGTATCTTACCGGCGTGCTGCCACAGACTTCGCCCAGCTAAGCGGTACGCGTATATCCCCTATGTGTGCCTGGCGTGCCGTTCAGCTCGAAGCATCCCTTATCAGGCAAGATACCTTTTCTGCCGCCCCCGGCACCATAAGCCAAGTTGATGTGTTTGCCGAAGCTGACGGTATATTTGTCGCACTCCAAACTCCTCAGCGCCGCAAAAGCGCCATTGCGCGCTTCTTCTACGAACAAAGCCGCAAAAAATCATCGTTTGAGATTAAGTGTGGCTGCGTCTATGCGGGTAAAACCCAAAAAGGCGCACGATCTCAACGAGGAAACGTGGCGCTGTATGCGACCTGTGGGACGGCGGAAGATCTGTGGGCAGGCATGAACGCCACGATTGCTGCTGACTACGTCACCGATGACATCGAGGTAGTGCACTACGCCTCAGATGCAGGTGGCTGGTGTAAGGCTTTAGGGATAGAGTACGGGAAAACCTTTGTGCAAGGTCTGGATTTGTTCCATGTTATGAAATACGTGCACAGGGCGTTTCCTGAGGGAGCTGGTCGTGAACATCTTGTGTCCCTGGCACTCAGACACCGCCCAGAAGCACTTGCCTGTGCTTGCAAGCGTATGGCTTGCAAGGTCAAAGATGAGAGACGACGACAAAAGATCTATGAGTGTGGCCGCTACGTAACAAACAACGCCGATTTGTTGCGAGGCGGAGGAAGTCTTGGCACTATGGAGGCCACCAACGCCTACGTTTGGGCAAAGCGCATGAAGTCTTTTGCCTGTTCGTGGTCAAAAAAAGGGGCTGAGGCAATGGCGCTAGTACTGTGTCGCACCTGCGCAAAGCGTCCGCTTGTTGCCCCAGGAAAAGATGCTTTTTACACCGACGCAGAAAAGGCTAAGGTCGCAAAGACACTGGCACAACGTGGTAGTGA
>JAVVPE010000022.1:0-27450 GCA_036655915.1 Raoultibacter sp.
GCCGCCCAATGGGCGCGGGGGTCTGCATTTGACGAAGGCAGCCTGACCAAACGCCTGCGCGCCTGGCAAACGGTGCTGATCCCCCTGTTCGTAGGCCTGTTCCGCCGCGCCGACAGCCTTGCCATCGCCATGGAATCCCGCTGCTACGGCGCTCAACCCACGCGCACACAACTGCACCCCCAAGCTTTCACCCTACGCAGCGCCGCCACCCTCACCTGCGGCATCGCCCTCTGCACCCTCATTGCCGCCACACTATAAGTTGGGCGTGGGTGCTGCCTCTTGGCGCGACTATTTTGCTCAGTATACTGAGCAAAAATGCTCACTGTATTGAGCAAAAATGGTTTGCTGCAGTGGGCGCACCCTGCACTTGCTTTCATCGCTTTGCCGCCGCTCACATACCCCATATCTGCGAAATCGGTGATGATGGCGCGCATGCAAGCGCGCTTTAGTATCATGGAGCAGTTGCGATAAACGAGCTTTCAAGGAGGCATTACATGAGCATCATCATTGATGTGTACGGGCGCGAGGTTTTGGATTCGCGGGGCAATCCGACCGTTGAGGTTGAAGTGGTTTTGGATGACGGCTCTTTCGGCCGCGCCATTGTTCCTTCAGGCGCTTCAACGGGTGCATTTGAGGCCGTTGAACTGCGCGATGGCGAAAAGGATCGCTACTTCGGCAAAGGCGTGCTCAATGCCGTGGCTCATGTGAATGAAGAAATTGCCGACGCGCTGCTGGGCATGGAAGCCGAAGATCAACGCACGATTGATGCTGAAATGATTGAAATCGATGGCACGGAAAACAAGGGCAACCTGGGCGCTAACGCGGTGTTGGGCGTTTCTTTGGCTGTGGCGCGTGCTGCTGCTGAAGCAGCCGAGCTTCCCCTCTATAAATATGTAGGCGGCGTCAATGCGAACTTGCTGCCGACTCCGATGATGAATATTTTGAACGGCGGCGTGCATGCCGATAACAACGTGGATTTCCAGGAATTCATGGTCATGCCGGTGGGCGCGCCCACGTTTGCTGAAGCGGTGCGCTGGTGCGCCGAAATTTACCACACGCTGAAAACCGTGCTGCACGATGCGGGTCTGGGTGGCGGCGTGGGCGACGAAGGCGGGTTCGCCCCCAACTTCACCACGAATGAAGAGCCGCTGGAATACATCATGCGCGCGTGTGAAGCCGCTGGTTATAAGCCGGGCAGCGACATCATGTTCGCCATGGATCCGGCCTCGACGGAATTCTACAACGCAGAAACCGGCACATACGTACTTTCTGGCGAAGGTCGCGAATTGACCAGCGCCGAAATGGTCGATTATTGGGAAGCCTTGGTTAACAAGTATCCCATCATTTCGCTGGAAGATGGCATGGCCGAAGAGGATTGGGATGGCTGGAAGGCGCTGACCGAGCGCATTGGTGATCGCGTGCAGTTGGTGGGCGACGATCTGTTTGTCACCAATTCCCAGCGCCTTGCCAAGGGTATTGAAATGGGTTGCGCCAACGCCATTTTGATCAAGGTGAATCAGATCGGTTCTTTGACCGAAACCCTCGACGCCATCCAAATGGCTAAACAGGCAGGTTATGCGTGCGTTATGAGCCATCGTTCCGGCGAAACAGAAGATACGACCATCGCCGATTTAGCGGTTGCCACCAACGCCGGCCAGATCAAAACAGGGGCACCCTGCCGCTCTGACCGCGTGGCGAAATACAACCAGCTTATCCGCATCGAAGAAGAATTGGATGCGGCAGGCTCCTATGCGGGCAGCGCCGCGTTTTACAACATCGCGCGCTAGCCGATTTTCCACATTCACGTATGTGAGCGGCCCGTCTTCACCACAGGCGGGTCGCTTTTTTGAAGGGGACAGCTATGAATTATCGAGATTTGGGCACCACAGGGCTGCGTGTCAGCGAAATCGGCATGGGCTGCGAAGGCTATGTGGACGATCCGCAGGCTTGCGTAGCGCCTTTGACCGCGGAAGCATTGCGGTGGGGCATCAACTTCTTCGACCTGTATACGCCCAGCCCACAGGTGCATACCCTGCTGGGTGCGGCGCTTGCCGATGTGCGTTCGGACGTGATCATTCAGGGGCACATCTGTGCAATGTGGGCCGGTGGCCAGTATAAGCGCACACGCGATATCACCGAAACCAAGGCTGCTTTTGAGTCGCAGCTTGAGCACCTGGGCACCGATTATCTCGATATTGGTATGATTCATTTCGTGGACAGCGATGCCGATTTTGACGAAGTGTTCACCGGTCCCGTCATCGCATACGTCCAGCAACTGAAGGCGGAAGGACGCATTCGCCACATTGGGCTGAGCTCGCACAACCCGGTGGTGGCGCGGCGCGCTGTGGAAACCGGCCTGGTCGAAGTGCTGATGTTTAGCATTAACCCCGCCTACGACATGCAGCCGGCGACAGATAATATCGACGATTTATTCAACCTGAGCAACTATGAGCAGCCGCTTTACAACATCGATGCCGACCGCGATGCGCTCTACAAGTTGTGCGAGCGCAGGGGCGTGGGCATTACCGTCATGAAGGCTTTCGCGGGTGGTCGCCTGCTTGATGCGGCGCGCTCGCAGTTTAAAGTGGCCATGACGCCGGTGCAATGCGTGCATTACGCTCTGACGCGCCCGGCGGTGGCTTCGGTGCTGCCCGGGTTTCACACGCTTGAGCAGTTTGCGCAAACCTGCGCGTACTGCCAGGCCAGCGATGCGCAGCGCGATTTCAGTGAGGTGCTCGCCGAGCTTCCCACGCATACCTTTGCCGGGGAATGCATGTATTGCGGGCACTGCGCGCCCTGTCCGGTCACTATAGATATTGCGGCGGTGAACAAGTACCTTGACCTGGTGATAGCCGCAGGCAGCATGCCAGAAACCGTGCGCGAACACTATGCTTCTTTGGCGCACCATGCCAAGGAGTGCATCGAATGCGCCGCATGCGAAACGCGCTGCCCCTTCGCTGTGCCCGTCATCGAAAAGATGCATCAAGCGGCAGATACGTTTGGGAAGTAAAGTAGCCCTATTTTGCGACTTCGGTTTTATTCTGCTCGCGCTATAATAGACGCAGTCTAGCGCAGGATGTGAGGAGAGCGT
Source organism: Raoultibacter sp. (assembly GCA_036655915.1). GTDB lineage: Bacteria > Actinomycetota > Coriobacteriia > Coriobacteriales > Eggerthellaceae > JAVWGW01. The sequence continues at coordinate 3,092 of JAVVPE010000022.1, forward strand.
ATGCCAGAAATGATTTCGCTTGAGGAAGCTCGAGCGCTTGTTTTGTCAAAAGTGAGCGTTTTATCTGCGGAAACAGCGCCGCTGCTCCAATGCGTCGGGCGCGTGTGCGCCGCCGATGTAAAAAGCGACATCGACATCGCCCCCTTTGCCCATTCGGCCATGGATGGCTTTGCCGTTTTTGTCGATGACCTTGCCCCGGCCACGCCCCAATTTCCGGTCGAACTTGACGTGATTGCCGAAGTGGCGGCGGGCGAAACCTACGAAGGCCCGGTCACCCGAGGCCAATGCGTGCGCATCATGACGGGTGCCCCCTTGCCGCCGGCGCTTGAAGCGGTAGTGAAATACGAGGTCGTCGGCCTGGTTTCGGGCGATGGCAAGCAGGGCAGCCGCGTTTCGTTTACGGCACCCACCACGTCGCGAGCCAGCATTCGAGAAGCGGGCGAGGAAGCCCGCGCGGGCGAAGTTGTTGTTGCTTCCGGTGAAGTTATCAGCAGCGCTGGAGTGGGTTTTTTGGCGAGTTGTGGGGCGGTATGCGCGCCGGTATATCGGCGTCCGCGGGTTGCCATCATTTCTATCGGCACAGAACTGGTCGATCCCAGCCAGGTGCCTACGGCGGGTAAAATCCGCAACTCAAACAGTTATGCTTTGGCGGCAAGTGCCCAGGCTGCAGGCGGTATTCCTACGATTTTGCCCATTGTGGAAGATTCGCTGGAGGCCTTGTTAGCGGCGCTGGAATCCGCCGTTGCACACTACGATTTCGTGGTCACGAGCGGCGGCGCTTCAAACGGGGATTTCGATTTTATCAAGCCAGCTGTTGAACAAGCGGGCGAACTATTTATGACCCTGGTAAACATGCGGCCGGGCAAGGCGCAAACCTTTGGCGTGGTCAAAGGCGTGCCGGTGTTTGGGCTTCCCGGAAACCCCGCAGCAGCCTATGTGGGCTTCGAGATGATCATTCGTCCGGCGTTGCGCAAAATGCAGGGATACACGCACTTCCAGCGCCCGACCCTGGCGGCGCATCTTTCGCGCGATGTGAAAAAGAAGGACCCGCGGCGTATTTTTCTGCGCTCTACACTCTACAAAAACGACGAGGGCGCTTACGTGGTGGCACCTGCAAAAAATCAGAGCTCGGGTTTGTTCGGCGTGTTGCAGCGCAGCAACTGTTTGGCCATCATGTCAGAAGGCCTTGAGTCGCGCACAAAAGATTCGCTAGTTGAGTGCATTTTGCTCGATGTATCTGAGGAGTTGAGTATCTAATGGCCGATCACACACCGCGTTTTGCGCTTATCACCTGTTCGGACACGCGCGGCATGAAGCAAGATACGGCGGGTGCCGCTTTAGAAGTGCTTATTGCCGAACAGGGTTGGCAGTGCGTAAGCCACGTGGTGGTGAAAGACGAGCGCGCCGCTATTGCTGCGGCCATTGTGCAAGCGGCCGATAAAATGGCTGTGGATGTGGTGCTGACCTGCGGTGGCAGTGGTCTTTCCCTGCGCGACGTGACGCCGGAAGCAACGCAGGATGCCTGCGAGCGCAATGTGCCCGGCATCGCCGAGGCTATGCGCGCCCACAGCCTTGCCATCACGCCCTACGCCATGCTTTCCCGTGCGCTGTGCATGCAGCGGGGTCGCACCCTGGTCATAAACCTGCCCGGCAGCGAACGCGCCGCCCGCGAAAATTGGGCCGGCGTCTTGCCCGCCTTACCCCACGCCATTTCCATGATGGCCGGCTGCGGTCACTAGAAGTTGTGCCCGCAAAAATTCCGGTCCCGCTAGCGATGGGCAAGTTGCTGCGCGTATGCGGTGAAATCAAGCTGGGTCATTTAATTCCTCCTGATCTATCAAGTCAAGGCTGCGCCCGACGGATTGTAAATGATGCACGCAAATGCATTGAAAAGATAGTATTTGCGTAGACCGCTAGAAGCCGACGGTCATGTGCATGTGGTAGAAGGCGATGCGCGTAAGAAAGACAGCTGCAAGCAGCAAAAGGCTGGCAACGCCGCGCAGAAAATGCCCAGACAGCCCAGGGCAATGTGAGCCCAAATAAGCTCAAGGTAGTGGGCAGCTTTCGTTTTAGGGGGAAATGCTATACTGGGGGTCTCGCAAAAAGAAAGGCACGATAGTGAGCGATATTCCAAACGGTTTCACCGGGTTTTCCCAGACGAACAACTTTCAATACTCGCGGGCAACGGCGGCGCGCGTGGTAGCCGATGCGAAGGAATTTGATGAGGCAGCTCTCGACGAAATGCCACAGGGTGATAGGCGTTGGGCATGGGTTGAAATAGACACGGCTGCCTTGCGCCACAACACGATGGAAGTGAAGCGTCGTTTGGCGCCGGGCTGCAAGTTGATGGCGGTGGTGAAGGCCGATGCCTACGGGCACGGAGCGGTGCGCTGTGCCAAGGCGGCGCTTAATTCCGGTGCGGAATATCTGGGCGTTGCAACGGTAAATGAGGGCATTGAACTGCGCAAAGCTAATGTAGGTTCGGCTATTTTAGTGTTGTCGGAACCGCCTGCGGCAGCGATCCCTCTGTTGCTTCACTACCGCATCATGCCTTCCATCTATACGCCCGAATTCGCCATCGCCTATGGGGAAATCGCCGATGCTCACGGTATGCGCGCACCCTATCACCTGGCCATCAACACGGGCATGAACCGCATTGGCGTGCGTTTTGATGAAGTCATGGAATTTATCATGCAGGTCAGTTTTCATCGGGCGCTTGATTTAGTGGGCACCTTCACCCACTTCGCCACGGCAGATTGCGTTGAAACGCTCGACTTCCACGTGCAGGCCAAACGCTTTGTGGAAGCTCTTAGCGCCATGAACGCGGCGGGAGTCAATTCGGGGCTGGTGCACTGCGATAATTCTGCGGCGCTGCTGCGCTATCCCGATACGAATTTCGACATGGTGCGGCTGGGCATTGCCCTTTATGGCTTTCAGCCCTGCCCAGAAACGCGACGGCTTATCGATTTGCGCCCGGTCATGAGCGTGCATGCGCGCATCACCGATGTGCGCACGGTGCCCATGAGCGAAGGGGTCAGTTATGGCCTGAATTACCGCAGCCCTGGATCGGTAAAAATTTGCACGGTTCCCGTGGGTTATGCCGATGGCTTGCGCCGCGCGCTTTCCGGCCGCACTTCAATGCTGCTGGGCGGCCAGCGCTGCCCTCAGGTGGGCAACATCTGCATGGATCAGTGCATGTTTGAAGTTGATCTGCGCGCCTACGGTACAAAAAAACGCCTCAATCCTCAAATTGGCGACCAGGTGGTTCTTGTTGGCGCCCAAGAGGGTGCAGCGCTGTCCATCGATGATATGGCGGTGGCAGCTGGCACGATTCCCCACGAAATCACGGTCGGGTTCGCCCAGCGGATGCCCCGCATCTATATATAGAAAGGCTGGTCGTTTATGACGAAGCCGCATATTCCCCTTGAAGAAATGCGCTCACAGGTGCAAGCTTGCCAGAAGTGTGCGCTTGCGCAGGGGCGCACGCAGGTTGTATTTGGTGTGGGAAACCCTGATGCTCGCGTGATGATTATTGGGGAAGCGCCTGGCAAAAACGAAGATTTGCAGGGTGAGCCTTTTGTGGGTGCCGCGGGTAAATACCTCAATGAACTGCTGGAACACGCGGGCCTGGTGCGCGAAGATATCTTTATCGCCAATGTGCTTAAATGTCGCCCGCCCGCCAATCGCAATCCCTTGCCCGAAGAAATAGAGATGTGCGCACCCTTCTTGCGTGAACAGACGCGCACTATCGACCCCGACATTATCGTAACGCTGGGCAACTTTTCAACGAAGTTTATCTTAAAAACCGATCGCGGCATCACTGGCCTGCACGGCAAACTTTATCAGGCGGGCAAGTTCAAGGTGTTTCCCATCTTTCATCCTGCTGCAGCCATATATGACCGCAGCAAACGCGACGCCCTGGAAGCTGATTTTCGCACGCTTGGTGCACTGCTGAAAGAATCCGACCTGGTCGCCGAAGCGTGGGACTAGTCCGCAGCGCGCTAGCATCCTCTGGCACACTTACGCGCCGCTGAACACCGCAGCACGCCGCCGCACTTAGAGCCACTTTTTCCGCTTGAAATAAATGAGCTCGACGCACACAAGCACCAGGCAGATGCCAATAATGACGAAGTAGGCTTCCGGTCGGTGCAGTTCGGGCATATTTTCAAAATTCATGCCATACCAGCTGGTTATCAGCGTAAGCGGCACAAAGATGGTCGTTATCACCGTGAGCCACTGAATCGTCTTGTTCTGGCGGATATTGATTTGCGTTTGGTAGAGTTCGTGCAGCTGAAGGCTGTATTCTTTGATGGTACCCGTGCGGTCGAACAGCCGGTCAGCGCGGCGGGCAAACAGCGCGAACAGATGGCGATCACCCGCTTCAATCAGGCCATTTTCGTTTTCTTCAAGGGTGGTGCCCATATCGGCCAACTGCTGGTAGTAATAGTCAAGCCGTAAAATCTTGCGGCGAATTTCTAAAATGCGCGCGTTGCTTATAGCGCCCGTTTGATTAAGGATGCTCTCTTCGTCGCCCTCCATGCTGTCCTCGAAGGCTTCTAAGTAGGCGGCATCGTCTTTAATGAGATGCTCCATAAACTCGAAAAGGATGTGGGCAAGGGCAGGTTTGCGGCGGTTCTTGATTTCGACCAGTCTGTCCAAAATGGCGGTGCAGCTGGTGGTTTCGTCAACAAAAATCAGGCGTGTGCTGTCCATAAAAAAGCGGAAGGTAGCCGGCGCGCCAAGCAGGTCGTTTTTGTCGGGCAAGGCGAAGGCCCCTACAAATCCCGCTTCAAATACGTCGACGTGGCACGAGGTTGTTTTGCTGAGGGCATCAAAAGCAACGAAGGCCTCAAACGTGGGCGCAATGCGGGCAGCGAATTCATCGGGGCTTACAACGGCCACATAGGGCGCCGGTGGCGGGGTGTCTTCGGTGTCGGCCAAGGGCTTAAGGGAATCCTCGATGCTATAACGCTTTGCCATATCAATCTCCTAGCGCCGGGTGTTGGATGCTGGTTTTGGGATGAACGCTCTTGGTTGAAGTCTTGCAAAAATATGACGATGTTCTGCGAAAACACCGGAAATAACTCCAGCCTCGATTATAGGTGTTTCCGCATTTTCGGGTACTCCTTGGGCGCCTAAATTCGGCCATGCAGCTTTCTTTGCTAGGTGAAAAGCTTGCGACCAACAGAAAAGCCTTGCAAAAGGTGTCCATTCAGAGGAATCTCGGCACGCTTGCCCGCTCTTTGGGCGGCGAAACGGGGCAATGCTATAAAATAGCGCAACAGCATATATCTTGTGCCCAGCAGCGCCGCAGATTACCAACGGTGCTGCTGGCATCTTGAGGCGAAAAGGACAAAACTCGTGTATCCCATTCTCGAAGTGCAAGCTCTCAATGCCGAAGTGACGCGCATGGTCGTTGCGGCTCCTGAAATTGCGGCGAAAATTCAGCCGGGACAATTCATCATGTTGCGTATCGACGAAGTGGGCGAACGCATTCCCTTAACCATGAACGATTGCGATCCGCAGGCGGGTACCATCACCCTTATTTTTCAGGCGGTAGGTGCAACCACGCTGCAGCTTGCCCGGATGAAGGCGGGTGATAGCTTGCTGGATTTTGCGGGTCCCTTGGGCAATCCCACCGCGCTTGCGGGTGCGCAGCGCGTGTGCGTTATCGGCGGCGGCTTGGGCACGGCAATCGCGTACCCGCAGGCCAAGTGGCTGTTTGAAAAAGGCTGCGAAGTCGATGTCATCACGGGCTTCAGAAACGTCGATCTTGTATTGCTTGAAGAAGAAATCGCCGCGCATTCCACGCGCCAGATCATCATGACCGACGATGGATCAAACGGCAACAAAGGCCTGGTCACCCAGGCGCTGCAGGCACGCATTGACGAAGGTGCCAACTATGATTTGGTGTTGGCGGTGGGCCCGGTCATCATGATGAAATTTGTTGCGGCCACCACGAAACCTTACGGCATAAAAACGCTCGTTTCCATGAACCCGCTCATGATCGACGGTACCGGTATGTGCGGTGGCTGTCGCGTGAAGGTGGGCGACGAATATCTGCACGCCTGCGTCGATGGCCCCGATTTCGATGGTCACTTGGTCGATTTTGACGATGCCATGCGCCGCGGCGTGCACTATCGCGCGTTTGAAGCGCAGGCAAAGCAGGCCGCCGAAGGGCGCGCGTGCAACGCAGGGAAGGGGGAATAATCATGGCGAAGGCGAACATGCAGAAGGTAAAAACTCCCATGACCGAACTTGACCCGGCGCTGCGTGCCACAAATTTTGAGGAAGTGTCGTGCGGCTACACCGAACAAGAGGCCATAAACGAAGCCAAGCGCTGCATCCATTGCCCTAAGGCACCCTGCGTTTCGGGTTGCCCGGTGGGCGTTCCCATCCCGCAATTCATTCATGAAGTGGGCGAAGGCAACTTTGCGCGCGCCTACGCCATGGTGAAAAACACGAATACACTGCCCGCCATCTGTGGACGCGTGTGTCCGCAAGAACATCAGTGTGAGGGTGTGTGCACGCGCGGCAACAACGGCGAACCGGTGGCCATCGGCCATTTGGAGCGCTTTGTGGCCGATTGGGCATTTGAGCATCCGCAGCAAGCCGCCCAGGCACTGGCGGCAGTACAGGCCGAAGATGAAAGCATGGCGGCTGTGGCAGGGCTTGCGGGCAAGCGCGTCGCGGTGGTAGGTTCTGGCCCCGCATCGCTCACCTGCGCGGGTGAACTGGCAAAACGCGGTGTTTCTGTAACGGTATTTGAAGCGCTGCACAAGGTGGGCGGCGTGCTTACCTACGGCATTCCTGAATTTCGCCTTCCGAAAGATTTGGTGGCACGCGAGGTTGCGGCCATCGAAGGCATGGGTGTGAAGTTTAAGCTTAATGCGCTTATCGGCAAGCTGTTCAGCATCGAAGAATTAAAGGATGAACAGGGATTTGACGCGGTATTTGTAGGGACGGGCGCGGGCTTGCCCAGCTATTTGGGCATCGAAGGCGAAGGCCTCAACGGCACGATGGTGGCCAGTGAGCTTTTGACGCGCGTGAACCTGATGAAGGCCTACCAGTTTCCCACCTATGCAACGCCGATTTATGCGGGTACGCATTGCGTTGTTGTCGGCGGAGGTAATGTGGCCATGGATGCCGCCCGCACGGCGCGACGTTTGGGCGCCGAAGTGACGGTGGTGTATCGCCGCAGCAGGGAAGAAATGCCCGCGCGTGCCGAAGAGATTCACCATGCCGAACAGGAAGGCATCGTGTTTCAGCTGCTCACCAATCCGGTGCGTGCACGGGGCAACGAAGAAGGTTGGGTTGCGGGCTTGGAATGCGTGCGCATGGAATTGGGCGAGCCCGATGCCAGCGGGCGCCGTCGTCCTATCGAAGTGCCCGATTCTGCCTTCACCATCGACATCGATATGCTGGTGGTTGCCGTGGGGTCGAAAACAAATCCGCTGGTGGCAACGACTACCCCGGGGCTGCAAACCACGGCGCGCAACCTGATTGTGGCCGATGACGCCACCTGTGCCACTTCTGTTGCCGGCGTGTATGCGGGTGGCGATGTGGTGATAGGTGCCGCAACGGTGATTTTGGCGATGGGCGCGGGCAAGCGTGCGGCTGCGGGCATCGTGGATTACCTGAAAGCGCTGTGACGGTGCCGTCTTTTGCCGGTAGCGACACTGCTGCATTTGACCCGGTAGCCTACATAAACAGCCCGCGCTGGATGGATTCTCGGCTGGGGCTTGAACGCATAGCTGAGCTGCTGGATTTGTTGGGAAACCCCCAGCAATCCCTGCGCTTCGTGCACGTTGCGGGAACGAACGGCAAGGGATCGACCTGTGCCTTCTTGGCGCAGATTTTGCAGGAAGCGGGCTATAAAACGGGGCTGTTCACCAGCCCCTATATCATTTCCTTTGAAGAGCGCATCCGTATTGATGGCGCTAATATTTCTCCGGTCGATCTGGTGGATGTGACTCTGAGCGTCAAGCAAGCGGCCGAAGCGATGGCTGATCATCCCACCGAATTTGAACTGATGACGGCGGTGGCGCTGCTCCACTTTGCGCAGCAGCGTTGCGACATCGTGGTGCTTGAAGTGGGCTTGGGCGGCCGGCTTGATTCCACCAACGTGATTGATGCCCCTGAAGTATGCGTGATTGCTTCGATTGCGCTTGATCACACGGCTTATTTGGGCACCACACTTGCCGCGATTGCCGGCGAAAAGGCCGGCATCATCAAACGCGGCGTGCCCGTGGTTTCTTGGCCACAGGAACAATCGGCGGGGCAGGTTATACAGGCCTGCGCCGCGCAGCAGGAAGCGGTGGTGTATACTCCCGATTTTTCGCAGCTTGTGGTTCAATCGGTGGCAACGCAGGAAAACCCCCGCTACCGCTTTAGTTACAAAAGCTACCTTGACCTGGAAATTCAGCTTATGGGCAGCTATCAGCCCTACAATGCCGTGCTTGCCGTGGAAGCGGTGGAGGTGTTGCGCGATCGGGGTTGGGGTATTTCTGCTGCGGCACTGCGCGCGGGTTTGGCGCACACGCAGTGGCCGGGGCGCTTTGAAATCGTAGCAAGCAATCCGACCTTTATCGTCGATGGTGGGCACAATCCCCAGGGTGCGTGCGCCTTGGCGGATTCTTTGCGAGCAAGCTTTCCCGCTGCGCGTCCCGTATTCATTATCGGTGTGCTTGCCGATAAAGATTATCCTGAAATGCTTGAAGCCATCATGCCTTTGGGCAGCGCTTTTATAGCTATCACCCCCGATAACCCGCGTGCCCTTCCCGCCGAAGCGCTGGCACGTGCCCTTCGCTGGACGGCGCAAGATATGCTGGGGTGCAGCGCCTGCAAGCACATCTACGCCGCGCCCACCATGGCCGCCGCTGTTGCCCAAGCCCGCGAAATCGCCGGCACAAAGGGCCTGGTGTGCGCCTTCGGCAGCCTCTATTCCATCGCCGGCATAAAAGCGGCCCTGTAACTTACCCAAACCCCGCCCAACTCTCCCAAAATTCCTGCAGCAAATGCAAACGCCCCTCGACGTGGGGTCCGAGGGGGCGTTTGTGTTGCCGGCAGGCGGGGGAGCCTTCTGCCGGGTGAAGCGTGGTGTTTAGGGCAGCAGGTTGAGTGACTGCATTTCCTGCTTCACATCGTCCATTTCGCCCAAGGCGTCAAGGCAGGCCGCGGTCGGGCAGCCCTTATCGGCATCCCAGCCAAAGCGCTGGTACACCATGGTCAGCGCGGTTTTGTAATCCTCGCGGTCCATCTTGTCGGTGCCTTCGGTGAATACCGGAATATCGGGATCCTTCGTAAACGCCCACTCGGTGATAACGTCGTGCTGGCCGCGCAGGTCGTTGGTGCCCATGCCGCGTACGGTGTTGCAGCGTTGCAGCGTCATGACGCGGGCAGCGGCGTTATACAAATCGTCGGTGGTTACATCTTCGCCGGTGACGGCCTTGAAAAACTTCGCTTCCAAATCCAGGTCGCCGCGGTAATCGCGTGCCTTTGTGGGGCTCATGGTCATCGGCCACACCCAGTTGCACAGCGTCAAGCTGTCATGCAGCACGTCGGTCACGATGGACCACCAGCAGAAGTTCGCCTTGTGTTCGTTCATGGGCGTGTAGCTTTTGTCCGGCGTGATGGCATCTTCGCCACCCCACACTTCAGCGGCAATCTGCTTCTTGATTTCAATCGGCAAGCCGCAGCCCTGGAAGTTGACGGCGGAATGAATCATGTCGTCGCGGTTGAACATCTGGTTGTAAACGGCGCCCACTTGTCCGAAGCACTCGATGGAGTGATGCACGGGCCAGCCGCGATAGTTGACCAGCGTCGAAGCCTTGTTGTCAAACCATTTCTGCTCGCCCCAGCGCTCGCACCAGACCAAAGGTCCGTGGCCAAGGTAGGAAATTTCATATTTGTTGGAAGCGATCTTCGTCAGAATTTCAATCATGACGGTGGGGTCGCGACGCGAAACATCAAATTTACCCCAGTCGATGGAAGCATATTCTTCTGCGGGCAGCACGCGCTTGAACACGCCCTTGGTGTGGCAGTAGGCAATGTCGCGATACAGCTGCGCATAGTTGCACCATAAACCCAGTTCATCCATCGTGTTGGCGGTAGTGGTATCCCACACAACGGAAAGGTCGCCCTCTTCTTTCAAGCCCATCTTCAACATGGGTTCCATATAAACGCTTACGGGGAAGTTGGCGGCGCAGGTGTTGCCGGCGATTTCAAAGCCGGTGTTCTTGCCGGTTTCTTCCACGCGCAAATCGGAATAGCAGTGAATCGGGCAGCTGTGGCAGCCATCCATCTTAATGGTGTACTTTTCAGCAGCTGGGCCCAAGTCCTTGGTGGCCTTCATGCAGCGATAGCCCACCGTGTTAAGCTCGCCGGGCTTCGGTTCGCCCAGCTCGATCGGTCCGCCTTCGGCAGCAGCCCAAAACAGGCCATTGCGGGCGGTCCAACGCGAACCCTTGTCGTAGTATTCCGCCCATTCTTGCTGGGTGGAAGGCACAACGTGGTTGTTGTTCGATCCGATAATTTCACGCAGCATGTAATCGGAAAGCTCGGCCACGGCCTGCGGATCTTTCACGTTCACCGATCCGTCGCCTTCCACAACAAGCGCCTTGCACATTTTTGAACCCATGACGGCACCCACGCCCGCACCGGCGGAATGGTTGCGCGAATTGATGATAACGGCGTAGGGGGTTTGCGCTTCGCCGGCAGGTCCGATGGTGGCCACGCAGGCTTTCGTGCTTTCTTTGCGGCACAGCGCTTCGGTGGCTTCGCGGGTGCCTAAGCCCCAGATGCCCTTGGCGTCTTTGATTTCAACCTTATCATTTTTAATGTTGATATACACCGGGTGGTCGGATTTGCCTTCAACCACAACGGCGTCGTGGCCGGAAAGCTTGATCTTGGCACCGATCATGCCGCCGCAGTGGGCGTCGATGACCAGGTGGTCTTTCGTGAAGGTGGAAAGGCTGCAAATGGTGGTGCGCCCAGCCAAGGGGGTGCCCGAGGCGGTCAGCGGACCCACGGCAAAAATAACCTTGTTTTCCGCCGCGAGCGGATTGGTTCCGGCAGGAACTTCATCATACATAATCTTGTTCGCCAGACCCATGCCGCCAATATATGCTTTGTAGGGTTCGGTGGGTTCGGTGGTGATTGCACCCGTCGTCAAATTGACGCGGAGTATCTTTCCAGCCCAGCCGTACGACTTTACGTCAGCCATGTTTTCTTCTCCCAATCTCTCAAAGTCATTACGTGTTGTGTGAGACTTCGGCGGATAGAGAAGCAGCGCGGGTGACCTTTCGTCGCGTTCCAGTATGCAAAGCCCCCCTTCCCCGCCATCCCCTCTTTAAGGGTAATTCGCCCATTTCGCCCTTTTATCCCGAAAGAGGGTATACGGAAACAGGGCGCGATTTCACAATGGTCACGTTGTGTGAGAAGGGGATAGTGAACGTGTCGGTTTTACCCGTGCCGCTTCGGAAAAGGCAGCACGTGGGGTTTCAAAACGAACACCATAAGACTCACGGACGAGAAAGTGAGGGGGGAGTACTAGGATGACAGATAACAATCTGCAAGAGAACACTTCCGCGCAGGAACAAAGCCAAAAGGTAGCTGCGGAAGCATCCACTACTGATTCCACCAATACCGGATCCACCAAAAAAACCGTAACGCGTCGCCAGGTTTTGGCGATGGCAGGCTGCGGCGTTGGCGGCTTGGTCATCGGCGGCGTACTGGCAAAGTGGGGCATCGTTGAAAATTCGATCGCTTCCGGGCGCATCGCAATTCGCACGACGCCCACCAAAATGATCGTGACCGATCGTGCCCGCTGTTCGGGTTGCCAGCGTTGCGAGATGATGTGCACGCTGAAAAACGATGGCCGTGTGTGCCAAAATATTGCCCGCGTACGCGTCTGGCCAAACTATCAATATGGTCACAGCGTCGATACCATGGATGGCATCTACAATGATTGCCAATTCACCATCGAAAGCTGCAAGCAATGTGAAGATCCTGAGTGCATGAAATATTGCCCCGTGCATGCTATTTATTCCGACGAAAAAACGGGCGCACGCACCGTCGACGCCACCAAGTGCATCGGCTGCGGTATGTGCCACATGGCCTGCCCGTGGAATATGCCCGTCATCGATACCGAAACCGGCGTTTCCACCAAATGCATCGCCTGCGGCCGCTGCGCCGAACAATGCCCCAACGGTGCCATCAAGTTCATCGATTGGAAAGATATCGCCGATGAAGTGATTGCCAAGGGTCTTGTTTCGACGGTAAACGCCCCGTCGCTCGCCTAAGTTTCAAGGAATTTCTCATGGCTTTATATAAGGTAACAAGGAAGGAGGGATAACGATGATGGAAGATGAAGCGGTATTTTCCGTGATGGCCAAGTGCTTTGCCCCCATTGACGAGCACGAATGGAGTCAGATGACGAAGCCGGCGCTGTGGGGAGAATTTCTTGATGCCTCCCGCCGTGCCCTGCAAGATGTCAGCTCGTTTGGCAGTCAAAGTGCGGTTGTAAAGCGGCTGGGGCGACGCTGCCCCTTGCAAGAATTTCTTTCCGCCGGCGAAGTGGACGCGCTGTATGCGCCCCCCAGCTACGCGGAAAAGCAGGCCTTTGCAGCGCGTCATTTTGTGGGCGGCCTGCCCGATTCTGTCGTGCCAGTTGAATCCCTCTACACGCGCTGGTCGTTTAACCCTGCCGCAGCCACGCCCTTTTCGCAAACAAAGGGGCTCTACCTGGGGGATTCCGCGCTTTACATGCGGGATTTGATTGCGCGTTTGGGTATGGAAGTGCCTGCTGGCTTTGAGGCCTACCCCGACCATCTGGCGCTTGAGTGTGATCTTGTTGCCGTCATGCTGCGCTCTGGCATGCAGGAAGAAGCCCGAGAATTTCTTAGCGAGCGATTCGCGTGGTTGACCGCACTGCGGATGCAGCTTCTTCATATCGAAGAGGATGCCCGCTTCTACATTGGCCTGATTGATGTGCTGGTAGGAATATGCGCACAACAGGGCCTTGCAGAAAAAAGTGCCTAACATGCTTGACCGTTTAACAGAATTCATGCGCATGTATATAGAGAGGAAAACGTTATGTCAGAAAACGCAATAACCAGGCGAAGCTTTCTGGCTGGCAGCGCAGGGGTAGCCACCCTTGCCGCAACGGCCGGTTATGTAAGCTTTAGTTCCTGGGAACAGGCGCATGCTGCTGACACCGTTACCGGTGGAAAAACCGAGACGGTTCATACGCTGTGCAACGCCTGTTCCACTAAATGCGGGTTCACGGCTTACCTGGTTAACGGGCGGCTCACCAAGCTTATCGGTGATGCTGATCATCCGTATTCGCAGGGCAAGCTGTGCGCGCGTGGCTATGGCTATTCGCAAATTGCCTATTCCAAAGACCGCTTAACCGACCCTTTGAAGAAGAATGACAAAGGCAAGTTTGAAGCGATCAGCTGGGATCAGGCCTACAGTGAAATTGGCGAAAAGGTGCAGGCCATTATTGCATCCGATGGCCCTGAGGCTTTGGCCTTGGTGCACGATCCGCGCCCTTCCGGCAAGTATTACACCAAGCGCTTCATGGATGCGCTGGGATCCCCCAACACCTACACCCATGGGGCAGCGTGCAACCTGTCTAAGGTAAGCGGCTTTACCCAGGTCATCGGTGCGGGTGATTACGAAAGCGATCTGGCCAACACCAAGATGGTCATGTTCATCGGCCGCAGCTATGCCGATGCCATCCGCCCTTCTTCGGTGGCCGAACTGCAGCGCGCTCACGATCGCGGCGCACACGTTGTGATGGTCGATCCGCGCTGCAACAACACCATGACGCTGGCCGATGAATGGGTTCCCATCAATCCCGGTACCGACCTGGCGCTTATTTTAGCCATGTCCAACGTGTTGGTGACCGAAGGCCTCTACGACAAAGAATATGTGGCCGCCAATGCGGTCGGCTTTGACGAATGGGCTGCCAAAATCGTCGAATGCACGCCGGGTTGGGCGCAGGGCGTCACCGGCATCGACGCTTCGACCATCAAACGCCTGGCTGTCGAATTTGCCCAGGCTGCCCCCGCCGCTTCCATCGAAGCGGGCTGGCGCGGTGGCTTTGGCTGCGCCTACAAAAACTCCGGCGAAACGGCGCGTGCGATCTGCCTGTTCAACACGCTGCTAGGCTGCTGGAATCAAAAGGGTGGCGCGCTGTTTACCTCCAGCGTTTCCCCGACGGCTGTGGATAAGGTGAAGTTCCCGCCTGTTGCTAAGGTGGAAGCCAAAATGACCGGCGCGGCACAATATCCGCTGGCATCTGCTGGCATGGGCACAAACCTGTATGCGGCGCAGATGGCCAAAGAAGGCAAGATGAAGGGCATGTTCTTCTGCAATTCAAACATGGCTGCCGGCTATTCAAACACCGCTTATCTTACCGAAGCGCTGAACAACTTAGAGCTGTGCGTGGTCATCGATGTGCATATGACCGAAACCGCGCAAACGGCCGATTACATTTTGCCCGACACCAGCTATCTTGAGCGCCTTGAGCTGCCCGAATTTATCGGTGGCAAAGTGCCCTGCGTAGCGCTGCGCGATCAGGTGCTAGAAAAAGTGCATCCCAACACGCGTCCCGTCGATCAGATTTTCTGCGAACTGGGTGCGGCCTGCGGCGTGGGCGATGCCTTTGGCTTTACGGTCGACGAACTCGCCGATGCTCAGCTGAAAACCGTGGGACTTTCCTTGGACACGCTGCGCCAGGTGGGCACCGCTCACTTCCCCGAAAAAACCTTTGTGTACGGCAAAACGCCGAAGTGGAAAACCCCGACAGGGAAGATTCAGTTCACCAGCGAAGCCTGTGCGAAGGCAGGGCTGCCGGCCAGCGTTGAATGGATGGAGCCCGACACGATGCCGATGGGCAATGAACTGCGCCTTATCGGTGGCAAGCAGGCCATTCATAGCCACACGCAAACGGTGAATACCGAAGATTTGATGCAGATCACGAAGGATTACGATTTGACGCGCGTTTGGCTTAATGCCGATACGGCGGCCAAACTGGGCATCGCCGATGGCGACGAAATTGAAGTTACCTCCAATTCACACGTGGGCAAAACGCGCGTGAAGGTGACCCAACGTCTCAATCCCACGGCGCTGTATCTGCCCAGTCACTACGGCTGCTCGGTGCCCGAACAGCACACGGCCTATGGTGTGGGCTTGCGCCAAATGGACTTCGTGCCCTTCCATATCGAACCGGCTTATGGTTCAGCTATGACGCAAGAAGTCATGGTAACGGTGAAGAAAGTGGGTGCATAATGGCCCGTTACGGAATGCTTATCAATACCAAGAAGTGCATCGGGTGCTATGCCTGTCGTGTGGCCTGCCAACGCCAAAACGATTTGCTGCCAACCGAAGCCTTCATCAAGTATGAAGAACACGAAGTGGGCACGTATCCCAACGTGCGCATTGAAACGGTGCCGATGCAGTGCATGCACTGCGAAGACGCCCCCTGCGCGGCGGTGTGCCCGACGGGCGCGACCTTCATAAACGACGACGGCGTTGTCGGGGTTGACCACGGCCGCTGCATCGGTTGTAAATACTGCATGGCCGCGTGCCCTTACCAGGTCCGTGTCGTAAACGAAAAAGAGGGCATCGTAGATAAGTGCCGTTTCTGCACCGTTTCCGCCCTCGATGGCACCAAAACCTGTTCGTGCGTGGAAGCCTGCCTGACGGGTGCGCGCATCTTCGGCGACCTTGATGACCCCAACAGCGAAATTGCTCAGGCTATCATCGAGTACAACGCGAAGCCGCTTGCGGGCGATTTGACCAAATCCAAGATTTATTACGTGAGGTGATGACAATGTCTTTTGAACCTATTTGGGGCGCATCCATCGCCTGGTATCTGTTCCTCGCTGGTCTTGGTGGTGGCGCGTTTGTAACATCTGCCTTTTTGGGGTGGAGACATCCTGAAGCGGTGAACATGCGCAAAATCGGGCATCTGGTGGCGCCCATCGCCATCATTATCGGCCTGGTGCTGCTGATGTTTGATGCCGAAGCAGGCCTGCACAATCCGCTGCGCTTTGCCCTGCTGCTGCACAATCCGCACTCGGTTATGACCTGGGGCGTTGTGTTCTTGGCCATCTTTGCCATCGTGTCGATCGTGGTGGTTGTGCTCGATCGCATGAAGAAGGCTGTTCCGGTGTGGCTTGATATCGTGGGCGTGGCGTTTGGCCTGTGCGTGGCCATCTACACTGGCGTTTTGCTGGGCGTGGCCAAAACATTCCCCCTGTGGAACAACGCGCTTCTGCCTATTTTGTTCCTGGTTTCGGCCATATCGGCCGGTGCCGCCATTGTGCTGTTGATTTCGGTGTTTCGCCATGCGGACGAATTCAACAAGGTGGGCGTTTTGAAGAAGTTCCACTTCTGCCTGCCCATCATCGAACTTGTGCTGCTCACATCGCTTATGTTTATCACCAGCTATGTGAACTCGGCCGGTTTTGCTTCGGTTATGGGCTTGCTTGCGGGCGGTTGGGCTCCTCTGTTCTGGATCGGCCTGGTTTTGATCGGCCTGGTTATACCCACGGGTCTTGAAATTTGGCTGCTGTTTTTCACCTCCAAAGAATTTGAGGAAAGTAAAAAGGCTCACTACTTAAGTGCCGCATCCGATGTCGGCGTGCTTGTCGGCGGCTTCCTGCTGCGCTTCCTGATTGTTGTGGCAGCCTTGCCTTTGGTGGTGTGCTCGTAATACCTGCGGAATAAAAGGTTTGCACACAGACCTTTATCCCTCCCAAAACAGCGTCGCCCGCGCATCTGCGAGCGGCGCTGTTTGCTGCAACGCGGGCAAAAAGGAGCGAGGGCAAAGCAGGTCGCCCACGCGGCAGAGGCCAAGAAAAGAAGGGGAAGCGGGGTTCTTGCGGCCGCTTTTCGGCAAAATTTTACCTGGATTTGACAGAGGAAGGTATAAACCCTGTAAAAGGGGCGCTCTATGCCTTGATTGCTGTTAAATGTACGTTAAAATTAGATTTCGGTGATTTTTTGTTACGTTATCGAAGGGATGCACGTGACTATAGAGTGGGCTACGTTTCTTGCGCAGTTGTTCTCCAACCCGATGTTGGTGGCAGTGACCGTACTTAACATCGGCGTGATTATCGTTAATGGGGCAACGGATGCCCCCAACGCCATTGCCACCGTCGTTTCAACGCGGTGCATGAAGGCCGGGCCAGCCATTGCGATGGCCGCCATCTGCAACTTCTTCGGCCTTTTGGTTATCACTCTTGTTTCTTCGGCGGTCGCCGCCACTATTTTTCATATGGTTGATTTCGGGGGGAATCAACACCAAGCCTTGCTTGCCCTTTTGGCGGCCATGGTCGCCATCATCGTGTGGGGGGCTGTGGCCTGGTATTTTGGCATCCCTACCAGCCAATCCCATTCGCTTATCGCCGGCCTTACCGGTGCGGCTGTGGCGCTGCAGGGCGGCTTTGGCGGCATAAACGGTGCCGAATGGATGAAGGTTGTCTACGGCATTTTGCTTTCCACGTTTATGGGCTTTGGCCTAGGGTGGGTCACCTCGAAGGCCGTGGGGAAAATATTTAGTAGCTTCGACCGCGTAAAGCTCGACCACGGCTTCAAGTGGGCCCAGATCGTGGCGGGTGCGGGCGTGGCGTTTATGCACGGCGCACAAGATGGCCAAAAGTTCATGAGTATCTTCGTGTTGGCCATTACGCTTGCAACCGGTGTTGGCCAGGCCGATCAGATGATACTGCCTTTGTGGCTGATGATTTTTTGCGCGCTTAACATGGGCATCGGCACCGCTATTGGCGGCAAGAAAATCATCAAAAGCGTGGGCATGGATATGGTCAAGCTTGAAAAATACCAGGGATTTGCCGCAAGCTTTTCGGCGGTAATCTGCCTGTTGTTCGCCACATTCGGCGGCCTGCCCGTTTCTACCACACACACAAAAACAACGGCCATCATGGGTGTGGGCGCGGCCAAGCGCGCAAAGGCGGTTAAATGGAGCATTGCAGGCGACATGGTGAAAACGTGGGTGTTGACGTTTCCCGGGTGCGGCCTGATGGGTTTTGCGTTCGCAAAGTTATTCTTACTGTTTTCTTAGGGAGGCATCATGGGCAAGAAGCATCGGTTCGACTATTTTGACGCGTTTGAAAACCAGGCCGGCATAGCGGTCAAAGAAGCGCAACTTCTGGTTGAAACCATCAAAAACTTCACCACGGCAGAAGGGCTTGAAGCTGCCATGGAAAAAGCTCATCAGCTAGAACATGAAGGCGATGAAGTAAATCACAGCATCTATACGGCGGTGGCCACCGATTTCATGCCGCCGATTGAACGCGAAGACATTTTGGGCTTGGCGCAGTATCTCGATGAAATTATCGATTATATCGAAGATGTGATGCAGCGTTTCTATATGTATGATGTGCACACGATGCACCATGCGGCGGGCGAATTTGCCGCCATCATGCTGAAAAGCTGCGAGGCGCTTGAAATGGCCATGGGCGATTTCCGCAACTTCAAGAAGTCGAAGAAGTTCAAAAACCTGCTGATCGACGTGAATACCTACGAAGAAGAAGCCGACCTCTTGTTCCTGAAAACCCTGCGCCACTTGCACACCGACGACAAGGAAAACCCGATGCGCGTTATCGTGTGGTCGCAGCTGTATGAGCGCATGGAAAAATGCTGCGATGCCTGCGAACATACCGCAGATATGATGAACTCGATTCTTCTCAAAAACGTGTAGTTCAACCTGACGGCGCGCCCTGGCGGGGGGCTAGTCTTCGCTGCGGTGTTTTTTGCTTTTGGGTTGGGGTTTGGTGGTTTTTAGTTCTAGGGGTTCGCCGATGTCGCCGGTTTTGTCGAGTTTTTTGACGGGGCGCATGATGCTGCGGCGGGCTTTGCCCCCTACTTCGGTGGGGGGCTTGCTTTTTTTGGCTATGGCTTTGGCGGGCTTCGCCACGATTTCGGCAACGGTGTCGCTGTAATCGCGCGGTGGGGTAGTGTGCCAGCCGAAAAATTCGGAGGCGTAGCGCAAAAACAGCACCATGGCCACGCAACCCAGTGCCGCCCAGTTTTCCAAAATGTGATTTTGCTTCATCAGGGCAAACACAATCGAGCCGATAAGCGATGCGCTGCCGTAAAGCGTGCCGGCCTGGAACACGGCAACGTCGCGGTTCATCAGCACGTCGCGCGCGATGCCGCCCCCCACGGCGGTGATGGTGCCCAAAATAACGGCGGGCACCACGTCGAGCCCGGCCGAAAGCCCCTTGCCCACACTGATAACAGCCCACAGCCCCACCGAAAGCGCATCAAGAAAATCGACGACGGGGTCAAGGTAGGTTATCAGCTTGCCAAAATAGAACACAACGATGGCGGCGATGACGCAGGCCAGAATAAGCGTTGGCTTCTGAAAAGCATAGATGCCGTAATCTTGCAGCAAAATATCGCGGATGATGCCGCCTAAAAGGCCGCAGACCACCGCGATGCAAATGGTGCCAAAAATATCGAATTTCGCCTTGACCGCACTCATGGCGCCCGAAATTCCACCGGCCAAACAGGCGGCGAATTCAAGCCAGAACGGCACGGTTAAAACGACCTCAAGCATAATCTAGTACCCCGCCGACTGCGGTGTGTGGGCGCGCGGCGCGGTGCCTGTGGCACCCAGTTCGCCCACGCGCTGCGCCACGATGCGCGCCACGGTTGGCTCGCCCGAAAAATCCAGATCGCTGGTCAGGCGTTTTGCCGCCGCCAAATCGAAATCGGGCAACAAAAAGGCCGTGATATTTTTCTTGGCAGCAGCGCAGGCCTTGTCGTAGAGGTCCCAGAAGCTTTCGGTGCTTTCTTCGCCCGTGAAAGGGTTTTCCCAGGTTTCGTTTTCGTGGTTGCCGAATATGCTTTCTTCCAGTTCGATAACGCGATGGCTCATGCTGCGGAAAAACGAATAGCGCCGAAAACGCTGCTCTAGGCCGGCGATGATGCTGCGCTTTGTGCCCGTGGGGGAATAAAATATGTTTTGTGCCACGCGAAAATCCTTCACGGCAGTGGCAAACATGTTTGTGGGTATGAACAGCCCATATACCGTCACAGCAATATAGGCATACAGCTTGGATACAATGCCCAGCACGTAATCGGTGGCATGCAAAATGTTTTCGGAAGGCGCATAGGTGGCGATGGTTTCCTGGCGCTTGGCAAACAGCACCATTTCGTCTAATTCACTTTCGATAACGCCGTGCACTTCGCCGCCATCGGCACGGCTTAAATTGTCCACACCGGCATCGCAGGCCTGGTATTCGTTAAAAAACACCAAGGGATGCATGGTGGAATCAAGGGTGTAGTGGCACACGAAGCCCAGGGCGTAGGCGCGCCCGATGGGTGCTTCGTCTTCATCAAGGATGCTCAGCGCTTGCTTCAGTGCAAAAAGAAGTTCGCTGGGTTTGTCGTTGTGCATCGTGGACCCCAGGCGGTTGAACTTGGCCAAACGCGGGCTGATGACGGAATAAAACAGCGGGTCGGGGCCTTGATTGCCCAAAAGGAAGGCCTCGCTTTCATCGCGCGATCCCCCGATGGTGCTAAAAAGCTCCCCATAGATGTCCTTGCCGAAAAAATCATGCGTCATAATTGCTGGCACGAGCTGCCTCCTTTTGCGCGTTCTTTACAAAGCTCTGCGAGCACATCATATACAATGAGCACGGCCTTGGAAACTGCCCCAGCCATAAAACGCGCACTAAAGACGCGAATGCGCATAAGGGGCACCCCGGGGGCGGTTTATTCACGAAAGGAAAACTGTGGCGCGACAGAAAATGACGAAGCAGGAAAAAAGCTGGATCAAATATGATGTGGGCAATTCCGCCTTCGTCTTGCTTTCAGCGGCGCTCATTCCCGTGTATTTTTCCTCCATTGCCACCGGTTCGGTTGTGGTGGCGTGGGGCTATGCCGAAACGATTGCATCGCTAATCGTGGCGGTGCTTATGCCTATTTTGGGGTCGCTTGCCGATCTGCAGGGCAACAAGAAAAAATTCCTGGTCGGTTTCATCGGCACGGGCGTGGTGGCCTGTGTGGCTTTGGGCATACCTTCGCAGGCGCTGCCGTTTTTGATCATCTATGTGCTTGCCGCCGTAAGCCTTAATGCGTCGATGGTATTCTACGATGCCTTTTTGGTCGATGCCACCACCGAAGCGCGCTACGATGAAGTGTCTTCGCAGGGCTATGCCTGGGGCTATATCGGGTCGTGCATTCCGTTTATCGCCTGCTTGGCCGTGGTGTTGGGCGGCGCATCTGTGGGTATCGATGCTGCGTTGGGCATGAAAATTGCCTTCATTATCACGGCGGTGTGGTGGGCGGCGTTTTCCATCCCGCTGCTGCGCGATGTGCATCAAACGCACTTCAAGCAAGGGGGCACCAACCTGTTCAAAGAAACATTCGTGGGCCTGGGGCGCACCTGCCAATCCATCATAGGCGACAAGCGCCTGCTGTTTTTTATGCTGGCATTCTTTTTCTACATCGACGGCGTGCACACCATCATCAAGATGGCCACCAGCTATGGGGCCGATTTGGGCATCGATTCCACGCAGCTGGTTTTGGCGCTGCTGGTAACGCAGTTTGTCGCCTTTCCTTCCGCCATCATCTACGGGCGCCTGTCGGGGCGTGTGGGCACGAAAAAGATGCTGCTTGTTTCGGTGTTCGCCTATGGGTGCATCACGCTGTTTGCGGCATTTTTACTGAAAACCGCCGTTGAGTTCTGGATTCTTGCCATTTGCGTGGGGTTGTTTCAAGGCGGCATCCAGGCGCTTTCGCGGTCCGAATTTGGCAAGCTTATCCCCAAGCAGCGCGCGAACGAATACTTCGGATTTTTCGACATTTTTGGCAAGTACGCTGCGGTTATGGGCACCGCCCTTGTGTCGATTGTCACGCAGGCGACGGGCAATCCTTCCCTCGGGGTGCTTTCGGTGGGCGTGCTGTTTGTTATAGGTTTCGTGCTTTTGTGGAAGATGCCCGAAGGAAAATCCTCGGAGAAAACCCCAAGTTTGCTATCATAGAGACCAAACGTATTGTTTCGGACTGAAGAGAAGAAACCTATGGCATTGATTGTGGCAAAGTTTGGGGGCACTTCGGTGGCTTCCCCCGATCGCATACAGATGGTCGCGAAGCGTCTTATCGCCAGCAAGCAGGCGGGCAACCAGGTGGTTGCCGTTGTTTCGGCAATGGGTAAAACCACCGACGAACTGCTGGGCTTGGCGCGCGCCCTGAGCGATGATCCGCCAGCGCGCGAAATGGATATGCTGCTTTCCACGGGCGAACAGGTAAGCATGTCGCTTTTGGCCATGTCAATCCAGGCGCGCGGCTATAAGGCAGCCAGCTTTACCGGTTGGCAGGCGGGCATCGAAACCGATTGCAACTATTCCCGGGCAAAAATTGAACACATCGAAACGCAGCGCATCAAAGAAGCGCTTGATCGCGGCGCCATCGCCGTAGTGGCGGGCTTTCAGGGGCTTTCTAGCGCGGGCGACATTACCACGCTGGGGCGCGGGGGATCTGACACCACGGCTGTGGCGCTGGCCTGGGGCTTGCAGGCCGATGTGTGCGAAATCTATTCCGACGTCGATGGCATCTACACTGCCGACCCGCGCGTTGCGCCGCGCGCGCGCAAGCTTGACGAAATTTCCTACGACGACATGCTTGAACTTTCTTCGGCGGGCGCGGGCGTTTTGCAATCGCGCGCCGTCGAATTCGCGCGCACCTATAAAGTGGTTATCCATTCCCGATCCGCATTTTCTGATGCGCAGGGAACGTTCATCAAGGAGGCAACACCTTCCATGGAAAATGCGGTAATTTCTGGTATCGCCCACGATACCTCCGAAGTAAAAGTGACCGTGCGCGACGTGCCCGACCAGTTTGGTGTGGCCGCCAAGGTGTTTTCGGCGCTTGCGGGCAACAACGTCAGCGTTGACATGATTATCCAAAATATTTCCGAAGAAGGCAAAACGGACATCACCTTCACCTGCCCCGGTGCCGATCTTGACCGCGCGTGCGAAACGATCGAGCGCATTTTGCCCGCCATTGGGGCGCGTGGCTATCTGGTCGATGAAAGCATCGCCAAGGTTAGCCTGGTGGGCACGGGTATGAAATCCAGCCCCGGTGTGGCCGCCAAAGCGTTTTCAGCGCTTGCGGAAAACCAGGTGAACATCCTGCTTATTTCCACCAGCCCCATCCGCTTATCGGTGGTGGTCAACGCGGGGCAGGTGGCTGCGGCCGTGCGTTGCTTGCACAGCGCTTTTGGCCTGGATTCCGATTGCGTGTTTGAAGAAACGTCTCTTTCCGCGGAAGAAATCGCGGCAAAAATGAACAAAGGCCGCTAGGCCGAAAGGGGAACAGATGGCTTGGAATAAAAAGATGCCTGCACATCCCGTTGTGGCGATTGCGGGGGCAACCGGTGCGGTGGGAAGCGAGTTTTTGCAGGTGTTGCACGATGTCGATTTTCCTGCGTCGCAGGTGCGTGCGCTGGCTTCGGCGCGATCGGCGGGCAAAAAGCTGCCGTTTTTAGGCTGTGGGCAGGTGCCTGCGGGCGATTTGATTGTGGAGGAAATGACCCCTGCTTCGTTTGAGGGCGTGGATATTGCCCTGTTTTCGGCGGGCGCATCGATTTCGCGGGCCATGCGCGAAGCGGTGTGTGCTGCCGGCGCGGTTATGATCGACAATTCCAGCGCGTTTCGCATGGATGCCGATGTGCCGCTGGTAGTGCCCGAAGTGAATCCGGCCGACATCGATTGGCACAGCGGCGTTATCGCCAACCCCAACTGTTCAACCATCCAGATGGTTGTGGCCTTGCAGCCGCTGCATGAAGTGGCTCCCATCAAGCGCGTTGTGGTTTCCACCTACCAGGCCGCCAGCGGTGCCGGCGCGCCCGCCATGGCCGAACTCTACGATCAGACGCGCGCCTTTCTTGACAACGAACCGCTCAAGGTCGATTCCTTTCAGCACCAGATCGCCTTTAACTGCATCCCGCACATCGATACCTTCTTAGAAGATGCTTCCACAAAAGAAGAGTGGAAGATGGTGGTGGAAACAAAGAAGATCATGGGCGATGCCGGCATTCAGGTGGCTGCCACCTGCGTGCGCGTGCCCGTGCTGCGCTGCCATGGCGAAGCGGTGAACGTGGAATTTAGCAGTGCCATTTCGCTGCAGCAGGCGCGCGAGGCGCTGGCCGGTGCCCCCGGCATCACGCTAATGGACGATACTGCGAACAATGCCTACCCCATGCCCGGCCTTTTGGCGGGCACCGATGCCACCTACGTGGGCCGTTTGCGCGCAGATGCCACGGTTGAACACGGCCTGGCATTTTGGGTTGTTGCCGACCAGATTCGCAAGGGTGC
>JAVVPE010000023.1:0-26814 GCA_036655915.1 Raoultibacter sp.
TGCGCGTACGCTTATATTCTTCACCCTGCTGCTTAATAAAGGCGCGCACAACCTGATTCATCTTAAGAGGATTATCCAAAATATCTGCATGACGCAACTGTATAAACCGACCCATCTGGCAGGCCAAATAAGCATCATGGGCATGGTGATAATCGTTAATTTCACGGCACTTTGCCAGGCCACGTTCCTTGCGAAGCTGAGAAGACAAGCCCGCTTTTACCGGAACTATTGCCGTATCTCCATAGCGTTCACCAAGCATCCTTTGCACGTGCTTTACAATCTGGCTCGTTTCTACCAACTGGCGACTGATGAATCCCTTCATCTTGTCTTCAGAAATAGAGGTGCGCGTAAGGTTGTTGAACTTCTTATCCCCTATAAGCTTCGCATCATGCAGACTTCTCCAAAATGGCTTCATCTTGCGAATAAGGCTTCCTTCAAGCAGAAGAGAATCAAGCTTTCGCTGGTTTTCATCCGAACGAACGAGCACTTTATTCTCGAAGCTATCATCTTTTACGTACGCCTGGGGAATAATATGGTCAATCTGATAACCGGAAAGATTTCTTATATCCAAGCTTGCACCCGAATACATGCACTTGCCCCGTTGCATGAAATAAAGGGTTAGGCGCTCATCGAGCTCGGCTGGCTTGATGTCTTTGAATTCCCTGATAATGTGGGGGTCTTCTTTCTTGAAAGCTTCAAGCGCATCGCTTAACTGGTTATAGCGGCGGCGGGTTCTTTTGCCCTTATTCTTTTCATCTTCTTCACGGGTTACTTCAATAAAAATGGAGGCAGGCGGATTGCCGGCAATATCCACTATTTCCTTCACAATACGCAGCGCTTGTGTGATGCTTCGCCGCAGCGCGGGAGAGCCCTGCAAATCATCTACCGATAAGCCGCCTTTACCTTCGGCGTACGCATCGTTGTGCTCTGCGATAAGCTGCCTGAATTCCAGCTGGTCATCATGGAGAATTTCCATCAGATTTAAGGCACGCCCGATACGCTTGGTGCCGTTAACATCGCCTTCCACCAGCAAATCCATAATTGACTTGGGACCGTTATCGGTATTCGATGTAAGCCCTGTTAGCAGCTTCTGAGACAATTTGCCCCAACCGACATAGCGCTTGTTGCACATCTTTTTTATCTGAGCATCACTTAAGCGTTCGCCGTAAGCTTGCTGGATTTTCCGCTTGAGTATTTTTCGATCTTCAAACAGCGTATTCCAGCCGATTATTTCTTCCGCCATCACAACATCGGCATCCGACAGCTCTTTAACTTCAAGAATCTTGCAAAAATCAATGTACGAATTAAGCTTTGATTCAAATCCTGTTTCCCCTTGCGCCCCCGACACCTTCGGGCTTAAGCGATTATGGCGTTCAAGCCAGGTCTGAATCGCAGCGTAGGAAACTGTCTTTGTCTTTTTGAACAGCTCATCAACAAGCGCCAACCTATCCGCAGCATCAAAGCGGTTAAACGCATCACCATCTTGCGTCCATTTAGCACCGTTGAGTTCATTGAGCACACAAAACATTTCATACACCAGCGAACAACGAGGAAGCACAGGTTCGCCCTGCAAATAAGTGCACAGCCCCGTCATACGTTTTATGAAGGCTTCCGCACTCGCATCTTTGTCGATAACCTCTTCCCAATTCCACGGAAATATCGTTGCGTTTTCCTGCCCAGCCTGGCGCACCGACCACGCAAAACGTAAGGATCCATCGGCCGCTTTTGCCGCATTGGTGGTAGTAAGGGGCCCCACATAATAAGGGATGCGGAAGGTGACCAGCGATTCAATTTTTGCCCTATCCTGTGCAAGGAAGGGGTAGTATTGAGCCTGCTTCGCAATAATGGCATCCATCTCTTCTAAATGCAGCTGATACGGAATAACGCCGTTGTCCCCCGTTTTCAGGCGGCGCAAGAAAACGTGATCTTCCATGGCCGCCTGCATACGCACATAGCGCGCATCACATTCAGCTTCTGTGCCTTCAAAAAGCTTAGGTATTTCCTTAAGGAAATCTTCGTAGGACACTTTACCGGTGCCTAGATTATATTTCGTATAACCTTGCGCCTTCTTTGGGTCGTATTCATGATAGTTCTCATAAAATTCTCCCCGAAAAAACGAAGTGTAGGAATCGGGGGCATATTGTTTTACCAGACCCTTCAAAAGTGCCAAATCTTCCCCGTAGCGCTGGTATTCCCGCACCTTGCACGAGGAAAGAGTTTCCCCATCGGCTCCCTTCAAGATGCCCATTAAAACGTAGGAGGAATAGGTTGCCAAAAGAGCTTCAAATAGCTCCATCCCCTCATCGGGGCAACGGGCCGCAAAGGCTTCTACTTTTTCATCATCGGAAAGATAAAAACTGCTTTCTTCTGGCTCTATAAAGAAAATCAGCGCAAATTCCACCTTATAGCCAAAGACGGCCTTGGCTAAAGCCGTAGCAACTGGTTTGTCATCTTTTCCCAGCCCCAAAAGCGGAACCAAATCCTCCTGCTTTTCCCTTCTACGCTTGGTGTCATCTTCAAAAAGAGCTTTTATCGCACTTTTCTTGCACGTACATTCCCTATCGTTTTGTTCGCACCAAGCTTCAAGCGCACTACAAAGAGCTTCGGTAGCCGCAGCCATATTGGCTGTTTTTGCACTCAGCTTGGGATTGTCCTGGTGCAAAAAATTGCCTCGATGCTTGATAATGTTGTGGAAAGCCAAATAAATAAGCCGAATATCCACCTTTTCATCTGCCTCCATCAACCAAGAACGCAGGTGATAAATGGTAGGAAACCGCTTGTAATAATCAACTTCGGTAAAATCACTGCCGTTGAACAAGGGCCACTGATACCCTTTACAATCATCGGCTCTGTCTTCTGCCCAAAGGCGTGCCTGGTTGAGCCGAATGAAAAAATCGGGATCGGTGGTGTGTATTTCTTCAGCAAAAAACCCTTGCAGCAGGTTGAGCCTTTGGCGGCGACGGCTATAGCGGCGGCGCTGCCCACGATGGATGCGCGTATCTGCAGCAGTTTCAGCCGAAGGAAAAACCCTGCTTCCCCATGTTGGCTTTCCCTTGAAGCGTGCCAGGGCACCTGTTTCGTCGGTAACCGACCAGCCGACCGATCCTGTTCCTAGATCCAAGCCAATTGAGTAATTTTTCAAATTCCGTAAATTCATAATTCCCCTTTCGTCTTGCCCATGCTATGATGAACAAGTCTTGATACCAGTCAAGATGTCACTGCGAGTCAAAATAAGGCCTAGCCTAAAAAGCCCTCGGGCGCCGCGGAGGCGGCAATCTCGCTTTTACAACCCCACTTCTTGTGGGGTTTCTTTTTTGCGCATACGCTGGTCACCCCGCAACAATCCTTCACAGAATACCACAGCTTATCCGCCCGCGGATCGACCAATACGCGCTATTGCCGCGTACCATTCAACCACCTGCCACACTACCACTGCCGCCTTCATGAAGGCACACAAAAGCATACCCGAAAGCTTTCCGCTAGGAGTACTGCGTATGGGACAGTGGTGCCCGCATGGCAAAGCGGCACAAACCTGGGTTTGTGCCGCTGGGGGTGCTAGGAGATTTTATTGTGCGGGGGCGTTTTAGACGCGGGTGATGTAGCTGCCGTCGCGGGTGTCGATTTTGAGGACTTCGCCCTGTTCGATAAACATGGGAACCTGGAGGGTTGCGCCGGTTTCTACCGTGGCGGGCTTGGTGCCGCCCTGTACGGTGTCGCCTTTGAAGCCGGGATCGGTTTCGATCACTTCAAGTTCCACAAACATCTGCGGTTCGATGGCTATCAATTCTTCGCCTGCATACAGCAGCGTGGCTTCGTCGTTTTCTTTGAGCCAGTTGGCCGTGGAACCCACCACATCGGCGGGAATGGCAATTTGCTCAAACGAGCTGTTGTCCATAAAGTTGAAATCGGTGCCGTCGTTGTAGAGGTATTGCATCTTCTTGTTTTCAAGACGCACCGCCTCGAACTTTGTGCCGGCGTTAAACGTGTTTTCCACAACACGACCCGTTTTGATGTCGCGCAGCTTCGTGCGGACAAACGCGCCACCCTTGCCGGGTTTCACGTGCTGGAATTCGACAATCGTGCACAGCTTGCCATTGTTTTCGATGCACATGCCGTTTTTAAAATCTGCGGTACTGATAGCCATAAGGTTATTCCTCCTGATGAAAAAATGAGCCGCTATAGTATAACCGTCTCGTGCGTTGATTGGGTGAAAATTTCAAATCCCTCATGTGTGATCACGCCAAAATCTTCCAGGCGCATACCAAATTGTCCCGGGATGTAGATGCCCGGCTCAACAGTGACCACGTTTCCGCAGGCCAACGGCTTATTGTTGCGAGGGGAAAGCACGGGCCGTTCGTGGATATCGATGCCGACACCATGGCCGAGGCCGTGGCCCATCGCGCCCCCAAAGCCGCCCTGCGCCAATACGTCTTCGGCGGCCGCATGGGCCTCGGCGCCCGTTATGCCGGGACGCAACATATCTTCCACCGTTTCGTTGGCACGGCGCAGCGTTTCCCACGCACGCGCCATAACACCCTGGGGGGCGCCCAAAAATACCGTGCGCGTCATGTCGGAACAATAGCCCAGCGCACGTGCGCCGAAGTCGAGCACAACGCACTGCCCCGCCTCCAAGCGTGTTTGCCCCGGGATGGCGTGGGGGCTAGCCCCGTTGGCGCCCGTGGCTACAATGGAAGAAAACGCCAGGCTACGCGCCCCTTGGCGCACCATGAAATCTTCCAGCTCAATCTGTATGGCGCGCTCGGTCATGCCGGGGCGTATAAAACCGATGATGTGCGTGAAGGCTGCATCGGTTATGGCTTGCGCCGCCTTCATGCGCGCGATTTCAGCCTCATCTTTGACGGCGCGCAGGTTTAATATAAGGTTGCTTGTTTCGGCAAAGTGGGGCGTGGCGCCTGCGGCCTCAAAGGTGGTGCTAAGGTGGCGATATTCGGCAAGGGCTATGCTGTCTTCGATGGCCAGGGTGGGCGTGGCAGCCTCAGCGGCATCAGTGGTGCCGGCGGCATCAGCGCCACCAGCGGCGCCCACGACCTGCGCCAATTCAGCGGCTACAAATTCCCAAAACGTCGCGGGCGCAGCATCGATGGCGATGGGCGTGGCGCGTGCAGCCTGCTTGCAGGCTTCGGCATAGCGCGTATCGGTATGCAACACGGCTCCTGCAGCCGACACCATAAGCGCGTGGGCATCTTCATCATCGAACACATCATCAAAGGCGCACAACCACTTTATGTTGGAAAGCCCGCGCACATAAAAGGCCGAAAACCCCTGCTGGGCACACAGGTCTTGCAGCGCCGCCACACGCGGCTGCGGATCTATCGGGGGCGCATCGGCCTCAGCATCCCTACCGCCCGCGGCACCTTCCACCCCAGAGCCTGACCCGGCGTCGGGTTGCGCAACACCAACACCCTCCCCCTCATCCGGCGAAGCAGCAACCTGCGCGATAATGGTGCCCCCACAAGGCGCGCTGTCAAAGCCTTCGCCCAGGCGTTCAATGACGCCATCCAACAAGATGTCGAGCGCTTCGGTATAGCCCAAAAACCCTTTGCCTCTAATCTGAGCCACACACACCGGAGCAATCACCGAGCGCGCGCGAAAAGGCTCACGTGCCTGGGTGTCGGAAATATGCACTTCAACCACGGGAAGCCCCGTTGCCCCAATGGCGTCGCGCAGCGCATAGGCATAGTGGGTATGAGCCCCGGGATTGTAAATGATGCCATCATAGATAAGGCGAGCGGTGTGGATAATCTCTATCAAATCGCCCTCATGATTGGATTGCCGACACGTAAGCCGTACCCCCAGCGTGTTGGCATATTCCCGCAGACGGTTTTCCAGCGACTCAAGCGTTAAGGTTCCGTACACTTCAGGCTCACGCGTGCCAAGAAGGTCGAGATTAGGGCCGTGCAACAGCAAGAATTCTTTCATGTTCTATCCTTTCGATCGCTGCCAGGCAGCAAGGTGTTCCCGCACTAAATCCGGTTTTATGGCGACACTTTCCCACTGCCCCACATCGCGCAACAAAACGAAATGCAGCCGACCTTCACGCACTTTTTTGTCGCCCAGCATCGCTTCAAGCAACACTTCGGGCGCAGCCGGGCAATCCAGCGGTGGCAGGCCCAGCGCATCAAGCAGATCGTCTTGCGCCGCCACCACATCGGGGCTGGTGTTGCACACTTCCACGGCCAAACGCGCGGCAAAACGCATACCCTGCGCCACCGCCTGCCCATGCGAATACACGCCAAAACCCGCCACCACTTCGATGGCATGACCCAGCGTGTGGCCATAGTTTAAGCACTGTCGCATGCCGGTTTGTTCGCGCTGATCTGCCGCAACCACGTCGGCTTTGAACACCACGCAGCGCGCGATGGCTTCTTGCACTACCGCTGCATCACGCGCCCTCAGCGCTTGCGCCGCATCGCTTAACCAGAAGAAGAATTCGTCGGAATCAACCAGGGCTGTTTTAGCGATTTCGGCACAGCCACAGGCCCATTCGCGCTCGGGCAGCGTGGCCAGCACATCGGTTGAAGCGCACACATAGCTGGGCTGAGCAAAGGTACCCACCAGGTTTTTGCCCGCATCCAGATTGATGCCCGTCTTGCCGCCCACCGCAGAATCCACCATGGCAAGCAAGGATGTGGGCACCTGCACGCACGCGACGCCCCGCATGTAGGTGGAAGCAACAAAGCCGGCCAAATCGCCCACCACTCCCCCGCCCAGCGCCACCACAAGGCAATCGCGCCCCAGATGCGCTTGGGCCATCGCCTGCCAGATTTCAGAGGCGCAGGCAAGCGATTTTGACTGCTCGCCGGCAGCTACGGCAATTTTGAGCACTTTGAAACCCGCAGCAACAAGCGAAGCGCGCAGCGCACCCGCATACAACCCCGCCACAGTCGTATCGGCAATGATGAGGGCGCAGGGAGCCGCATTAAGCGCGCGCAGACGCTTGCCTAGCCCCTCGATCAGGCCTAATCCAATACGCACATCATAGGAAGGCGCACCGGGAATGCTTACAATGATTTTGGTTGTTGGCACAAAACACCCTTTCTCAGTAAGGCTTTGCGCGCTTCCTGCGCAATCCGCATGACCGATTTTCCCGCTGTATCGATGGTGATGTCGGCCACAGCCGCATAGAGCTCTTCGCGTTCGGCGTTCATGTGGCGCGCGGCTTCGATATCCTTAAAAAGCGGGCGCGAACTTATATCCCGTATGCGCGTCGAAGCTTCATCTGCCGAAACGCGCAGGTAGACAACACATCCCTTGCGTTGCAAAACCGCACGATTATCCGCTTGCTTGATTATGCCACCACCACACGATATGAACAGGGGATCCATTGCGGCCACTTCTAGAAGCACTTCGTGTTCGATGGTGCGAAACGCCTGTTCACCAAAATCCGCAAACAGCGTTTTTACTTTGCATTCGCGCGAGCGTTCAAGGTAGGCGTCCAAATCGATGGCCGACAAATTGCAATCGCGCGCCACCCGCCGCGCCACCGATGTTTTGCCCGCACCCATAAAGCCTACGAAAAAAATGTGTTGGCGCAACAGGAAGTAAAACCGGTCGCAGGGACGCGACCGCGACCGACCCTGCTCGGCCGCTGCAGCTGCGGCAGCTGCGGCCGAGCCACGAGAGCGGCGAGGATATGCACTGCGGTTGCTCATCTCGACATCGTTTTGAGCCGCTGCTTGTAGGCCTTGATTGCCGCCTTTATATCGACCATGGTGTCGCAACCAAACTTTTCCAAATAGGCCTGCGCCAGCACAAACGCCACTTCGGCTTCGGCCACAACGGCACACGCGGGCACGGCACACACGTCGCCGCGTTCCGTGCTGGCACAAGCTGTTTCCAGCGTGTCGATATTCACCGTGCCCAAAGGCGAACCCAGCGTGGGAATAGGCTTCATGGCGGCCGTCATAATCAGAGGCATACCTGTGGTCATGCCGCCTTCCAACCCGCCAGCATTGTTGCTTGCGCGTGAAAATCCGTGGCGTTTGGTGTGGGTTATGGGGTCGTGCACCTTTGAACCAAACTGCGCGGCGGAAGAAAACCCCAGACCAAATTCAACACCTTTGATAGCGGGGATGGAAAAAAGAGCCGCGCCCAAACGCGCCGTTAAACGGTCTGTGGCTTGGGCATAACCGCCCACACCCGGCACAAGCCCAGTAGCCACCACGCGAAACGTTCCCCCCAGACTTTCGCCCTGCAAGCGCGCCACATCGATGATGCGCTTCATGGCATCCGTTGTTGCGGGGTCGGGGCAGCGCATTTCGCTCGTTTCGATGGTAAGCGGCTTGTAATCGGCGGCAGCTATCAGAGGTTCTTCCTCTTGCAGTTCCACCGTGCCCACACGCGTTACGTAGGAAAATATCTCGACACCCAAATCAGCCAAAAATTCGCGGGCGATGCCGGCAGCCGCCACGCGGGCAGCCGTTTCGCGTGCGCTGGCGCGTTCTAACACGTTGCGGCAATCATCGGTCCCCGTTTTAAGTGCTCCCACCAAATCGGCGTGACCGGGCCGCGGCGTCACTTCGCGCAACAGCGCCTCGGGCGCGGGGGCAAAAGGTGCCATACGCGCGCCCCAATTAACGTGATCTTTGTTGCTTATTTGCAGCGCGACCGGCGTACCGAGCGTCAGGCCAAAGCGCAGACCCGAAAGCACCTGCACGCAATCGCTTTCTATATCCTGGCGCGCACCGCGCCCGTAGCCGTTTTGCCGGCGCGCCAAATCGGTGTTGATCTGCTTTTCGGACACCTTCAACCCGGCAGGAACCCCGCTGACAATAGCGGTCAATGCCGCCCCGTGGCTTTCCCCTGCCGTTACATAGTGCATATGTTCTCCTTTGTGCCCGCGCGCGTGGTTTATCCCCAAAATTCTAGCACGAGAACCCTGCGGCATCAGCCATAATGCGAAACATCTCTTCGGTATCCAGGCAAACGTTCACATCGTTGATTTCAAAAAGCGTCGTGGCCGTGGCCACCGCCTGCGCCACCAGCATGCCTTCGCCACAAAAGGCCTGGCAGCCTGCCGCGCGCGCCGCGGCGAGAAGTTTCGTTTCGCCGTGGCCATACACCACATCAAACACCACCTGGCCGGTGTGTAGCAACGCCGTATCGAAGGGTGCCGCATCATCGGGATGCATGCCGCAGGGCGTGGCATCCACAATCAAATCGGCAGCGACAAGAGCCTGCGTCGATGTGGTATAGCTGCCAGAGGAAAAGTTGACATCCTCATACGTTGCACTCAGGCTGCGCTGGCCGCCCTGTGCCCCGGAAACATCCATCGCCGTATGCGCCAGCTGTCCCAAATCCTCAAGGTAGGCAGCCAATACCTGTTGCGCGCGCTGCACATCGCGCCCCACCAACACCACGCGCGCCGCCCCGCCACGCGCGACCGCATGCAACACAGAAAGCGAGGTGGGACCGGTGCCACACACCACCACATCTTTGCCGGCAAGCGCGCATCCGCTGTTCTCAAGGTAGCTGGCAAAACCTTGCCCATCCACGTTGAAGGCCAGCAGGTGCTTACCTTTGCGCGCAAGCACATTGGCACCGCGCGCCAGCTTCGCCGTGGATGCCTGCACGCTTGCCATCTGGCAGGCAAGCGGTTTGTAGGGCATCGTCACGTTGAGGCCGATAAACTCGCGCGCCTCCAAAAAGGCCCGCGCTTCTTGTTCGGTGGCGCAATCCTTGATGGCATAGTGCCAATCAAGCCCCATCTGGCGATAGAGCGCGTTGTGCATGACGGGCGAAGAGGAATGGCTTATCGACTTACCGAGGAGGTAGAGTTTTCGCATGTATACCCTTCTTCCGGCTGCATATCGCCCAAAAAGACCTGTTCAAGGCGACGCAGCATCAGCGTATGTTTCAAATCTTGTTCCACCAAGGGGCGCACCATATAGGCGCACATGCCCAAAAAATGAGCGCCCAGCACATCGGTTATCAACTGGTCGCCGATAACAAGCGTGGTGGCGCGCTTCGCCCCTATTTTGTGGCGCGCTATCAAAAAGGCATGAGGAAGCGGTTTTATGGCCTTGGCCACAATGGGCAAATCCAAGCGCCCGGCCAGCTGGTAGACGCCCGCATGAAAGTTGTTCGATACCAGGCAAAACGAAATACCCGCATCGCGTGCGCGCCCCAACCACACACCCACATCGCGCGGCACTTCGTGGGTATCGCGCGTGAAAATGGTGTTGTCTATATCAAGCAACACGCTGGTGAAGCCCTGGCCTAAGATATCGCGCTGAATATCGATACGCGAAATGCGCGAAAAGAGACGGTCGGGTTCAGTAAAGGCCATGATATGTCACATCCGCACATCGCCTGCGCCCTACGACGCAGCGATGGCTCCTTTATGATCTTCGTAGTTTTCACTGAACGAATAGACCATCTTGCCGTTTTGCTCGGCGAAATAGAAGTAGTAGTACTTGGTTTTTTCGGGGGCACACACCGCCTGCAAGCACGCAAGGCCCGGCGAACAGATGGGACCTGCGGGCAAGCCGTGATTCAAATAGGTGTTGTAGGGCCCTTCAATCTTCAAATCTTCGGGCTTCGGATCGGCACCAATCACATAGGCCGTGGTCGCATCGGATTGCAGGGGCATGTTGATGGCAAGGCGGTTGTAGAATACGGAAGCCACGGTGGCGCGATTATCGGGTGCGGCCTCTTTTTCCACCACCGATGCCATTTTTAGCACGTCATAGGCGGAAAGCCCCTGGGATTGCGCATGGGTATAATCCAGGCTGGCTGTTTCGATTTCGTACTGGTCGAGCATTTGGCGCACCACCGTATCGGCCGTGGCACCGGCCACAATTTTGTAGGTTTTAGGGAACAAAAAACCTTCCAGCGAATTATCGTAGGCATCCGCCACGAAAGGATAATCCGCCACATAGGCCGCCGCGTTGTGTGCCGCCGTCGTAAAATCTTGCGCCGAAATGGTACCGGGATACGCTTCTGCCACTTTGGCGGCCGTTTTTGCCAAGGTGTAGCCTTCGGGAATAACCAGCCCTGCCTGCGCCATCGGACCGGCCTTCAAGGTGCCAATAACTTCCTCAAGCGTCATGCCGCCGGTAAAGGAATAGGCACCCGACATCAGCGATGATTCTAGGCCGCTGCTGGCAACCTGTTTCGTGAAGTCGTCCACCGAAGCGATAACCCCGGCTTCTTTGAGCGCTTCGCCCACCTGTTTTGCACCCGATCCTTCAGCAACGTTTACCTGCACCTGTTTTCCTTGTTCCAGCATACCGGTAGCACCCGAATCGGCCGAACAGCCTTTAAGCATCGTCATGGCGCCAAAGCCTAAAGCCACTAGCACCACCAGCGCCAAGATGACGGAAACAATAATGGGAGCAGGGCTTTTGCGCGGACGGATATGGGTGGTGTCGTATGTTTTGAACTGGCGTTCGCCGCGCGCATGGGCAGAACGGGCGGCGTGATTGGGATGTTCTGAATACGTGACACGTTTGTGGGCGGGCATAGGGCGCCTTTCTTTTTTATGCGGGCAAAGCGCGGGCATCAAGCCATGCCTGCAAGAACAAACTTGCCGCTATCATATCTATTTTGCCCCGCATTTCGCGTTCAGAAAAACCCTTTTCACGCAAACTCCGTTTGGCTTCCTGCGAGCTTAAACGTTCATCGGTGAACTCCAAGGGCAGATCGCAGGCCGCGGCAATGCGCGCTGCTTTTTCCTTCACACGCGCCGCCTGGGGGCCCTGCGCGGCTGCCATGGTATAGGGCAGGCCAGCCAACAGCAGGTCAGGCTCCCAATCTTGCAGCACGCGCCGAAACGACGCGGCGTGACCCATCACGTCGGCCGCCGGCAACACACACAGAGGAGTCGCCACTTTTTCGCGCGGGTCGCTGATGGCACAGCCGATGCGCGCATCCCCTATGTCAAGCGCCAGTATGCGCAAAACTAGGCACCCAACAGCGTGCGCGCCGCCGCCAAAGCGGCTTCGATACCGGCGACGTTTTTGCCGCCCGCTTGCGCCATGGAAGCCTTGCCACCGCCACCGCCCGCAATATGGGGCGAAATAGCCTTGATAACGGCACCCGCATCAAAGCCCGCAGCAACGGCTTCATCGGTGCCTGCCGCCAAAAGCAAGGGGGCACCATCGTTGTCGGATGCCAGCACACACGCGCCCGGTTGGGGCATGTGCGCGCGCATGATATCCCAGGAGTGGCGCAAGCCGCCCACATCAACGCCGGGAATTGTGGTCACTACCAACGGATAGCCCACATCCATCATGTTATCGAGATGCGAATGCAGTTCGCCTTCAATCAAGCGGCGTTTGTTGGCCTTGCGCTTTTCGTTGAGATCTTTTAATTGTGCCGCGTTGGCCGCCGTGCGTTCACTGACGTCGAACAAGGGCACGCGCAGCTCTTCGGCAGTTTCCTTGAGTTCGGCTTCGATCCTGTTCATGTAAGCCAAGGCATCAAAGCTGGTCACCGCTTCAATACGGCGCAAGTTGGCACCCACCGATGCCTCGCTTTCAATTTTCACAAACCCGATTTCGCCGGTGGCTGTTACGTGAGTGCCACCGCAGAGTTCTTGTGAAAGGCCTTCGATATCAAGCACGCGCACAAATTCGCCGTACTTTTCGCCGAACAGGGCAATAACGCCCGCTTCGCGCGCACAGCTGAGCGTTGTTTCATAGGCACGCACCACGTGGTTTTCCATGATGGCCTGATTTGCCAAGCGCTCCACTTCAGAAATTTGATCGTGCGTCATGCCCTCAAAATGGGTGAAATCGAAACGCAGGCGATTGGGTGCCACAAAGCTGCCTGCCTGCTTCACATGGTCGCCGAGCACATGGCGCAGCGCCCAATGCAAGATGTGCGTTGCCGTGTGATTGCGGCAGATGCGTGCGCGACGGGGTGCATCGATGGCCAGATGCAGCGTATCGCCCACGCCCACGCAGCCTTCTTCCACCACAACATCATGCACGTAGAGGCCTTTTTCCGGTTCGTGCGTATCGGTGACGCGCAGGCTTGTACCCGGCGCATACATCAGGCCGCTATCGCCCACCTGGCCACCTTTTTCGGCGTAAAACGGCGTTTTGTCGCACACGATGCGCCCGGTTTCGCCCGCCTGCAAGCTCTGGGTGCGCGCGCCCTCTTTCAGCAGCACGGAAACGCTGGCATCGACTTCGGTTTTAACGTAGCCCACAAAATCGCTTGCGCCCACTTCTTCCAGGATGCCGCTCATGAGGCCATCATAGGTTGACCAGGCATTATCGGCATCTTTGGCGTGTGCGCGAGCGCGCTGTTTCTGCTGCACCATGCACGCTTCAAAGCCCGCGGTGTCCACTTCGATGCCCTTGGCCGCACAAATTTCCTGCGTAACATCAATGGGGAAACCGTAGGTGTCGTGTAAGGCGAAGGCATCTTTGCCCGACAAAACAGCCGTGTCCATCGTGTCCAAAACCTCGGCCAGATAGGCTTGGCCCTGGCGCAGCGTGGCACCGAAGCGCTCTTCTTCAGAAAGCACCACGCGTTCAACAAGCTCGCGGTTTTCCACAATTTCAGGGTACACATCGCCCATAAGCGCGATAATTTTGTCGATGTAGCGCGCCAAAAACGGGCCATCCACCCCGATAAGGTGCGCCTGCATGACGGCGCGGCGCAACAAGCGACGCAGCACGTAGCCGCGCCCTTCGTTGGAGGGCAGCACGCCATCGGCAATAAGGAAAGTGACCGAACGGCTGTGATCCGCCATGATGCGCAGCGACAAATCGTCTTGCTTCGACTGGCCGTATACGCGCCCTGAAATCTGTTCGCCCACGGCCAAAAGGTCGCGCATCAAATCGATTTCGTAGTTGGATTGCACGCCCTGCATGATGGCCGCAATGCGTTCAAGCCCCATGCCCGTATCGATATTTTTCTTGGGCAGCGGCGCCAGGGTGCCATCTTCTTGCCCATCGTATTGCGTGAACACCAGGTTCCAGTATTCTAAGAAGCGATCGCAATCGCAGCCCGGGGCGCAATCGGGGCTGCCACAGCCAAATTCTTCACCCTGGTCAAAATAGAGTTCGGAACACGGGCCGCAGGGTCCGGTGGGGCCGGCGCGCCAAAAGTTGTCTTCTTCGCCCAGGCGAGAAATATGATCTTCGGGAACGCCCAGCTTCTTCCAAATTTCGATGGTTTCATCATCGTCGTTGAACACGGTGAAATGCAGGCGATCTAAAGGGAGCCCCAGGTTTTTGGTGGAAAACTCAAAGGCCCAGGCGCACATCTCTTCCTTAAAATACGCACCGAAGCTGAAGTTGCCCAGCATTTCAAAGAAGCTGAAGTGGCGGCCGGTGGTGCCAATGATGTCAATGTCGTTGGTGCGCACACATTTTTGCACCGTCGTTGTGCCCACATAGGGCGCTTCCAGGTGTTTTTGCTGCAAGAAGTACGGCTTGAACTGCACCATGCCCGCGCTGGTAAGCAGCAGTGAGGGATCGTCAGGAATCAGCGAGGAAGAAGGCATGCGTTTGCAGCCCTTCGACTCGAAGAAGCTCAGGTATTTTTCTCGAATTTGCGCGGTGCTCATATATTCCATAGTCGTTCTTTCTTGCGTGAGGTTGTCATAGTTTCGTTCAAACACAGCGCCCCGAAGGGTGCCGATAAAGCTAAGAGTGTGTGCCCTTGTGCCCGGCGCTAACGGTTTTTGTGCTGGTTTTCCGCCTTCTTTTCGGCCTGTTTTTTCTCAATCTTCGCGAAGGGTGCCGTCGTGTGCGGGTGCGGCGATGTGGCATCGGCGATAGGATTGAGGGCACCTTCCTTGGGCGTGCCCTGGAAGAATACACCATCTTTGGCCACAAGACGACGCCCTGTGCGTTTCTCGAAATAGTATACAAATATCGCCTTGCTTACCGCAACGGCGGGGATAGATGCCAACATGCCCACCAGCGACCCCATAAACCCGCTCATGGCGCCACCGATGGCGGATCCGGCCACCAAGGCGATGATGGTAAGTGCCGGATGCACATCGACCGAATCGGCCATGATTTTGGGGGAAATGAAGGTGTAGACAAACTGCTGCACCGCGATGGTTGCCGCAAGGGCAATGATGGCGATCCACGGGTTGATGAACACGCCCACGATGGCCGCAAGGCCGCCGCCCAACCAGGGGCCCACGATGGGAATAATGTTGAGCAGGCCGCAGATGCCGCCCAAAGCGGCATAGTTGGGCACGCCAAGCACACCAAAGCAAATGCTGCAACCGATGCCGATAATCATGCACTGCAAAAGGGTTCCCTTGATGTAACCACCCATCACCCGCGTGAGGGTAAGATGGAGCATTTCCCTATCTTCGGCGTGCTTGGCGCTAAACAGGCGATTGCACTCACGACCCAAAGCGGGAAGTTCCATCAAAATCCAGAACCCGACAACCAGGGAAAAACCAATAACCATCAGGCTATTCATGACCGTCGTGCCAATGGCCACCACGCCCGTTGCGCTATCTTTTGCCAGATTGGATGCCCAGCCGGAAAGCGAGGTTAAAGCAGAATCAATCCACCCGTGCACCACATTGTTTTGCAGAACAGCAGCATATTGGGTATAAAAATCATTGCCCCAGGTGGTAAATGTTTGCACGTAGGAAGGAATGCTTTCAAGCAGGCTTACAAACTGAGCGCCCAAACCCACGGCCGGCGAACAGAGCAGGCCTACGATGATTCCCAGGATAACAAAGAGGGCAACATAGGAAATGGTCGTGCCCACCAGGCGGTTGACGCCCTTTTTTTCCAAGAAGTTTACCGGGCCGCGCAGGCAAAAAACGAGGATGAGGGACCAGGCTAAAATGCCCACCGGCACCGAAAGGATGTTGAGCAGATACACAAACACCCCGGTTAAAAGGATGGCACCCACAAGCGCCCACACCTGCAAAAAGCGGCGGCGTGCCTTCAGCGTTTTTGCTTCCTCTTGATCGGAATCGATCACGAAATTCCCTCTTTCTTGTGCGTCGTGGCATACAGCGCTAACACCTTAGGCCAAGCGCTATCGTTTATTCCTTCGGCGTCGCGCCCGCGGCGGCTTCCGTTTCATAGGTGAAATACTTTGCAGGGGCAACCTGCTCGGGTTCGGCCGGCGCTGCAGCTGCTGCGTCAGGCGTGGCGCTGTGTGCGGCGTGGGCTGCTGCCCACTTTTCGGCCGCTTCCACCGTGCGTTCAGGTTGGGCTACCTCTTTGGGTGCAAAGGCTTCTGCCACAAACTGTTCAGCAGCATCAAAGCTGGTCGAAGCAAGTTTTGCTGCCGGGTTTTCTGAAAGGGAATCGGCAGATGCTGGCTCTTGCGCCTTTCTTTCACCCAGCGCTATGGATTCTTCGGAAGCGCGATGGTTGCGCAAAACGCCGCGTACCTTATCGGTCATCGTGTTGACGATGGCAAGAGGGGCGCTTGTGGCCGATTCGACCGCGTTGGCTGCCGTAGAAACTTTGTCGGTGATTTCGTTGACATCCTCAAGAATTTGGTCAAGGCGCATGATTTCAAGATTGGCAGCATCGACCGTAAGCGAAACGCGTTCAACCAAAGGATCGATTTTTGCCACAGCCGGTTCAAGCGAAGCAGTGATTTTTTCGACACTGGCAAGCGTGGGATCAATTTTTTTCTGCACGTCTTTTACCACCGCGCGCGTTTTGCGCACCGTTACCACCAGTTCGATGATAAACCACACAAGTACAACGCCCACAACGACGTAGACCACCGGTAGCGCGATGTTTAAAAACTCTCCAAATTCCATGAGCTGACCTCCTTATTTCAAAGCCAATACTGTACCACGTTAACGCGGTTTCCTATCGCGTGCCACGGCATCTACACGATAGGATTCCCACCCGCGTTCGCCCGGAGTAAAGAAGCAA
Organism: Raoultibacter sp.; assembly: GCA_036655915.1. Lineage (GTDB taxonomy): Bacteria > Actinomycetota > Coriobacteriia > Coriobacteriales > Eggerthellaceae > JAVWGW01. Next base: position 16,854 of record JAVVPE010000023.1, read on the forward strand.
CCCCGGCCCAAACCATCGGGCAAATACTGCTGGGCGACCCACCCTTCAGGGTAATCGTGCGGGTAGAGATACGCACCATAATCCTGCGAACCCGGGCGATGCCGGTCGCGCAAAACAGCGGGCACATCGCGCTTGGGGCCGTTTTTCACTTCGGCCAACGCCGCGCCGATACCTAAATAGGCCGCGTTGGACTTCGGTGCCAAAGCCAGATAAACCGCCGCCTGGGCTAAGTTGATGCGGCATTCGGGGTAACCGATAACCTCGGCCGACCGAAACGCGGCTTCGGCGATAAGCAGCGCCTGCGGATCGGCGTTACCCACATCTTCCGACGCCAAAATAAACATGCGTCGCGCGATAAACTTGGGGTCTTCCCCACCTTCAATCATGCGGGCAAGCCAGTACAGCGCCGCATCGGGGTCTGATCCGCGCATCGATTTGATGAAGGCGGATACGATGTCGTAGTGCATATCCTTGTTCTTGTCGTAGGGCAGGCCACGATGGGGCATGGCTGCTTCCACCTGCGCAACACTCAGGGGTGTGGGCGCCGCAGCGTTGCCAGGGCTTATCAGGGAAGCCGCCAGTTCCAGCGTGGTCAGCGCCGCGCGCCCGTCGCCCCCGGCAATTCCCACAATGGCAGCGCGCGCCGCCGCATCAAGTGTGTAGGCGCCCCTCAAACCCCGAGGATCACCCAGCGCACGGTCCAACAATGTTGCCACGTCATCATCGGCCAGGGAATGCAGTTCGATAACGCGTGAGCGCGACAACAAAGCCGAATTGACTTCAAAATAAGGGTTTTCGGTGGTGGCACCCACCAGTATGACGATGCGATCTTCCACCGCATGCAGCAGGGCATCTTGCTGAGAGCGGCTAAAGCGGTGAATTTCGTCGATGAACAAAATGGTGCGCGACCCAAAACCCACCAGCCGCTTTTCGGCCGCATCGATTTCGCGACGCAGATCGGCCACCGTACCCCCGATGGCCGACACTTCGACAAAAACAGATTTTGTAGATTGCGCAATAATATGGGCAAGGGAAGTTTTTCCTGTGCCGGCAGGGCCAAAAAGTATGACGGAACTTAAAGTGTCGTTTTCAATCGCTGTGCGCAGCCAACAATCTGCACCGACAATATCTTGCTGTCCTACCAGTTCATCAATGGTTTTTGGACGCACGCGAACCGCTAAAGGGGCGGCCTTTAACTTCGTTTCGTTCTCTATTTCAGTAAACAGATTTTCCATGCCCATACTTTAGCATGATGTCAAGACTTTTCTTTCTGCAAAGTGTCCATATACTCATAAGTAAGTCCTGCTTCCGCGGTGCATTTCAGATGGACCGATGCGATTTATTGGGGAGCTCAAGATCGCGGGCAAAATGGAGATTCGCGTCTGTTGATGCGAAAACCAGGCAGTTCGCTGCGAGCACCCACCTTTTAAGGTGGGTTCATCCTGGCATTGCGGAACAGGGCTTTTCTTTCAACCTGACGGTGCCCCGTGGCGGTCGATTAACCCTTCAAATCTCTCAAAGCTATCGCACGCGTATGAAGATACGCTTAGCTCACGCTTTTCGGCTTTTCAGGACTCAACCTGACGGTGCCCTGTGGTGGACGATTAGCCCTTCAAACCTCTCAAAGCTATCGCACGCGTATGAAGATACGCTTAGCTCATACTTTTCGGCTTTTCAGGGCTACTCGCCTCACCACAGAACACCTGTTGTTTACTTTGTTGGGGACGGTTACCCGAGTGGACTGCGGGAAGGGTTACGGTTTAGTTACTTTCGGGAAACGGGGGGAAATGTAGGATGAATTTCGTGCCGGCGCCCTGTTTGCTTGCCAGTTCTATGGTGCCGTGGTGATACTGCACGGCGTGTTTGACGATGGCCAAGCCCAGCCCGGTGCCGCCGGTTTCCTTTGAGCGACTTTTGTCCACGCGGAAAAAGCGCTCGAATACCTTGTCTTTGTATTCTTCTGCAATACCTGCCCCCGTATCGCTTACCACCACAACAGGGCCTGTTGGCGCGTCATCGACGCGCAGGGTAACGCTGCCCCCTACGTGGTTGTAGCGAATGCCGTTTTCTATCAGGTTGTACAGCATTTCTTCGCACAGGGTATCAACGCCCAGCACAAAGGCCGATTCGCCCTCAACCGCGATGGATACCCCGTTGCCTTCGGCAAAGCTACGCAGGCGACCCGCCACAATTTTGGCCGTAACAAACAGATCGACGGGCTGATCGCTTTTTTCGCTGCCAACCGTTTCATCCAGGCGCGAAATAGTCAGCACATCGTTGATAAGCGAACGCATGGCCTGGGATTCTTCGTAGATAAGTTCGGCAAACTTTTGGCGATCGGCCGCAGCCACCATGTCGTTTTTCATCAGTTCGGCATAGCCCGATATAACGGTGAGCGGCGTTTTCATTTCATGGCTGACATTGGACGAAAATTCGCGGCGCATGTTTTCGGCCACGGCCAGTTCTTTGTTCTGGGTTTTCAGCTGCGCCTGCTGTTCGTCGATGCGCACCAACAGCGGGTCCATTTCGCTGTAGATTTCATTTTCCAGCGGTTCCTTGAAGTTCAGGGCGTCGATGGGACCCATGATGCGCCGGGTAAGCGTGCGCGATACAAAAAATGCCAGCAGCGTTACCACGATTAAGGCTATGATCAAGGGAAGCAGCATATCCCCCCAGAAGATAAACAGCGATTGGCGTTCTTCCGAAAGGCGCACGATGCCGCCGTTGTCCAGCTCAACAGCCGCATAAATGGTGTCGGTTTTGAGCGTGGCGGAATAGCGCAGCGCCGTGGCGACCCCCTGCTTGTTGGCTTCGATTACTTCGGGGCGCGTGGCGTGGTTGTCGGCCGCAGCGGCATCGGTGGCGCTATCGACCAGCACTACCCCATCGGCGCCGATCAGCGTGTAGCGGATGGAGCCGACAAACTGTACCTGGGAGATTTCGGTTTGCTGCGCCGGGTTGGCATTGAGGGCAAGGGCTGCGGCTTGAGCCTCTTGCACCAGGCGCCTTTCGGCCGTGCGCTCAAACGATTGGTAGAAAATGGCACCCACGGCCAGCGCAAACACCAATATAAGGAAAAGGGAAAACAGCAGCACCGTGCGAAAAATGGTGCCCGCAAGGCTTCTGGGGTGGTGGCGAGGGCCCGCCGAAGCTGTCAACGCAACCGACCCGCCTTGATGCTGTAGCCCACGCCACGCACCGTGGCGATACACGCTTCAACACCGGGGCTTACGGCCGCCAGTTTTTGGCGCAGCGTTTGCACGTGCACGTCCACTGTGCGCGTGCCGCCTGCATACGTGATGCCCCACACATCTTCTAGCAGCTGGTCGCGCGTAAGCACCTGGCCTTCATGCTGCATAAGCGTTTTTATCAGGTCGAATTCTTTAAGCGTCAGCACAACGGGGGTGCCGGCCGCCGTGATGGTGTGCGCCGCCACCGAAAGCGCTATGCCATCGCAGGTAAGCGTATCTTGCAAAACAGCTGCCGGCTCGCTGGCGCGGCGCAAAAGCGCATTGACGCGCGAAACCAGTTCCATCATGCCGAAAGGCTTTGACAAATAATCATCGGCCCCGGCATCAAGTCCGCACACCGTGTCATATTCGGTACCTTTGGCCGTAAGCATCATCACGGGCACATGCTTGGTGGCCGCGCCTGCGCGCAATTGGCTCAAAATTTCTAAACCATCAGTTTCCGGCAGCATGATATCAAGCAACACCAGTTCGGGAATTTGTGTTTCCAGCGCCGCGAAAAAATCTTCCGCGCAGGAAAAGCCGCAGGAATCAAAGCCTGCTTGGCGCAGCGCGTACACGGTTAAATCGCGTATGTTCGTATCGTCTTCAACGTAATAAATCATGATGTCATACTACCCGAAAAAGCCTTCCTCAAACCAGAATTTTGCCTAGCCAAAGCGGCCGGCCACGTAATCTTGCGTGCGCGTATCGTGCGGATTGGTGAATATTTCTTGTGTGGGACCCGCTTCCACCATATCCCCCAACAGGAAAAACGCCGTTGTGTCGGAAACGCGCAGGGCTTGCAGCATGTTGTGCGTCACCATGATGATGGTGTATTTGTTTTTTAGTTCGGCCACTAATTCTTCAATTTTCGCCGTTGAAATAGGGTCGAGGGCACTGGTGGCTTCATCCATCAGCAGCACTTCGGGGCGCACCGCCAGCGCGCGGGCAATGCACAGACGCTGCTGCTGACCGCCCGATAAACCCAGCGCGTTTTTCTTCAGGCGATCTTTCAGTTCATCCCAAATGGCGGCATCGCGCAGGCTTTGTTCCACGACAGCATCGAGCTGCGCGCGATTTTTCACGCCGTGGGTGCGCGGCCCAAACGCCACGTTGTCATATACCGACATCGGAAACGGGTTGGGGTTTTGGAACACCATGCCCACGCGGCGGCGCAGCGCATTGACGTCGACCGTTTTGTAGGCATCTTGCCCGTCAAGCAAAATCTCGCCTTCGATGCGACAACCCTGCACCAAGTCGTTCATGCGGTTGAGGCTTTTGAGCAGCGTTGATTTGCCGCAGCCGGAAGGCCCTATCAAGGCCGTTACCTGGTTTTGAGGGAAATCCAAGTTGATATTTTTAAGCGCCTGGAAATCTTTGTAATACAGGTTTAAGTTGTTCACCTGCATTTTGGTGGGGGCGGCAGGCACGGCCACGGAAGTTTCCGCGCGAAGGGAAGCCTCGCGGCGCCGATCCTGATGGCTGGGGGAAAAAGTGAGGGGTGCCGCCTGCGACCCGATGCCCTGGCCAGCCCCCGCAACTCCCGCAACGCGCGAGGTTTTGGCGGCCACGATCTTTTCCACTACAGCATTAGTCATGTTTGCTTCCTTTACTCATTTTCCGGACGACAACGCCTGAAGCGGCGTTCAAAAGTACAATCAAGGCCAGCAGCACGACCGCTGTGGCATAGGTTTCGTTGATGTGCAGGCCTTCGCTTGCCAGCACATACATATGCACCGCCAGCGTGCGAGCCGAATCAAACACGGCGGGCGCACCCTGCCCCAAAAAATCGGGGATGGCAGCAATGGTGCCTGCCGTAAATATAAGGGCGGCAACTTCGCCCACCACGCGGCCCATACTTAAGATGATGCCGCCGAATATGCCGGGGATAGCGCTGGGCAACACCACGCGAAACACGGTGCGCAAGCGGCCTGCCCCCAGGCCAAAGCTGCCTTCGCGATAGGGGTCGGGCACAGCAGCCAGCGCTTCTTCGCTGGTGCGGATAACAACGGGCAAAACCATGATGGCCAGCGTTGCCGCCCCCGACATCAGCGATAGGCCCCAACCCAAAGCCGTCACAAAAAATAGCATGCCGAACAGGCCGTAGATGATGGAAGGAATGCCCGCCAGCGTTTCGGCAGTGGTGCGCACCAGCTGCACAAATTTGTTACCGCGCGTGGCGTATTCCACCAAAAAAATGGCGGCACCCACGCCCAGCGGCACGGCCATGGCCAGCGAAAGCGCCGTCATCAGCAGCGTGTTTATCAGCGCGGGCATAAGCGAAACGTTGTCGGATGTGTATTCCCACGCAAAAAGTGAAGGGGTGATATAGGGCAGGCCCTTAACCAAGATGTAGCCCACCAAAAACAGCAGGATAAGCGTGGTTGCCGCAGCCCCCGCATACACCGCCCACCGCAACAGACGCGCGCTCATTTGGCGTCACCCCGCCTTTTCAAAATGTTGAAAGTAGTATTGATGATAAGGATGAACACGAACAGCACCACGCCGGTGGCCACAAGTGCGCCACGGTGCAAATCGGCCGCATAGCCCATTTCAAGCACGATATTGGCCGTCATGGTGCGCACGCCGGCAAAGATGCTTTCGGGGATGACGGCCTGGTTGCCCGCCACCATAATGACCGCCATGGTTTCGCCGATGGCGCGCCCCACGCCCAAAATAATGCCCGCCATAATGCCGGATGCCGCCGCAGGAACAAGCACCTTAAACACGGCATGTTCGTGGCAGGCCCCCAGCGCCAGAGCACCTTCGTAATACTTGCCCGGAACCGCTTCTAGGGCCGATTGCGCCACCGTGATAATGGTGGGCAAAATCATAATGCCCAAAAGCAGGGCGGCCGCCAACAGCGAAAGCCCGTTGCCCGGGGCCGCAACGCGCAAAAACGGCACGATCATCACCAGGCCGAAAAAGCCGTAGACCACCGAAGGAATGCCCGCCAAAAGCTCCACGCCCGGCTTTAAAATGCGCGCCACGCGCCCGCTTGCAAAACGCGCCAGAAAAATGGCACACGCAAGGCCGATGGGCACCCCCACAACAATGGCGCCGGCCGTAACATACACCGACCCCACGATCATGGGGAAAATGCCATAGATATCGTTGGCCGGGCGCCAGGTGGTACCCAGCAAAAAATCGGGCAGGCCGATCTGTGCGATGGCCGGCACGCCATTGGTAAACAAGAAGATGCAGATCAGCGCTACCGCAAGGATCGAAACCCCCGCGGCGGCGCCAAACAAAACCCGTGCTGCACCTTCGGCGATAAACGCCTTTTTCATCAAACTCCCTCCCTAGAAACACAGCAGCAGCAAACACGGCACGCTCAAAGCACACGCAAGCCGCGCCTAGGCAAGAACGTTTTCCCACGTTTTCGCTTCGGCCGTGTAGATTTTCATCACTTGATCGCTGGTCATGCCTTCGAGGGAAGCCCCCTTGTTCACGATAATGGCGATGCCGTCTTGCGCGATGACCGTGGCTTTAAGGCCGCCCGCTGTTTCGGAATCCTTCAGTTCACGCGAAGCCATGCCGATGTCGCAGGTGCCTTCGGTGGCCATGTTCACGCCGGTGGTGGAATCGGATTGCTGCACTTCAAGGGTGACATCCGGGTTAATTTTCTTGTAGGCTTCGGAAAGTTTTTCCATCACCGGGGCAACAGAGGAAGATCCCGCCAGCACGATTTTGCCGCTTTTGCCGGAAGCCGTGTAGGCCTTCGCGCCACTAGCGGCGGCAACGTAGCCGTTATCCACAACGACCTTCTGGCCATCGGCGCTCATGATGAAATCAACGAAATCTTGCGCTTGATCAGAAAGTCCCTGCTTGGTGGCAATGTTGAAGGGGCGGGCAATCTTGTAGCTGCCGTCGGCCACGTTGGCGGCCGTGGGCTGGGCGCCGTCGATGCTAAGCGCGCGCACCGTATCGTTGAGCGAACCCAGCGAAATGTAGCCGATAGCATTGGGGTCGCCAGCGATGGAGGTCATCATCACGGAAGTCGAGTTGGTAATGGCGGCCAAAGCTGTGGTCATATCAACTTTTTCGCCCTTGGCATCTTTTTGCTGGATGCCAAACAGTTCGATGAACGCACCGCGGGTGCCCGATCCTTCTTCGCGCGAGTAGACCGAAATATCACCCGAAGGCGAAGCCGAGCCTTGCGCAGTCGAACCTTGTGCAGCGCCACCAGAACATCCCGCCATACCGAAAACGCCCAAAGCAAGCACGGCGCACAGGGTGATACCGACCAACATTTTTTTCATTTCTTTCCTTTCAAATCCACGTTGTTGTAAGCACAAGAACATGGTGAAGGATGCAGGTCAAAACGCCGTCTGCCCCGTGTTAAATCTGCGTAAAGTTTGCGCTGGCAAAGGAAATGCTTCTGCAGGTTGAAGCTGTGCTATAATCGTATTACGTCGTAATACGGTGAAAGGGGTAAAAATGGCCATGGAAGCAACCACCATCAGATTTGCTGGTGAAGAAAAATCTTGGATACAAAGTTACGCCGATTTTCGCGGTAAAACATTTTCAGAGGTTGTGCGCGAAGCCGTGCTTGAAAAGGTTGAAGATGCGACCGACTTACAAGCATACACCGAAGCACTCGCCGAAGAAAACGACAGCACCTACACCATGGATGAAGTCATGCGTATGTGCAAGGAAGCACGATGACCTGGCATGTTACCTGGTCCAGCAAAGCAGCCAAACAGCTGTTATCGATCGAGAAGAAACAGCGCCTATTTATTGCGTCATGGGTTGAGGACAATTTGGAAGGGTGCGAAAACCCTAAAGCGATTGCCGGAAGCAAGCAGATACAAGGCACGCAACAGGGTTGGCGCTATCGCGTCGGAAGCTATCGCCTTCTTGCCGCTATCGACGAAGGGAATCTGATCATTAAAGTTGTGCGCGCCGGACACCGACAAGGCGTCTACCACAATTTACCCGACCTGTGATCAGGGGCGAACATCTCAAAACCCAGAGCTTGCAGCACAATCGATAAGCCAAGTTTGCGCAAGCATCCTAAGATCAAGAACTCCCCTGCTCACCAATGGACTTCCAAAACACAGCACCGATACGCTTGTGCTGCTTGCGGTATACTTTGCTGGTGCCAGCAAAGTCCGACGCGGGCGGCGCTTCGAAAGGAGTGTTGCCTTATGCTGAAAGAAATTCTGATACTCACAATTTCGGTTTTACCAAATTGGCTTGTTTTAGTGGTTATGCTACTGGATCGGCGCGAGAGGAGGAAAAATAAGCGAGCGGATGACGCAGTAAAAAAATAAGACCGGCGGCAACCGGCCTTTAACAAGTAAACACTGCGCCGCCCGCCAGCCTTAAACAATCCGGGCTTTGCTGTGCACAACCGCATTGTATCACGCTCGCCACGCCGGTTTCAACCGCTTCCAGCGCGTCTTCATTTGTTCGGTAGATGCTGCCCCCGATTATACAGGGCTTAAATTGCAAACTCAGCGCAACACTCAGTGCAACACTTCAGACCTAGCGCAACAGGTGCGTTGAGTCTGAAAGTTATATACGGTGACATCCTTCCTACCTAGAATGAATAGTGTGCCTATTTTTCAAGGAGAAAGGATGCCACCATGACAGCTTACCGCCGTTTGTCTTTTTATGACAGACAAAAAATCGAGGAAGGTCTGGATGCGGGGATGAGTTTTAGAGCCATCGCATCGAGCATCGACAAAAGCCCTTCCACTGTTGCTCGGGAGGTCAGGAAAAACGCTACACCCAAAGCAAGTTCGAGAGTAAGAAAAACTAAGTGTCGAGAAAGTTTTCGCTGTACCCAAAGCGGTCTTTGTGCTGTATGTCCCCACCCCCATAGTGTTTGCGTTGAATGCAAGCGCGTTGATTGCAGGGATGTGTGTATCACCTACCAAACACACACTTCTTGTCCCCATATCCTTGCACCCCCCGGTGTGTGTAACGGGTGTTCCAAAAGAAACTACGGGTGTAAAAGAGCATCACGTATGATGTATCTGGCTAAAGCCGCTGACACGCAAGCAAGCGAGGTGAGAAGCGAATCGAGACGGGGTTTTGATATGAGCGCCGCGCAGATGAACAAGGCTGCGCTGATGATCAAAGAAGGGCTTACCCGTGGCCTCTCACCCTATGAAACTGCTGTTACCTATACAGGCGTGCTCTCTGTATCAGAGTCAACCATATACCGCCTTATAGAAGCTGGCGTGGGAGGTCTGACCAATATGGAGCTTGAGCGTAAAGTGGGGTTTAAGCCTCGTCATCACAGGGCAGCAAAAAGAGCAACTTCTCATAGTAAAGAAAAGTCCTATGCAGCATTTTGTGGCCTTTCTCAAGATAGGCAGACAACAGCCCTTGAGATGGATTGCGTGGAGGGCAGAGCATGTGATACACAAGCAGTCTTGACCCTCTATCATCGTCCCTCACACTTCCAGTTTTCCATCCTTTTACCAGAACAGACCCAACAATGCGTGAGCGAAGCGCTTAGCTATCTCAAAGCGGCGTGCCCGCAAAAACTGTGGGCTCAGCTATTTTTAACCGTCGTAACCGATAACGGTCTTGAATTTGTTGATGAAGGGGGTATGGACACCCTCTTTGGTGGCAAACAGGGTGATCCCCACCTTTTTTATTGCGATCCGCGCAGAAGCGATCAGAAATGTCGTTGCGAAAAACTATGTATTTAAGCGCATAGTCTCTCTTATGTTCTCGAGTTTGCTATGTGCCGAACCCCTCTTCCAGCTGAGGAT
>JAVVPE010000024.1:0-26550 GCA_036655915.1 Raoultibacter sp.
CTTAAAAGATCATGTGTATGATCACATTGCTCAGGCAATCGATAGCGGCAGGCTTGCTGGCGACGACAAGCTGAGCGAACAGCAAATTTGCGATGCTCTCAACGTCAGTCGCACGCCGGTGCGCGAAGCCCTTATACAGCTGGCAAGCGACGGTTACTTGGAAAATCTTCCGCGTAAAGGTTTCCACGTTAAGGCCATGAATGAGGAAAGCGCGCGTGAAATCGTCGAGATCATCGGTCCGCTCGACGGGAGAGCGGCGCTTTTGGCGTGTCCGCGCATGGATGAAGACGATCGCGCGCAGCTGCAGTTTCTGCACGAATCGATGCAGCTGGCTATCGCCAAAAGTATGCTGAAGAAGTACGACGATTTGCAGCACGAATTTCACGATTACTACGTGCAGCGCTGCGGTAACGAGAAGTTGATAGGTTATGTGCGTCAACTGAATCGCTACTTTATGAAACGCGAGTATGCACACGTGGACCACGATAAGCAAATTGCCTTACTGCAACAGGCCAACGATGAACACGCCGAAATTGTGCGGTTGTTTTTGGCGGGTGACGCCACGGCGCTGCAACGTTATGTGCGCGATGTGCACTGGAGTATCGATAATGCGCCGTTTCTCGTGTGGTAAACATGCGGGTATGGTGATTTTGACCGCATTTTCTCTTCTTGCCGGCGTTCGTGCCTTTCTGCGGCGAAGCGCAGATGAATGGTGTCTTTATTGGTGGGGAAGCGTTAAAATCGGTGCGAACACAATTCGACAAAGGAGGAACCATGGCAGATGAAGTATCACGAGCAATCGGCAACACGCAGCTTTTGAAATTGGAAAAGTTCTCGAAGGCTGTGGGCGCCTGCGTCTATGCAAAATATGAGGCCGCTAATCCGGGTGCATCCATCAAGGATCGCGCGGCGAAATCAATGATCGATCGCGCCGAAGCGGCGGGCATAATTTCGCCCGAAAACAGCGTGCTTATTGAACCTACCAGCGGCAACACGGGCATCGCCATCGCCATGATCGGTGCGGCGCGCGGCTATCGCGTCGTGTTGGCCATGCCGGAATCCATGAGCCGCGAACGTCGTGCGCTTTTGGCGGCTTACGGCGCGCAGTTGGTGCTGACGCCTGCCGCCCAGGGCATGGCCGGGGCGGTGGCGCGCGCCGAAGAGCTTGCAGCGCAAACGCCGGGCGGCTGGATCGTGGGGCAGTTTACCAATGCAGATAATCCGCTTGCCCACCAGCAGCACACGGCCCCCGAAATCGAAGCGGCACTGGGTGGCGCGCCCGATTACCTGATCACCGGCGTGGGCACCGGAGGCACCATCACGGGATGCGCCCACTATTTTGCCGAGCGCGGCGCCCCCACGCAGTGCTTTGCGGTCGAACCGGCCGATAGCCCCATCATTTCCCAGACGCTTGCCGGTGCCCCTTTAACCCCCGGCCCCCATGGCATCCAGGGTATCGGCGCCAACTTTATCCCGGCCATACTTGATGTGGAAGCCTTGGCCGGCGCCCTGCCCGTTGCAACCGCCGATGCGCTTGAGCAAGCACGCGCGCTGGCAACAACGGAAGGCCTGCTTGTGGGCATTTCGACGGGCGCCAACCTTGCGGCCATCCGCCGCTTTGTGGCCGAGCACCCCGAAGCGCGCGGCACAAACATAGTAACGATGCTGGTCGATACGGGTGAGCGCTATATTTCCACACCTCTTTTCGAGGGGATTGCCTGATGGAAGATATGACGGCCCGCATCGGGCGCACTATTGCGCAACGCAAGCTTGCCACCCCTGATTCGGCGGTGCTGCTGATGGTTTCGGGCGGATCGGATTCGGTGGCCTTGGCCTATATAGCCGCCGATTTGGCGAAGGCCGGGGCCTTGGGCGATTTGGCCATGCTGCACGTGAATCACCAGTTGCGCGGCCAGGCTTCTGAAGATGACCAGGCCTTCGTGCAAAACATTGCCGAGCTGCTGCAGATACCGCTGTATATGTGCGAAATCGACATCGCGGCCGAAGCGCAGCGTTCGGGTGGCAACGTGGAAGCCATCGCGCGCCACGAACGCTACCTGGCGGCCAACGAAGCGCTGGAAAGTTTTTGCCTGCACGCGGGGGTGCCCCTTGCCGAAGGGCGGATATGCACCGCGCACACGCAAGATGATCGTGTGGAAAACTTCTACATGCGCTCGATAGTAGGCACAGGGCCGGGCGGTTTTCGCTCGATGCTTTACGCCAACGGGCCGGTGGTGCGCCCCTGCCTTGATGCCAGCAAGGAAGATTTGCGCAGCTATATAAGCCAGCGCGTCGAAGCGGGGCTGCCCGTTGCCTATGACGGCATTGGCAACCTGTGGCGCGAAGATGCCACCAATGCCCACACCGATCGCTTTCGCGCTTTTGTGCGCCACGAAATCGTGCCGCTGGCTGCCAAGCGCAACCCCCAGCTGCTTGAAACGCTGTGTCGCACCATGAACCTTATCGCCGATGAAGATGATATGTTGGATGCTCAGGCCGCCACGCTGCAAGATGAGTGTGTGGCCTGGGCAGACGGGTCCGAGCAGCGCGTCGATTACGGTGCGGGATGCGTGCTTGCTCCCGCGTTGGGGCAGGCGGCGCTGCCGCTGCAACGCCGCGTTGCCGTTGGCGTATTGCAGCGTATGCTGGGGCTTGATGCGCGCATTGAAACCGCTTCTATTGATGCGGTGTGCGCCGGGTTTGTCCAGGGTGCGCCGCTGGGCGGCTACACGAACAACATCCAGGGTGACCTGGCCATTTCGGCTAACAAAAACGGGGTGCGCCTTGAACCGATGGCAGCGTATCGCGCGCGACGCAAAGGTGTTGCACCCCTCGAACAAGAAGAGGGCAGTGCCCGTGAATAGTGATGTGAACAGCAATCTTGCGCAGCCCGAGCAGCCCGAGCAACCCGCGCAACCCGAGCAACCCGCGATGCCCCCCATCGATGTGATCTTGGCATCGGGCTCACCCCGCCGCGCCCAACTGCTGCGCGACGCGCAGGTCGCGTTTTCTGTGCGCACATCTGACGTGGACGAATCGCTCGAACCCGATTTGGCCGCGCAGCCCGAAGAAGCGGTCAAAAAGTTGGCCGAACGCAAGGCGGGCGCCATCGTGCAGCAGCTTATCGACGAAGTGTCGGCGCAGGCATACAGCGGATTTGCGGCGGTGATCGGGGCAGATACGATGGTGGTAAAAGATGGCGGCATCTTCGGCAAGCCCCATAGCTTATCCGATGCAACCGGCATGTTGCGCAAGCTTTCGGGTGCCACCCACGAAGTTATGACCGCGGTTTCGGTGTGGTATGTGGGTGCCCCCAACGTCGAAGATGTCACCTGTGGCTTTCGCACCTTCGTTGAAAAAACTCAGGTAACTTTCAAGCCGCTGACCGATGCCCAAATTGCCGATTACCTTGCCTGTGGCGAATCTTTCGACAAAGCGGGTGCCTACGCCATTCAAGGCGAAGGCGGCAAGCTGGTTTCGGCCATCCAAGGCGATTTCGACAACGTGGTGGGGCTGCCCATGGCGCGCCTGCTAGAAAGCTTCCCCGAACTGCGCGGGTGAAGTCCGGCGCGCTCTTCATGATAAAATCATGGGCAAGCACACGCGCGTTACCGTATTGTTTATGGAGACGCGCTAGCTAATGCTACACTTACGGCTAAACAAAAACACGCGAAAAGAGGCATGTGTGGGCATCAAGCAGCACGATGACATAGATAGAATCCTGTTTACAGAAGAACAGCTGCATCAACGCGTCAAGGAAATGGGCGCGCAAATCACGGCAGATTACGCGGGGGAAAGCCTGCTGGTTATTTCGGTATTGCGCGGCGCCGCCATTTTTATGGCCGATTTGGTGCGTGAAATAGAGCTGCCGCTGGAAATGGATTACATGGCTATTTCTTCTTATGGCAACGGCGCGAAAAGCTCGGGCGTCGTGCGCATCATGAAAGATACCACCACATCCGTTGAAAACCGGCACGTGCTTATCGCCGAAGATATTTTGGATAGCGGCCTCACTTTGAAGTACCTGCTGAAAAATCTCTCTTCGCGCAATCCGGCATCGCTCAACGTCGCCACGCTTCTGCGCAAAGAAACGCTGCAGCAGGCAAAGATTGATTGCGGCTATGTCGGCTTTGAATGTCCCGATGAATTTATCGTTGGTTACGGGCTCGATTTTGCGGAACGCTATCGCAACCTGCCCTTTATCGGCGTGCTGAAACCTGAACTTTACTAACAAAGACAAGCCAACACCAACCCGCCCAAAGCGGGCAGGCGTACACCGGCAAAGGAAGTATAACAACCGTATGGCAAACAAAAAGCAAATACAACCCAACCCGCGCACGACAATAATCTCGCTGGTCTGTTTTCTGCTGATAGCCTTTTTCTTGGGCAGCCAGCTGATGAACCTGATGGGCAACGATACCGCCAAAAAAACCGATGCGCTTATCACGTCTGAATTTGTGCAGGCGGTCAACCAAGACCGCGTAACGAAGGTGGTCTACGATGCCAGCGGCGCCACGGTGTCGGGCACGTATTACCCGGCCGTCACTTCGGGTTCTTCGGCGGCAAGCGCCTTCAATTCGGCCTTTGAAGCGCTCAATGCCCAGATGGGCCTGCATAAAAGCACCGACGGGCGCGCCTTGGGTGGCGTGGGTACCAGCAGCATCGCCGTCACGTCGCTGGGTACCGAACGCAATTTCACTTCCACCTACGTGGGGCAGGATTCGTTGGGGCAACTGCTTGCCGCGCATCCCGCCATCCAATATGAAGTTAAGCTGCCTTCGCCCTTCCTGGGCATCTTGGGCACGTTTTTGCCCATCATCCTTATAGGCGTGCTGTTCTTCTTCTTTTTCTCGCAGATGCAAAAGGCCAACAATTCTCAGATGTCGTTTGGCAAGGCGAAAACGAAGAAGACATCCGAAGAACGCCCCGACGTGAAGTTTTCTGATGTGGCGGGCGTGGATGAAGCGGTCGAAGAAATGCAGGAAATAAAGGATTTCTTGGCAAACCCCGCAAAATACCAGGCCATGGGCGCAAAGATTCCGCGCGGCTGCCTGTTGGTGGGCCCTCCGGGTACCGGTAAAACATTGCTTGCGCGTGCGGTTGCGGGCGAAGCGGGCGTACCGTTTTTCAGCATTTCCGGTTCGGACTTTGTGGAAATGTTTGTGGGCGTGGGCGCATCGCGCGTGCGCGATTTGTTCCAGCAGGCCAAAGATTCTGCCCCGGCAATCATCTTCATCGACGAAATCGATGCGGTTGGTCGCCAACGTGGCGCTGGCTTGGGTGGCGGCCACGACGAACGCGAACAAACCTTAAACCAGCTGCTGGTAGAAATGGACGGCTTTGAAACCAACGATTCCGTTGTGTTAATCGCCGCCACAAACCGCTCTGACGTGCTTGACCCTGCACTTTTGCGCCCCGGCCGTTTCGACCGCCAGATTGTGGTCGATGCCCCCGACGTTAAGGGCCGCGAAAAGATTTTGCAGGTTCATGCGAAAAATAAACCGATTGCCAAAGATGTCGATTTGCAAAAAATAGCCAAGTTAACCCCGGGCTTCACCGGTGCCGATCTGGCCAACCTGCTCAACGAAAGCGCGCTTTTAACGGCGCGTCGCAGCAAAAAGGTTATATCCATGCGCGAAGTGGGCGAATCGATGGAACGCGTTATCGCAGGTCCCGAACGCAAGGGGCGCATTTTGGACGACAAGACAAAGCATACGATTGCCTACCACGAAAGTGGCCACGCCTTGGTGGGGCATACGCTGTCCCATGCCGATCCGGTGCATAAAATCTCGATTATTTCGCGCGGTCGCGCCTTGGGCTACACCCTTTCTATCCCCAAAGAAGATAAGGTGCTCAATTCGCGCAACGAAATGCGGGACGATTTAGCGGTGTTCATGGGCGGCCGTGTTGCCGAAGAAATTTTCTGCGACGACATTACCACGGGTGCTTCCAACGACCTTGAACGTGCCACGAAAATGGCGCGCGCGATGGTCACGCAGTTTGGCATGAGCACCGAACTGGGCACGCAGATATTCGGGCAACCCAACCACGAAGTGTTCCTGGGCCGCGATTACGGCAATTCGCAAGATTATTCTGAAGAAACAGCGCGTCGCATCGACAACGAAGTGGCACGCATTATGCGCGATGCCCACGATTGCGCTTACCAGATACTTTCCGAAAAACGCGATCAGATCGATTTGATGGCAAGCGTTTTGCTGGAACGCGAAACCATCGAAGGCGATGCCTGCGAAGCGCTTCTGAACAACACTTGGAGCGACTACCTTAAATACGAACAGTCCGAAGAAGGCCAAGCCGCCAAGCGTGCCGCCGAATCGACCATCGTTGAAGGCTACGAGCCCCCGGCGCCGCCGGTCGATCCTGCTGCCGAGGCCGCTGCCGCTGATGGCACCGCCGCCTCGCAGGCCACCGCTGCCGCCCCGGCACCGCAGGCAGCTGATGCAGCACAAAAGAAAGAAGATAAATAATTCATGCTTTGGCGCTGTTCATCGTACACTTTTGATTCTCGGATGCCCATTGTTATGGGCATCCTCAATGTCACTCCCGATTCGTTTTCCGATGGCGGCGCGCATAATACCTACGCCAGCGCCATTGCCCATGCCGAAGCGATGATTGAAGCTGGCGCGCTTATCATCGATGTGGGGGGTGAATCAACGCGCCCAGGTGCGGCGGCAGTCACCGAAGCCGAAGAACGCGCGCGGGTGATTAACGTGGTGCGCTACCTGACGGCACGCGATGTGTGCGTCAGCATCGACACGCGCCACGCAAGCGTTGCCCAGGCCTGCGTTGACGCCGGCGCAGCCATCATCAACGATGTTTCGGGCTTTCGCGATCCGGCCATGGTTGAAGTTGCCCGCAGTTGCACGGCGGGGCTGGTGCTTATGCACATGCAGGGCGAACCGGGCACGATGCAGGATAATCCGCACTATAGCGATGTGGTGGCCGATGTGCGCGATTATTTACGCGACCGTGCCGCACAGTTGGAAGCAGCCGGCATTGCCGCCGACCGCATCTGCGTTGACCCCGGGCCAGGTTTTGGTAAAACGGCTGCGCAGACCAAAGAACTGGTGCGCAACTTGCATGAATTTTGCCATTTAGGCTATCCCGTTATGGCGGCGGTTTCGCGCAAAAGCTATATTGGCCAGGCCTATCACATCGAAAAGCCCGCCGACCGCGACGAAGCTTCGGCGCTTGAGGCGCTGATAGCGTGTGAACTGGGCGCAAGCGTGGTGCGCACCCACAATGTGCCCGCAACGGTGGCCAAACTTGCCGATTTGCGTCCCTATGTGCTGCTGGGCCTGGGCTGCAATGTGGCGCTTGTTGCCGACCCCGGGGAAGAACAACAGGGCAAGATTGCCCAGCTCAACAAGGCTATTGCCGATATGTGCCTTTTGCCCGATACGCAGATTATCGACATATCGTCGTTTTACGAAAGCGAACCGGCCTACTACGAAGATCAAGACTTGTTCGTAAACGCGGTGGTGCTTATACGCACAGGGCTGCCCCCTCAAGAATTATTGAACTATCTGCATACCATCGAAAATAGTTTGGGGCGCATCCGCGAAATCAAAAACGGACCGCGCACCCTCGATATCGACATCTTGGATTATCAAGGCTATATCAGCGAAAATGAAGTGCTCACCTTGCCGCATCCGCGCCTGACCGAACGCGATTTTGTGGTGAAGCCCCTGCGCGAACTGCTGCCGCATCACGTGCTTGCCGACGGGGTTGCTGTAACGGCTGAAACGGCCACTTTGGGTGCGGCACGCCGGTGCTAACGCTTAACCCGCAACATATTGCCAGCCAGCTTGAAGGCAGTTTTTTTCGCCTGCACTGCCTGCAAACCACCCCTTCAACCAACGAAGAAATAAAGCAAGCCGCCCGCGAAGGGGCAAGCGAAGGCCTGGTGTATAGCGCGATGGAGCAGCGCGCAGGCTATGGCCGCCAGGGAAGGCAGTGGGTAAGTGCGCCGGGCGGCTTGTATATGTCGCTGTTGTTGAAGCCTGCGGTTGATCAGGCGGCGTTGCCCCCCTTAAGTCTTGTGGTGTCTGTAGCGGTGCGCCAGGCGCTTTTGGCGCTTGGCTGTGGCCAGGATGTTGCCATCAAATGGCCCAACGATGTGCTGTGTGCGCGCGGCAAGCTCTGCGGCATTTCCCTTGAAGTTGTTGAAGGGGCGGTGTGCATCGGCATCGGCCTCAACGTTTTCAGGCCCGCCGAACAGCGGCCGGTTGGCGGCAAAAATACCCCCGCCTATGTGGCCGAAGACCCGGCGTGGGAGCAGGATGCGCGCGCTCAGGTGGCGGCCACCGGCCTTGATGCCCCCCAATGCGCCCAGCTTGAACGGGTGGCGGCCACACTGCTTAACAGCGTTGAGCGCTGCTATCACCGCTGGTTGCGCGAAGGCTTTGCTGGTTTTGTTGCCACCTACAACACACACCTTGCCCTGGTGGGCACCGCGGTTAGCGTGGCAAACGCTGCGGGGGATACCCTGGCGCAGGGCACGGTGGATTCTGTGGATGGCGCCGGCCGCCTGGTGCTGCGCGCCCCCGACGGATCAAGCTTCCCCCTTGTTTCGGGCGAAGTTCACCTGCTCTAGCAGCTTGCGTCCGCCCCGCCCGCGCCCGTCCTGGGCGGGGCGAACAAGCACCGCTTCCCCCTAGTCAATGTGCAAGAATCATGTTTCTTAAAAAGTGACCCTGGCCGCCTGCTTCGTTTTGGGAGTAGGATATATCGTTACGCAAAAGAGAAGGAAAGGCAGCACACACACCTATGGCAGCAACAGCAATGAAAGAACCCCGCATTATTGGAGAAAATTTCCCCGGCGCGCCCGTGGGGGGCGACCCGAAAAGTCCCCATCGTGATGACAAAGTATCCCGCATGGGCACCGCTTCCATCCCCGGCCTTATCGTCGAATTTGCCATTCCGGCTATTTTGGGCATGCTGGTCAACGGCGCCTATAACGTTATCGATTCCATCTTCCTTGGCCAGGCCATGGGCGAAATCGGCCTTTCTGCCGCAACGGTGGCCATGCCCATCATGGCGGTGTTCATGGCTTTGGCCATGCTGATTGGCACGGGCGGCAACGCGCTGGCGGCCCTGCGCATGGGCGAAGGCCGCCGCCTTGATGCGGAAGTAAGCCTGGGCAACACGGTATTTTTGGGCATTGTTGTGGCTATCGTAATTGCGCTGTGTGCAGCCAATCCCTTCATACTCGACTGGCTGCTAACCGTTTCAAGTGCCACCGACGATGTACGCCCCTACGCGGCCACGTTTATCCAGATCATTTCCTTCGGCTTCATTTTCCAGTGCATCGGCATGGGCGTGAACAACTTCATCCGTACGGCCGGGGCGCCCAACCGCGCTTTGCTTACCATGCTGATCGGTGCGGTGTCGTGTACCATTTTGAACTACCTGTTCGTTATCGTTATGGGCATGGGTGTTATGGGGTCGGCGCTGGCAACGGTGCTGGGTCAGGCCACTTCCTGCGCCAGCGTGCTGTGGTATTTCATCGTGACGAAAAACGTGCCCATCAAGTTGCATCTGCGCTACATGGCCCCGCGTATAAAGGTGATTGGCCTGATTGTTTCTTTGGGCATGGCCAGTTTTGTGGTGCAGGCGGGCATGGCGGTCGTCAACTTTGTTATCAACCATCTGTTGGTGCAATACGGCGGTGCCAGCTCCATCGGGGCAGACAACGCGCTTGCCTCTATCGGCGTTGTGCAGCGCGTTGCCATGTTCACCGTGCTGCCGCTTATTGGGGTATCCATCGCCATCCAGCCGCTTTTGGGCTTCAATTATGGCGCGCAACTGGTCGACCGCGTGCGCAAAACGCTGTGGTATGGCATCGGTGGCGCAACGGTGGTGGGCACGCTTATGTGGCTGCTCATTCACGTATTCCCCGAACAGATCGTGAGCGTTTTTGGCATCACTAGCCCGGAATTGATTGATTTCACGGTGTTTGCCTTAAAGGTGCAGCTGTTCATGTTGCCCTTCATCGGTTTTCAAATTGTGGGGTCAAACTATTTTCAAGCAACCGGCCAGCCCATCAAATCTATTTTGCTTTCGCTGACGCGCCAAATTTTGTTTCTGGTGCCGCTGCTGTTTATTCTGCCCGAAGTATTGCCCCTGCTGTTTGCGCAGTTCAACAGCCTTGACGCACTCTACTTTGCCGCCCCGGTATCCGATTTCTTGGCCATATTCACCACGGTTGTTGCCGTCTCCTTTGAAATGCGCCGCCTGAAAAAACTAGAGAGCGGCGAACTGAAGGCAAAGTTCTAAACGAGGAGTTCCAACCTGTCGGCGGGCACGTCTCCTGTATACAGGAGGTTAAGGATATGGTTACTTGGATAGAATTGTTTACGTTTTGTCTGGTGATTATTGCGGTTATCGAAGTGTCTTTGGAGCTAAGCCCTGCCAGCTGGCTATCGAGGTAGGCCATAGAAGAGAACTGGATGAATAAGACGTTTA
This sequence comes from Raoultibacter sp., assembly GCA_036655915.1. GTDB lineage: Bacteria > Actinomycetota > Coriobacteriia > Coriobacteriales > Eggerthellaceae > JAVWGW01. The sequence goes on from JAVVPE010000024.1 coordinate 10,486, forward strand.
TGTGCCAGAAAACTAATCCGCCACATTTTGTAATCATTAGCTGGGTGCTGGTCATTGCTTGGGCGCTGTTCATCTTTTTTATGTCGTCGAATACCGGCGATGGCCTCAATCAGGGGCTTGGTGTCTTTTCTGGCATCTATCGATGGATGCAGTCCATTCAGCTTGACCTTTTGGGCCCCGGCGTCGATGTGCTTTCGTCGATGGCTCACTTTTGCGAATATGCGGTTTTTGGTATTTTGTGGGCCAATGCTCTTCGCTGTCATATGTCCCTCTCAAAAGCTTGTTTGCTCGCGATCGTATGCGCGAGCCTCTATGGTGTGACCGATGAACTTCATCAGATCTTCGTTGTCGACCGCACCTGCGATCCTCTCGATTGGCTCGTCGATACCCTCGGCGCAAGTTTAGGGTCCGGCATTGCCTTGTGCAGCGGATTGTCTAATGTGACGGATTCCTGACCTTTGTTGGATAATCCGACAATATATGTTGATTATTCCGTACACGGTGCTAAAGTGGTGAGACGAAAAAGAGAAGGGACACGGCTATGGCAAAGTTATACGAAAGGATTCGGCGGGCAAGAACGGAACTGCATCTTTCGCAAGATTACGTTGCCCGTTACCTGGGTATAGGGCGTTCCGCCGTTGCGGAGATGGAAGCAAACAAAAGAAAAGTCTCAGCTGAAGAGCTTGGGAAGCTGAGCGATCTGTTTCTTATTCCAGCAGATGAACTGCTAAGTGGAAAGAAGATTGACAGCCCGAGTCAGGTTTTTGCGCGTAACTTTGAGTCGCTTGGAGAAAGTGACCAGCAAGAAATTTTGAATCTGATGAAGTTTAAGCAGGCCATGGAGGAAAGACAATAATGGTCATGCCTTCGAAAAAGGGTGCGGTTCCGCGCTGGGACGGTATAAGGGGATTGTTCCTAGTTAGATCAAGCTCACACGTTCGATTTTGCTTGCCATCCTGTTTGTAGAAGAACTCGTAATGACAATACGGAAGAAAAGACATTGACACTTAGGCAATTTTAGGGGCAACTTAAGCTGGAGGGGTGCACCCTGCCTGGTTTGTGCCCTTTGGGTGTATAGGTCTGGAATCATGTGCTCAATATTGTTACAATAAGGGCAATCAGCGGCACCCCACTCGTTAAAGTTGCCAGGTGACGCAGACGCTATAGACCGCTAGAGTGTCAGCTCTAGCGGTTTTTCTTGTTCTTTGTCATCCTATTCAGGATAAACTCAATAACATCGAGCAAAAAAGCCAAGATAGTACAGCTTGCTGCAAGTGCCACAAGTATTTCCATAGGGATCGCCTCCTTTCGGAGCGTCACCCGTGGATACCGCTGATTGCTCGTCTATTCTAACGCACCTTTAGGGCAATCCGCGCAAGGGATGTGTGTCGCGCGTGCCGCGCTCTTAATTAAGCTAGGACACCACCGCATCCCACATGGGGTGTACGCAGGCACTTCGGCAGCGGGTCTTTACTTTCTCCCCGTTAATGTTACTCGCACCGTTCGATATCGCGGCAAAATTGGTCAAACATATGCACTATACTGGGTAAAACCGAAGGAAAGGAACAGTTATGAAAGATGGAAATTGGCATTCTGTATGGTTCACTGCATTAACTTTCATCGCACTGGTGGTCAGCCTCGTTATTACCTTTGCGGTTCCGGATGCTCAACCAAAAAATTTCGCCGATTACCTCCCTTCAATTTTGCTTGCCATCCTGTTTGTGGAAGAACTCGTAATGACAATACGGAAGAAAAGACATTAAATTTGCTTGAACTGTTGTCAATAGAACGTACAATTGAAGCATGAAAACGTCAGTAAACCTACTGCAACTGCAGCTGCTTGCTACGTCGTGATGGGGTTATTTTGAGGGAAATTTTCCCTAGCTGACTAGTTGGTCATATGCTAAAATTACCCCTTCTTGTTAACCGATGAAAGGATTTTCATGGCAGCTGCTTTGACAAAAACTCGTACGGCCTCGCGCACGCGCTCCCTTGCTTTTTGTGGGCTTTCGATAGCCCTTATGACCGCGGCTGCGTGGATTACGGTGCCCTTTGGCCCGGTACCTTTTACGCTGCAAACTTTTGTGATGGTTTTTGCCTTGTTGGCGCTAACGCCGAAGGAATGCCTGGCTTCCATTGGGGGCTACCTGCTTATCGGTGCCGTCGGGTTGCCGGTGTTTTCTGCGATGCGCGGCGGAATCGGCGTGTTGGCCGGCCCCACCGGCGGCTTTTTGTGGGGCTTTTTGCTGGGCGCCGCAGCTGCACTTGTTTTCATCCATTTCACAAAAAGCATTGCCGAGCAGGGCGGCAAAAAAGCGCTCGCCATCAATCTTGCCGCCGCCGTCATCTTTATGGCCATCACCTATCTTATCGGCTGGGTGCAGCTTATGTTTGTTGCCGCGCTAAGCCCCGCCGCCGCCTTTGCTGCTGCCATTGCGCCGTTTATAATCATCGACGCCATCAAGGTAGTCGTCGCCGTAGGCGTTGCCGCAGCCGTAAAAAAGGCCGTGCGCTAGCGTTAAAGCGCGCGTTTTTCTTTTTCTGCAAGGGGCCGCAGGGCTTGTCTTTGGGGGGTTGGCAGTGGTGGCAAGAATTCCCTATGAATGCTCCAATACACCAAAAGGCATGTTTCAACCCAGTCTTCTATACACCAAAAGGCAGTTTTATTGTTGAGTTGTGCAGTCTGTTTGGTAGCTGGGAAGGTAAACCTGCGAAGCAACCTTCCTCTATGTAGCTCGCGGGGATTCTTCACGTGCTATCTCGCATGCATTGCAGTGCGATTCGCAACGTGGTATAAAGTGCTTAATTGCATTTCCGGATGCGACATCCAAGCGCCGAGGGCTATCCCTCGGCAAACTTGTTTTAGGGCTTGATCAGTGATTACTCTTCTATCACCACCTTTTGTTTTGATTCTGGCTCTGGGGATTTTCAGCGATCAATAGTTGCTTAGCGCTATTGATCGGGCTGCAATTTGAACCTTAAAACATATTCAACTGCAAGTGAATAAGAAAAAAACGTTGATGTGGTCAGGAAAACCCATACTTCGAATTGCTGTATTTCGTGACCACTAGGAATTAATCCTGAACTGAGGCTGATTAAGCCCAGGATGCCAGTAAGCGTCCAAAGACAAAAACCTAAATAATTGTTAGCCTTGATTAGCTCTTTTTTTACATCAGGTTTTTCTTTCAGCATGTTTGTGCAGATACGACTCCAAACTACTGCTGTAGCAAAACTAGCCGCGACAAAAACAATAACCATTAAGAAAGCAAGCAGATAAAGACCCGCTTCTCCGAAAGAAGCATACCATTCTGCTGGTATTAGGGTTACGATAACAAGGGGTAAAAGAATCATGATAAATAATGAGACTGCGCTAACGGCAGAAAACTGAATTGAAGGGAGTTCTCGCAGGTGATTAAGGTTTTTTGATAATGAAAAGTTTTGTTTCATGGCTAATTATCCTTAGAGGGAAATGCGGCAGGTTATCTTACGAAGAACCATTACTTGCGAGTCATTATAGTGGCTTGTTGGGGAGATATGCAGCAGTTCCAAACCACCGGCTGTTCGCTCATGGTGTTGGCACCTTCAGGGATGGCGGCCAATGCCGATGTGTATGACTGCGAGGTCTTCAGTAAGTGTCGAAAGTTCTCGAGCGCTATTGTTGTGTGCCCCGTTAGAGTTCTGGGGGGATGGAGGGTAGGGCGATTAGGAAGCAGGCGCCGCCTTCGGGGCGGTTGAAGGCTACGACGGTGCCGTCGTGTGCTTCGACCGCCGATTTCACAATGGCAAGGCCCAGGCCGGTGCCGCCGGTGCCGCGATAGCGGGAAGTGTCGGTGCGATAGAAGCGATCGAACAGCAGGTTGGGGTCGATGGCCCCGAAGCCGCAGCCGTCATCTTTTACGGTGATGATGGATTTATCGTCCAAACCATAAAGTTCGATGATGATGTGCCCGCCCACATCGATAAAGCGGCTGGCGTTTTCTGTAAGATTTGCCATAACTTGCTTCAGGCGGTCGGGGTTGCCCAGCACGTCGGGCGCTTCGCCGACAACGCGGGTGTGCGCGCCTCGCTGGTTCAAAATGGGACCCAGCATGTCGATCACTTCTTGCGCCAGGTTTTTCAAGTTGATGCGCTTAAGCTCCATCGGGGTGGTGTCTTCTTCGATGTGCTGCAGCGTTAAAAGGTCGTTGGAAAGGCGCGATAGGCGTTCGCTTTCGTTGATAATGATGGTGCAGAATTTTGTGTGGAGTTCTTCGGGCAAATCGGGGTCCAGCAAAATTTCAGCGTTTCCCCTGATGGCTGTTAGGGGGGTGCGCAATTCGTGGGCAACATCGCTAATGAAGGCCGTTTGGCGTTCCTTCTTGGCGGAAAGGTCGTTGCGTTGCGCGCCTGCCGTTTCGCACAGTTCTTTGAAATCCAGCGCCAGCACGTCGGCCTCGTAGAGGTCTTCGGTGGGGGAAAAATCGATGCAGGTGTTGCCTTGGCGCACCGCCACAATTTTACGGTGCACATCGCGCAGGGGCTGTGCCAAAAAATGCCCAATGATCAGGCTTATCACAAATACGGCAACGCCGGTAGGCAGCAACATGATATACAGTAAGGGTTGTGCCCCCCAAAACAAAACACCCACGGTGATGCAGACCGTGCACGCCAGCACCGTAAGCAGCGTTGCCAAAAGCGAAAAGTATGTTGAAAGATGCTTGATGGTGTTACCGCCGCAAACAGAAGCTACAGCTTGAAGCGGTAGCCGTAGCCGCGCACGGTTTCCACCAGGCTGGGGTCGTAACCCGCCACTTCAATTTTATCGCGCAAGCGCTTGATGTGGGTGTCAACTGTTTTCGTTTCGGTTAAGTATTCCCAGCCCCAGGCGTCGCGCAGCAAATCTTCGCGCGAAACAACTTTGCCGGCGCTTTTCATCAGGCTGGCCAACAGCTCAAATTCGCGCGGCGTCAATTCAATATCGCCGGCCGCACCGGTGGCCGTGTGGGCATCTTCGTTAAGGGTGATGCCGCTTGCGGTGATGGCGTGGCTGCCTGGCGTCATTTCAGCCCCCGAACCGCGGCGCAGAAGTGCGCGAACGCGGGCAAGTAGTTCGCGCACGCCGAAGGGTTTGGCCAGGTAATCGTCGCCGCCAATTTCAAGGCCGACCACTTTATCCAATTCGGTGTCGCGCGCCGATAAAAACAGCACGGGTGCCGAAGTTTTTGAACGGATGCGCCGGCACAGTTCATAGCCATCCATGCCGGGAAGCATGATGTCTAAAATGAACAGGTCGTAGGGGTGGGCGCCCAGCAATTCCAGCGCTTTTTCGCCATCGGCTGCCACGTCGGCCGCAAAGCCTTCTTTCTTCATGGCATAGCTGACGAATTCGGTAATGGAAGGTTCGTCGTCCACGATAAGGATGCGCGCGGGTTCTTCGGCCATGGCTGCTCTTTTCATGAGTGGTCCTTTGTGCGTTTCGTTGGCATTCTGCCCAGGGGGCGCCGTTGAAGCACTTATTTACGTGCCCCATATGATAGCATGCGAGAAAAAGAGCGCTTCGCAAAGACCTGCTAAAAGGGGGATTGTTAAAAATATGTTACTTGCAATCGACGTGGGCAACACGCAAACGGTGCTGGGAATATACGAAGGTGACCAGCTGCGGCACATGTGGCGCGTTTCCACAAACGCCATTCACACCACCGACGAACTGCGCCTCAAGTTGCGCGGCCTATTTTTGGCGCAGGAAATTGCGGTGGAATCCATCGACGGCGTCGTGCTTGCTTCGGTGGTTCCCGCGCTAACGGATCGCTGGTCGGAAGTGGGCAGGGCGATGTTTGGCCACGAAACGCGCACGGTCAATTTTGAAAGCGCGCAGCCGCTGTTTTCGACTTCTTACGCCAACCCCCACGAAATAGGGGCCGACCGCATTGCCGATGCGGTGGCGGCGCGCGCGCTGTACGGCGCACCGGTGATCGTGGTCGATTTTGGCACGGCGACCAATATGGAAGTCATCGACGCGGAAGGGTGCTTCGTGGGCGGCATCATTGCCCCCGGTGTGGAAACATCAATGAATGCCCTGTTCAGCCGTGCTGCCCGCCTGGCAGCCATCGAACTGGAAGACCCCCATACCGCCATTGGCCGCACGACGGCCGAAACGATGCAGGTGGGCATTGTCTATGGCGAAGTCGATCGTGTCGACGGTCTTATTCGCCGTGTGTTTGCCCAGTTGGGCTATGAAGCCCCCGTTGTTGCAACGGGTGGTTTGGCCACGAGCATTGCGCCTTTGTGTGCGACAGTGACCGAAATAAACTCCGAATTGACCTTACAGGGACTGCGCATGATTTTTGAGCAAGAAACGAAGTAGAATCGATTCATCCGTTAAAAAACACCGAACACCAAAGAAAGTGAGGGCCCGACGTGCTATCTGACATTGAAATTGCCCAAGCAACGACCCCTGAAAAAATTACCGAGATCGCAGCGCGGGTCGGGGTTGCAGATGAATACCTGGAACTTTATGGCAACTATAAGGCCAAGGTCGACTACAACCTTCTTGTCAACGAAAAGCATGCGCCCGGCAAGCTTATCTTGGTAACAGCCATCAACCCCACGCCCGCGGGCGAAGGTAAAACCACCACAACCGTTGGCTTGGCCGATGCCCTTTCTCTGATTGAGCAAAATGTGGTGGTGGCCCTGCGCGAACCGTCATTGGGCCCTGTGTTTGGCGTAAAGGGGGGTGCTGCGGGTGGTGGATACGCCCAGGTGGTGCCCATGGAAGATATCAACTTGCACTTCACGGGAGATTTCCACGCCATCGGTGCTGCCAACAATTTGCTGGCGGCCATGATCGACAACCACATTCAGCAGGGCAACGCACTGGGCTTCGATGTGCGCAAGATTACCTGGAAGCGCTGCGTCGACATGAACGACCGCCAGCTGCGCAACATTGTTGATGGCATGGGCGGCAAAGCGCATGGCGTGCCGCGCGAAGACGGCTTTGACATCACGGTGGCAAGCGAGATCATGGCCATCTTCTGCCTGGCCACATCCATCCTTGATTTGAAGGACCGCCTCAGTCGCATCGTGGTGGGTTACACGCGCGAAGATGCGCCTATTACCGCAGGTGATTTACAGGCGCAGGGGGCCATGACGGCCTTGCTTAAAGATGCCCTTAAGCCCAATTTGGTGCAAACTTTGGAAGGAACGCCCGCGTTTGTACACGGCGGCCCCTTCGCCAACATTGCCCACGGATGCAATTCCATCATGGCCACGCGCATGGCGATGGCGCTGGGCGATTACTGCGTGACGGAAGCCGGTTTCGGTGCCGATTTGGGTGCGGAAAAATTCCTGGACATCAAATGCCGTCTGGCCGATCTTGCGCCCGATGCCGTTGTTATCGTGGCCACGGTGCGTGCGCTGAAAAATCACGGCGGTGTGGCGCGCGCCGATTTGAACAACGAAAACCTTACGGCGCTTGAAGCGGGGCTGCCCAATTTGTTGCAGCATGTTGAAAACATCACGAAGGTGTATCAGCTGCCCTGTGTGGTTGCCATCAATAAGTTTCCCACCGATACCGCGGCCGAACTTGCCTTGGTGGAAGCCAAATGCAAGGAACTTGGCGTTAATGTGGCGCTTTCTGAAGTGTGGGAAAAAGGCGGCCGCGGCGGCGTTGCGCTGGCAGAAGAAGTGGTGCGCCTGTGCGAAGAACCCAACAATTTCTCGTTTTCCTATGAAAGCGATGTGAGCCTGACCGAGAAAATCGAAGCGATCGCCACGCGCATCTATCGCGCCGACGGCGTGGACATTATGCCTGCTGCGCGCAAGGAAATAGCGCAGCTAGAAGCGCTGGGCTTCGGGGATATGCCGGTCTGCATGGCCAAAACGCAGTACAGCTTTTCCGACAACCAAACGCTGCTGGGGGCACCGCGCGGCTTCCGCATTACCGTGAGCAAGGTGAAGGTTTCTGCGGGGGCTGGCTTTGTGGTGGCGCTTACGGGCGACATTATGACCATGCCAGGCCTGCCCAAAGAACCGGCGGCGTGTCGCATCGACGTGGATGCTGCGGGTAAAATTTCCGGGTTGTTCTAAAGGTGGCGTGCCAAAAACCCCTGATCGATCGTGAGTTTATCGACGCCTTGGCCAGTAAAGCTTCCACGCCCGGCGGTGGCGGGGCTTCGGCCTATTGCGGCGCGCTGGCTTCCGCGTTAGCTTCGATGGTGGGCAACTTAACGGTGGGAAAGAAAAAATATGCTGCGGTGGAAGCCGAAGTGTACATCACCTTAGAACGCCTGGACGATGTGCGCGAACGCTTGCTGGAACAGATAGAAGAAGACGCCGCGGCCTTTGCCCCTTTGGCGGCCGCCTACGGCCTTCCGCGTGCAACGGAGCAAGAGTGCGCGGCGAAGGAAGCAGCGCTTCAGCTGGCCTTGGTGGATGCCTGCGAAGTGCCGCTGGCCATTATGCGCAACTGCGGCCGCGTGATAGAGCTGGCCGATTTTTTGGCCTACAACGGCAGCCGCTTGGCACTTTCCGATGTGGGCGTGGCGGTTTTGTTTGCGAAGGCGGCGCTGCAGGGGGCATCCCTCAACGTGTTCATCAACGTGGCATCCTTGAGCGACGCGCAGCTTGCCCAGCGCTTTAGCGCCGAAGCAACAGAGCTGATTGCCACGCACTCCGCGAAGGCGGACCAACTGTACCGCTATGTTTTAGAGGAGATTAGCTAGTTTATGGCAAAACTTTTGAGTGGCAAGCAGGTTGTGGCGGCGATGGCCGAAGCCTTGGTGCCGCGCATTGAGGCGCTGAGCGCCGCAGGCCGCGTGCCCACGCTGGCGCTGGTGCGCGTGGGTGCGCGCCCCGACGATATCAGCTATGAACGCACGGCCGTAAAGCGTGCGGAAGCTTTGGGCGTGCACACCTTGCTTGTTGAGCTTGCCGCAGATGCGACGCAGGATCAGCTTGAAGCCGTGATTGACCAGGTAAATGCCGATGATTCCGTGCAGGGGTGCCTGTTGTTTCGCCCGCTGCCCGCTGGCATTGATGAACGCGCTGTGTGCAATCGCTTGCTTCCTGCCAAAGACATTGACGGGATTTCGCAAACATCGCTGGCCGGGGTATTCACCGATTCCGACGAGGGATTTCCCCCGTGCACGGCGGCTGCCTGCCTGCGCCTGCTTGATTTCTACCAGATTCCCGTGCAGGGCAAGCGGGTTGTGGTGGTGGGGCGTTCGCTGGTGATTGGCAAGCCGGTGGCCATGATGCTGCTGCGGCGCAATGCGAGTGTGACCCTGTGCCATTCGCGCAGCGAAAATCTGGCGGAAATAACGCGCGCCGCCGACATTGTGATCTGCGCCACGGGGCGCGCACGGGCCTTTGGTGCCGCATACTTCACGGCGGGGCAAACCGTGCTTGACGTGGGCATCAACTTCGATGCCGATGGCGTGTTTTGCGGTGATGTCGATTTTGCGGCCGTCGAACCGATCGTGGGAGCCATCACTCCGGTGCCGGGCGGCCTGGGATCGGTGACCACTTCCACAACGATGGAACAAACGGTGTCTGCCGCGCAAGGCCTTGGTGCGCTACAATAGGCAGCATGGCTAATGGATTTTCATACCTGCGCAAAACCACTTCGCCCGAAGCGACAAAGCAGCTGGCGGCAACGCTGGCACCGCATTTGCGGCCAGGCGATGTGGTGCTGCTTTCCGGCGATTTAGGCGCAGGGAAAACCCAGTTTGTGCAGGGGGTTGCAGCGGCCTTGCATGTGGCCGACCCCGTAACAAGCCCCACCTTCAACCTGATGATTTCTTACACCGAAGGCGATTTGCCCCTGTATCACTTCGACTTGTATCGCCTTGAAGCGCCGCAAGATTTGGAAGATATAGCTTACTTTGAAACGCTGGAAGGCGACGGCGTTTCTTTTGTGGAATGGGGCGATAAGTTCCCCGGCACCACGCCCTTCGATTATGTGAACATCGCTTTGTGCGTGGGCGAAGAAGATCTGCGTTATGTGCATGTGCAGGCCTTCGGTGAACGCGCCCGTCGTCTTGTGTTTTTGTGGGCGAACGATTCGCGTTCGCGCTTGCAAAAAACAGCGGCAGACTTTGAATGTTAATCGACCCCGAAAACGAGCAAGAGGCAAAGTGAATACTGCAACACAAAACATCGTGCTGGCCTTCGACACGGCAAATGAAACGATTGCTTTAGGCGTGGGCAGCTTCGACGCGCCTGCGCGCACCATCACCTGCATTGCCAGCAGCGAAGCGGCCGCCCACCGGGCATCGAATACCCAGCTTCTGCCCCGCATTGATGCCCTATTAGCCCAGCTGGGCATCGCGCGTGAGCGTATCGCCTGCGTTGTGTGCGGCCGTGGCCCGGGTTCGTTTACGGGCGTGCGCATCTGCATGGCCACCGCCAAGGGCATGGCCAGCGCTTTGGAAGTGCCCCTGTGGGGGGTATCCACCCTTGATGCGATTGCGTGGAAGCTTTGGGATAGTGCCGTGCGCGGCGAAGTTGCCGTGGTGGCCGATGCCATGCGCAAGGAAGTCTACCCGGTGCGCTACACCCTCGAAGATGCGGGCGTGGTGCGTCGCAGTGCCGATTGCGTGATGCGCGCGGCTGCGGCGGGGGATTTTTTGAGTGGCGAACCCGGCTTACTTGTGGCGGGCGATGCGCTGGTGAAGTATGCCGATGTGTTTGAACCCTGCGGCACCTTTGCCGAAGAGCCCTTGTGGGCGCCCACGGGTTCGGGGCTGCTGTTGGCGGCGCAGGCGGCGTGGCGCGCGGCTGCGCTTGACCCCTACGATAGGGCGGCGGGCGACCCTGGCCTGGCCTTGCCGGTATACACGCGCATGTCGGATGCGGAAGAAAACGAGCGCATTCGCCTGGCGAAAAACGACCCCCGCGATTTGGTGAGCGGGGTGCAAGAACCCGGCTTGCGCGCCGATAGGCAAGCGCGCGCAAACGATGTGACGATTGCGAATGCCCAGGCGGATGCCGCGGGCATTGTGTATCGGCCGCTGGATGCGGCACACGCCGCCGAAGTGGCGCGCTTGGATGCGTGCGTGATGGCAGATGATGCGTGGAGCGTGGCTCTGGTTGCCGACGAACTGCATCGCCCCGACCGCATTTGGTGGGCGGCGTACGCCGCAGCTTCGCAGGTGCTGGTGGGGTATGCGGGGGGCTGGGTGGTTGATGGACGGGTTCAGGTGTTGAAAGTTGCCACTGACCCGGGCTGTCGTCGCTTGGGGATTGCGCGGGAATTGTTGGCGCGCTTGGCGGCCGATGCGCGCGATTTGGGCGCGCGGGATGCGACGCTTGAAGTGCGGGCTTCCAACGAAGGTGCCCAGGCCTTCTATCGTGACCTTGGGTTTTACGCGCTTGGCACGCGGCCGGGCTATTACCCAAACCGCGAGGATGCCCTGATTATGGAAGGGCCTTTGCCGCTTTCGGGCAACGATGTGGCGGGTATGGCGCTGCAGCTTCACAACGATGCCGGTGCGCTGCCCGGCGCGGACGGCAGGGTTGGCGGCGGCGTGAAGCCGCTTATCTTGGCCATCGAATCTTCGTGCGACGAAACGGCGGCAGCCCTAATTGAGGGCAGCGGGCAGCTTGTTTCCGATGTGGTGGCTTCCCAGATTGATTTTCATGCGCGCTTCGGCGGCGTTGTCCCCGAAATCGCCAGTCGCAAGCATGTGGAAGCTATCTGTGGCGTTACTCAGGAGTGCCTTGAAGTGGCGGCGGCGCGTTTGGGCTTGCCGCAGCTGCGTTGGCGCGATTTGGATGCCGTGGCGGTCACTTATGCGCCTGGCCTGGTGGGGGCCTTGGTTGTGGGCGTCGCGTTTGCGAAGGCGGCGGCGTGGGGTGCACAGATTCCCTTTATTGGCGTCAATCACCTTGAAGGCCACCTGTATGCGAACAAGATAGCAACGCCCGATATTGCGCCGCCTTTGGTGGTGTCCCTTGTTTCGGGTGGGCACACGATGTTGGTGCACGTGAAGGCCTGGGGCGATTACGAAATCTTAGGATCCACCTTGGATGATGCGGTGGGCGAAGCCTTCGATAAGGTGGCAAAGGCTTTAGGCTTGGGCTATCCGGGCGGGCCGATTATTTCTGAATATGCGGCCAAGGGCAACCCGCAGGCCATTGATTTTCCCCGTGCGATGCTGCATTCGCATGATTTGCGCTTCTCGCTTTCAGGCGTGAAAACGGCGGTTACCACTTACATCAATAAGGAACAGGCGGCGGCTCGTCCGCTTAACATACCCGATATTGCGGCCAGCTTTCAGCAGGCGGTCATAGATGTGCAGGTGGCGAAGGCGAAAACGGCGCTTGAGCAAACGGGTGCGCGCGAGTTTTGCCTGGGCGGCGGCGTGGCGGCCAATCCGGCCTTGCGCGCGGCCTATGAAATCATGTGCGCTCAGCAGGGCGTGCGGCTGACGATGCCCCCGTTTTCGGCCTGCACCGATAACGCGGGCATGATTGCGCTTGTGGCGCTTGATCGCTTTGGCAGGCAGCAGTTTTTCGGCTTGGAAACCGATGCCTATGCCCATGCCAGCTTGGATGAAGCCTACTAGAAAAGCGCGTGCTTGCTGCGTGGTTTGCCGCCTTGTCTAGTGCGCCCGCTTTTTCTTCGGCATCGTGTGGATGCCGCCGCCCAGCAGTGCTTCAAGCGCGCCACCAGCAGCTTCTTCAAAGGTGGGGTGGGCGCGCACGACGGCGGCTGCTTGTTCCACGCTTAAGCCCTGCGCGATGGCCAGCGCAAATTCGCCCACCATGTCGGTGGCGTTTCCGCACATGAGCTGTGCTCCGATAAGGGTGCCCGCTTCGTCGGCGACTACTTTGATGAAGCTGCGGTCGATGCTGCCGATGATCGTTTTTCCGTTGCCCGCCAAAGAAAACTTCCCGCACTTCACCGCTAGGCCTGCCTGCTTTGCGGCGGCTTCGTCTAGGCCGACGCAGGCAATTTCGGGGTTGGTATACACGCAGCTGGGGATTACCTGTAAGTTGATGTCGCAGGCAACGCCCGCGATGGCGCTTGCGGCGACGATGCCCTGGGCCTGTGCACTGTGGGCAAGCTGGATGGGGCAGTTTGTGGCGTCGCCGATGGCGTATACGTGATCGGTGCTGGTGTGTAGCTGCTGGTCAACGACGATGCGGCCGCGTTCAAGTGCGGGGGCAAGGTCGCCAGTGAACAGGCCGTGCGTGTTGGGCGTGCGGCCGGTTGCCACCAATACGCCGGCAACAGTGATGCTGTGGGCCTGTTCTTTGGCGCTGTAGTGCACGGTGAGTTTGCCCGCTTCGGCGCTGCTGGCCTCTATGCGCTCGACCCGCGCGCCGGCGCACACGGCGCAACCGCGCTTTTTCACCACCATGGCGAGGCTTTGGGAAAGCTCCTTGTCCATCAGGGGCAAAATGCGCGGTGCCGCTTCAATCACGGTGACGGCTGTGCCCAACGCCGCATAGATGCCGGCAAATTCCATGCCGATAACGCCGCCGCCGATAATGGCGATGCTTTCTAGCGGGGGGAAGTTTTCAAGCAGGCTATCGGAAGTGTACACGCCGGGCAGATCGATGCCGGGAATCGGGGGAAGCGCAGGGCGCGATCCGGTGGCAACAATCACGTCGGTGGCTGTTAATTCAAGCGTTTCACCTGCGCAAACACCTTGCTTCTTAGCACGGGCATCCTGCGGCGCGGGTGCGGCGTCGGCCCCAGCCCCCGCCTCAGCCCTAACCGCTATGCGGTTTCCCGCGCCCAGGGTGGCGCGGCCGGCAATCAGCTTGACGCCGTTTGCCGCAAGCAGTGCTTCCACGCCGCCGCGCAACTGGTCACACACGGCGGCTACGCGCGCTCGCAGCGCCACGTAGTCAAGCGACACCCCTTCAACCTGCACGCCAAAATCGGCCGCATGTGCCAATTGGTCAATAAGTTCGGTGGTGTGCAGCAGCGTTTTGGTGGGGATGCAGCCACGGTTGAGGCAGGTGCCTCCCACGGCACCCTGTTCGATCAGCGCGCAGGAAAGCCCCAGCTGAGCAGCCTTGATAGCGGCCGCATAGCCCCCGGGTCCCGCCCCTATAACGGCAAGGTCAAAGTGTGTCATAACTATTGCTTCCTTTCCCTGATTGCTCGATCTATTGAAAGGCGCTTCATGCGCAGGCTTCCTGTAAGCACAGGGCGCAATCGGCGATAATCGTGGATTGTTCGGGGCTTGTCTGCACGATGCTGCCAAGGCGCTGCAACAGTGCGGGCAGCGTGTAGGGGCAGCCGCTCAGTGCGGGGGCAAGCTGTGCTATGAAGGCCGCATCAAGCGCGTCTGAAAAAACGCAGGCTTGGGCAACGCTGCCCTTTTCAACCCGCAGTTGCACTTCGATTCCGCCCCAGCTAAAGCGTGCGTCGAAACGGTGCGTGAAGGCGAGCGTTTTGCCGAAGCGCCATTCCCACGATGCAAAAAAGTCGGGGCGCGCCTGCTGGCGCACATTGGCAAGGCGTTCGGGGGAAAGTGCCTGCGCCTTGATGCCATACACCTGCGAAAGCGCGGACACTAGGGCGGCCGACAAGCTTTCAATAGTGATGGCGGGGCACAGATCTTCCAGGTTCACAACGCGCGCCTTAACAGAAGCGATGCCTTTTGCCTCCAGTTTGCGCGCATCGGGGCATAAGTAGCGGCCCAAATCGGCGGTGTCCACAGCAACCATGAGCGTGCCGTGGTGGTAGTGGGCATCGCCCGTGTGGAAAAAAGCATTGCCCGAAAACTTCGCGCCGTCGATGGTGATGTCGTTGCGGCCAGAAACCACGGCGTCAAGCCCAAACGAAGCGAGGGCACCGCGAATCACCTGCATGTGGCGCGCCACGTTAAAGTGGGGGTCGCGCGCCAGAAACGTGAAGTTGAGGTTGCCCAAATCGTGAAAGACCGCGCCGCCCCCCGAAAGCCGCCGGGCAAGGTGTCCGCCTTGGGCTTCAAGTGTGGCAACGCGGCATTCCTTCCACGGGTTCTGGTTGCGCCCGCACACGACGGTCCTGCGGTTTTGCCACAGATACATAACAAGCTCATCGCTCCCAAGCGAGGCAAGCAGAGCCTCTTCTAGGGCGATATTTTCATACGGGTTGGTGCCCGCTTCACGGTGAACATGAAGCTGCTTAATCACAGGGCATCCAGCGCAGCTGTGGCTTGCGCGCAGCAAGCACTTCATCGGGCCGCCCGACGCGCGTGGAATGCGGCGCTGCATGCAGCGTTTCGGCATCACTTTGGGCTTCGCGATAGATGGCGCGGAAGGCCTCGGCCGCTGCATCAAGTGTTTCGCGGCTTTCGGTTTCGGTGGGTTCCACCATCAGCGCTTCGTGCACGATCAGCGGGAAATACATGGTGGGCGGGTGCATGTCGTAATCAAGCAGGCGTTTGGCCACGTCCAGCGCGCAAACGCCGCACTCTTCTTTCAGCGCGCCCAAATCCATGACAAATTCGTGCATGCAGGGGCCGGGGTAGGCCATGGGGTAGATGTCGGCCAGCTGATGCATAAGATAGTTGGCGTTAAGCGTGGCTGTTTGCGCCGCCAGCGGGATGCCTTCGCGGCCCAGCGTCATGATGTAGGCCAAGGCGCGCACCAGCACGCCGAAGTTGCCGTAAAACGATTTCATGCGGCCCAAGCTGTGCGTGGGGGTGGCAAACTCGTAGCTGCCTTCGTGTTCAAGCACGGTCGGTGTCGGCAAAAACTGCGCCAGGTGCGCCTTGCATCCGACCGGGCCCGACCCCGGTCCGCCGCCGCCGTGTGGGGTCGAAAACGTTTTGTGCAAGTTCAGGTGTACGCAGTCAAAGCCCATGTCACCGGGGCGCACAAGGCCCATGATGGGGTTAAGGTTGGCCCCGTCGTAATAGCACAGGCCGCCCGCTTCGTGCACGATCGCACAAATTTCCAAAATATTTTTGTCGAAAAGCCCCACAGTGTTGGGGTTGGTCAGCATCAGGCCGGCGGTGTCAGGCCCGCAGGCGGCGCGCAAAGCGTCAAGATCAACGCCGCCCTGCGCGTTGGAGGGCACATTAACCGTGGTGAAGCCCGCCATGGAAGCGGTTGCCGGGTTGGTGCCATGCGCCGAATCGG
>JAVVPE010000025.1:0-23461 GCA_036655915.1 Raoultibacter sp.
TGGGGTTAGGCAACCAAACAAGCCAAATAGGTGCCATCTATTTTGCCAGCCCCATTGATCATGCCTTCAAAGAAGGCATGTGCATAGCCGGCTATGGCCGCTATATGGATGACGGCTATGTTATGTGTGCCAACAAAGAACAGTTGCGGTGTGCCCAAGAGGTGCTGCGCTGTGAGTGTGCCAAGCTCAACATTATACTTAACCCCAAAAAGGTGCGTGCAATCAAGCTTGTGCCCGGCTGTGGGTTTACCTACCTAAAAACAGTGTTTCACCTGCACGCAGGTGGACGCATAATCACAACACTGCCTCCTAAGACCATTGCCAACGCCCGCCGCAGGTTTGTGCGCATGAAGCACCTGGTGCAACGCGGTGTGCTACCCGTAGAAAACTTTCAGCTAAGCTTTGCCAGCTGGCAAGGTGTGTGCCTGCGCGCCACCAACGGCCAGCGCATCATAGATACCATGCGCAGCGCGCTGACGCGCGCATAACACGTCGCGCTGCCGCCCTCATAGATATGTGTCGCGCGTGCCGCGCTCCTGATTAAGCTAAGGCATCACCGCATCCCGCACGGGGTGTACGCAGGCGGGTAGGGCAGGATGGGCAGGGTAGTCCCTGCCTCCCGCAGATAGGGGCGGATTCCCTATCCGCCCGCACGAGCAGGGAAGGGCAAGCCTCGCCCTGCTCGGTAAGGGCCTTTACCTGAGTTTGCAATTTAAGCTGAAGCTTTAGGGCGTCAATCAAGTGTCAAACGCCGAAAAGGCATAGACCCGCGCATGGTCGAAATGCTATAAATAAGTCTGATTTTGGGCTGGCCGAAAGGCCCTGGTTCACCCAAGGGCGGGAACTTTTTTCCCCGCCACTTTTGTACCTAGGGGCATTAATTGGTAGAGCCTAGCGTTTTTATTGATGAATCGTCTTTTGGCCGAGAGGTTAGACAATGGCTAAACAGCACTCAGTAAATCCGAGCTCGACTTCTTCTTAAGCGTGCGCGACTTGAAGAAGAACTACTTGAAGCCCGCCTGCCATAAACGCCGTGGAGGGACGAAGGAAAATTCTGCATCAGGGAGGAAAACATGGTAAGATACGGATTGTTAGCGGTGCCCGCGAGTTCTTTTAATCTGGTGGCGGGTGACGCATGGCGGATACTAAGCGGCTAGGGGTGCCTCCCTACCGCTTTCTTTTTGCACTTTTCGTTTCCCTCTGCATCTTCCGCATTCTAATTACAAAATCAATCAAGCCTATCAAACACGATAGCATGGAGTGCCGCCCACCCTGCGCAGCACAAAAAACCGCCCAGCTCGAAAGCTTGGGCGGTTGCTGTAATCAGGCCTTTACTGCCAGCACAAAGGCGTGCTACTTTTCGGCTTCCACTAAGGTCAGCTCGAAGTTGAGGTTTTTGCCGGCCATTTCTGAATTCATATCGAAGGTGGCAATGCCGTCGGTAATTTCCTTCACGAACACGGGGAAAGGTTGCCCGTCGGGTCCGGTCATGAAAATGCGCTGGCCAACGGGCAATTGATCGCCGTTGGGAATCTGGTCTACAGGAATCTTTTGCAGCAAATCTTCGCGATATTCACCATAGGCCTCGGCTGCTTCCAGATGGATTTTCTTGGTTTCGCCTTCAGCCATTTCGTTGACGGCGCTGTCAAAACCGGGGATCATTTGCCCGGTCATGCACACAAATTCAATCGGCTCGCCGCGGTCGACGGAAGAATCAAACTGCGTGCCATCATCAAGGGTGCCCACATAGTGAACCTTGACCTTCTTGCCTTCGTTGCTCATGCACCGCTCCTCTCATAGATTTACATCACCTGCAATTCAGTCTAGCCGAAGAAGCAATCCCCCCGAACAAGAAGAAAAAATACTGCAAAGATGTCACGAAACGGTTTATTAATCCCGTCCGGGCAGCTCGTTTACGGCTAGGAGGGTGATTTCAAAATTGAGGGCTTTGCAAATGGCGTCGTGGTTCATGTCGAACACCGCGTAATCGTCGCTCACTTCAATCACCCGTGCGGGATAGGTTTGCCCGGTGGGGTCTTCCATGTTTACCATTTCGCCCACGGGCAGCTTTAGGTGGGCGGGAATCTTTTCGCGGGGTATGCGCAGCACGCGTTCATCGCTGCGTTCTTCGTAGGCCTCGTTTGCCCCCACGCGCGCCGTATGGGTTTGCCCCACGGCCAAGCTGCGCACCGTTTCGATAAACACCGGCGGCATCCACCCGTCGGTGCAGGGAAAATCGATCGGCTCGCTCTGGTCGATAAACGTGGCGCCATCGTCAAAAAAGCCGCGATATTTCACCGTAACCATCTTGTCGCTGTTGTCGATTGGTCCTTGCATGGATTCTCCTTGTTGGCGCGGTAAGGCTTTAGGCAAACGCACTGATGTCGGCAAGCGTTGTGCGCTGCGCCACCAGGTCGGCCAAAGGTTTTAAGTAATGTTGTTCTTCGGCAGGCAAGCCCGCTTTGGCGCTGGCAAACAAGTCGTCGAGAATTTCGCCGGCGGGGCGCCCGTACGCCGTGGCCTGGTAACCGCGCTCCATCAAATTGTTCTTGGCAGCAATCACGTCTTTTTCGCGCAGGTCGGCAAACGCCTGTGCGTAATGCGCCAAGTTTTCCTCGCTGTAAAACAGGCCTTTTATCAGCGCGGCATAGGCCAAAACATGGGGCAGGTCCATGGCGTCAGCTGGGCGTATTTCCACATAGGTTTTCAGGCGCACATCGTTGAACAGCATGGACAAGGCGTGTTCGATGTCGCTTTTTTCCATCGTGGTGTCGGCGTATATTTCACCAAAGCTGCGTTCTGAATAGCACCATTCTTCCTTTTTGCAGGGCATCAAAATGGCGGGCGTGTCCAAAAGGTAGGCCGCATAATCGCGCAGGGTAAAACTGGGTTCCAGGCAGCCGGGTATAAGCCCGCAGCGGTCGGGGTCGCAGTGCTGCCAAATTTCGGTGCGCACCAGTTCGTGGCTGCGGTGCTTGCCTTCAAAAACCGGCGCGTTGTCTGAAACCAACGAAAGCAGCGGCACCAACACGTTGGCCAGCCGCAGCTTGGTCAGGCAATCTTCAACAGAAAAATAGTCGATGGACACCTGCGTGGAGGCCGAACCGCGCATCATGGCCGGGCCAAAAGGCCCGATATTGCCCAGGTAAAAATCCATAAATTTGTAGCGGCGCTTGGGTATAAGCTCCATATCCTTCACGTGCGCGCTGGGGTGATAGCCCACGCACAGCACTTCTTGGCCAAAGGGCGCCACCAGTGCTGCCAACTTTTCTTCAAAGGCGGCAAAGGTGGCCTCGGCATCGTCCAAGCAGGCAAAAGGCCCGGCCGAAAGCTCAATTTGGGCGGCCGGTTCAAGCGTGACCGCTTCGCCTTCGCGCATAACGCCCAGCAAATCGCCCGCAGTGTCGCAGGTGGTGGTGGGGTAATCGGCTTGCAGCTGCTGCAAAATCCACTGCGCGCCGTGGTCTTCGCTGTAGGTGACCGGCGTACGGTCGGCCGCGTGTATCAGCGTGTGTTCCAGTTCGATGCCCACACGGCCCGGCGCCGCGCTGATGCCGCCTTCTATATAGGCAACAAGCGCGTCTATGTTGTGCTGCCGCGCGCTTTGGGCTTCGCTGGCAAGCGCTGTGCTGGGGGCAAAAGTTGTTTCCTTGGCTGTGTTATTCATGTAATGAACTCCCCTGGGATGGGTACAATGCTCAACATAATACCGCATTTGTGTACAATGGATTTTTGGAAGAAAAGCTTGTTGATATTTTGCAACTAAACGGTGGGCAAAACGGTTGTCGGCACCTGCCTGGGCGCAACGCGCGCGGGGGGCGCCACAGAATAGGCGATTATGGATTTCCGCATTACCAAAAGAACAGCCCTGCTGCTGTTGTTCGATGTCATAGCCACGTATGCCGCCTACTGGCTGGCATCCTATTTAACCGATGTCTATGGCGAAGTGTTTTACAACAACGAAATCTACTTTATGCTGGGCATATTGGCGCTTATCAACGTGGCCACCTTGGGCGCGTTTCGGCTTTACAACAACTTGTGGGAATACGCTTCGGTCGATGAAGCCATTCAAATTGTGCTGTCGCTGGCCTTTTCCACGCTTGCCGGTGCCGTGTTTTTGTGGATCATCGAAGTGCGCTTGCCCATCCGCGTGTATTTCGTGGCCTCGTTTTTGCTCATCTTCTTCATTGGCGGCATTCGCATGGTGTACCGCGTCATGCGCCAAAAAAAGCGCGTGCTTTCTGTGGGGCACGCCGTCTGCGATAGGCCGCGCACCCTTATTGTGGGCGCGGGCGAAACCGGTTCGCTCACCATCGACCGCATGGTTTCCAAGGACCCGCTTATGCCGGGCATCCCCCTTATTGCCACCGATGATGACCCCACAAAACGCGGCCTGCGCATCCATGGCGTAAAGGTGGCGGGCACCAGTGATGATATTTTCGATCTGGTCGATAAATACGACATCGAACAAATAGTGGTGGCCATCCCTTCTTCCACCTTGGAAGAACGCCGCCGCATTTACGACATCTGCACCAAAACCGATTGCAAGCTGCGCACGCTTCCCAACATCCGCGAACTGCGCATCGACGAATTAGAAGATGTCAGCCTGCGCGATGTTGATGTGGCCGATTTGCTGGGCCGCGAAGAAATCATCTTGAACACGCGCACGGTCAGCGGTTATATCGCGGGCGAAACTGTGCTGGTCACAGGCGGCGGCGGATCAATCGGGTCCGAACTGTGCCGTCAGCTGTGCCGCGTGGCCCCGCAGCGCATTGTCATCTTGGACATGTATGAAAATGATGCCTACCTTTTGCGCCAAGATATTTTGGCCGAATACGATGATATCGACATCGTTATAGAAATAGGTAACGTGTGCGATTTGCAGCGCGTAAACGAAGTGTTTGCCACCTATAGGCCGGCGGCGGTGTTTCATGCGGCGGCGCACAAACACGTGCCCCTGATGGAAATATGCCCCCGTGAAGCGGTGCACAACAATGTGTTTGGCACGCTTAACGCGGTGCGCGCGGCCGACCATTACGGCGTCAAGCGCTTCATTTTTATTTCCACCGACAAGGCGGTCAACCCCACTTCGGTTATGGGCGCCACAAAGCGTATGGGCGAAATGGTGATGCAGTATTACGCGCGCACCTCAAAAACCATCTTTTCCGCCGTGCGTTTTGGCAACGTGCTCGGGTCAAACGGCAGCGTCATCCCCGTGTTCAAGCGCCAGATTGCCCAGGGCGGCCCCGTCACGGTAACCGACCCCAACATCGAGCGTTTTTTCATGACCATTCCCGAAGCATCGCGCCTGGTCATTCAGGCGGGCGGCATGGCGCACGGCGGCGAGATTTTCATTCTTGATATGGGCGAATCGGTCAAAATTATCGATCTGGCAAAAAGCCTCATCCAGCTTTCGGGCCTTGTGGTGGATATTGATATTAAAATTGTGTTCACCGGCCTGCGCGAAGGCGAAAAGATGTACGAAGAACTGCTGATGGACGAAGAAAGCACGCTGCCCACCGACAATTCTTCGATCATGATTTCCACCGGCCAAGGCATCAGCTACGAAGAGGTTGCCGAAAAACTTGAAGAGCTTGAAGCGGCGCTTTCCAAAACCGATGCCGAAGCTATCGCCATCTTGGAAGAAGCCGTGCCCACCTATACGCACACGCCCAACCACGCATGATGGGGCGGCAGCCACGCGTGATCACACCTGATCACGCATACCTTTGAAGGGAAGCGTCATGTCCATTAAAGTAGGAGTTGTGGGTGCAGCAGGCTTTGCCGGCATCGAACTGGTGCGTTTGCTGCAACAACACCCCCTTTTTGAAGTAGCGGTTATCACATCTAATGCCGATGCGGGCACGCCGCTGGCGCAGGCCTACCCGGCGTTTTGCGGCACCAGCGATCTGGTGTTTGAAACCCACGATACCCCGGCGCTTGCTGCCTGCGAAGCCGTGTTTTTGGCGGTGCCCCACACCGCCGCCATGGGTCAGGTGCCCGCGCTGCTGGCTGCGGGCACATCCGTGTTCGATCTTTCGGCCGATTATCGCCTCAAAGATGCTGCGGTCTACGAAAAATGGTATGGCACGCCCCACACATCCCCCGATCTTTTGGCGCGCGCGGCCTTTGGCCTGCCCGAACTGTTCGGCGCCGAAGTGGCGCGCGCGGCCGCCGCACATGCTGCGGGCACACCCGCGTTGGTGGCGTGTGCCGGCTGCTACCCTACGGCCACTTCGCTTGCGGCTTTCCCCGCCGTAAACGCGGGTCTTATGGGGCCGGGCAACCTGATAGTCAACGCTATTTCCGGCGTGAGCGGCGCGGGCAAAAGCCCCAACGCGCGCACGCATTTTTGCACGGCCGATGAAAATGTGGAAGCCTACGGTGTGGGCAAACATCGCCACACTCCCGAAATCGAACAGATTTTGGGCTTGGAAGGCCGCGTGTTGTTCACGCCGCATCTGGCTCCGCTGGTGCGTGGGCTGCTTTCGACGGTGTATATACCCCTTTGCGCGGATGCCCTCCGCGATTTTGATGCGGATTGCCTGCAAAAACTCTATACTGATTTTTATGCGGATGCTGTGTTTGTGCACGTGTTGGCGCCGGGTACCCTGCCCAAAACGCGCAGTGTGGCGGGCAGCTGCCACGCGCACATCGGGCTGACGCTGCACGAACCAAGCTGCACGCTCATTGCGGTGGCCGCCATCGACAACCTGTGCAAAGGTGCCGCTGGCCAGGCGGTTCAATGTGCCAACATCGTGTATGGCTTTGAAGAAACAACCGGCCTTGCCCAGATGGCGCTGCCGGTTTAAGCTGCAAGAAAAGCTTTAAGGCAAGGGGGGTATTTCATGGCGGATAAAAACAGCACGGCTGCGTGCACGCTTGAAGTGGTACAAGGCGGGGGCGTTACCACTGCGCTTGGTTTCACGGCGGCCGGTATGCATGCGGGTCTGCGGCGCGACCCCACCCGCTTTGATCTTGCCCTGGTGTGTGCCGATCAGCTGTGCACCTGCGCGGCCACGTTTACCACCAATGTGTTTTGCGCGGCCCCGGTGCTGGTGTCGCGCGAACACCTCAATGATACCGGCGAAGGCGTGGCGCGTGCCGTCATCATCAATTCGGGCAACGCAAATGCGGCAACGGGCACGCAGGGCTTAAGCGCCGCGCGCGCGGTGTGCAGCTACACCGCCGATGCCCTGGGCTGTGCTGCCGAAGATGTGCTGGTGGCTTCAACAGGGGTTATAGGCGTGCATTTGCCCTTGGAACCCTTTGCCGCAGCCGCCGCCCCGCTGGCGCGCGCCGCATCCCGCGCGGGTGGCGACGCGGCGGCACACGCCATCATGACCACCGACACCTTCCCCAAACAATGCGCCTTAAGCTATATAAGCCGCGACCCCGCCTGCGCCGGTATGCGGGTAAGCGTGGGTGGCATGGTGAAGGGCTCGGGCATGATTATGCCCAATATGGCCACCATGATTGCCGTTATCACCACCGATGCCCCCCTGGCGCAAGCGCAGGCTCACGCAGCTTTGCGCGCGGCGGTGGGCGCAAGCTTCAACAAGGTAACGGTCGATTCCGATACTTCCACAAACGACACCTGCATCCTTATGGCCAGCGGCGAAGCGCCCGGCGCCCCTGCGGGCTGGGTCATCGAAGAAGGCAGCCCTGCCGCCGCCGAATTTGCCGCTGCCCTCAATGAAGTGTGCACCGCGTTGGCGCGCCAGATAGCGACCGATGGGGAAGGGGCAACCCGCCTGATCACAGTCAGCGTTGCCGGTGCCCAAAACGACGCCGATGCCGATGCGGCCGCGCGTGCCGTGGCAAATTCCCC
The DNA here is from genome assembly GCA_036655915.1 of Raoultibacter sp. GTDB lineage: Bacteria > Actinomycetota > Coriobacteriia > Coriobacteriales > Eggerthellaceae > JAVWGW01. The sequence goes on from JAVVPE010000025.1 coordinate 7,832, forward strand.
CCTGGTAAAAACGGCCATTTTCGGCCACGATGCCAACTGGGGGCGTATCGCCGCCGCGCTGGGCAAATCGGGCGCCGCGTTTTCCCAGCACAATGTGGATATCGACATTATGGGGATTGCCGTGTGTCGGGGCGGCCTTACCGTTGCCTTCGATGAAGAAGAAGCGCTGCGACGCTTTGAAAACCCTGAAATTACCCTTGCCATCAATCTGGGCCAAGGCAGCGCGCACACCACGGTGTGGACCTGCGATTTTTCCCACGAATACATTTCGATCAACGGAGATTACCGATCATGAAATACGCAAAAGACACCCGCAACGAACCAGCTTTCAGCGAAACCGCCGACGTATTGATGGAAGCGCTGCCGTGGATTAAAAACATCACCGGCAAAACGGTCGTCATCAAATACGGCGGGTCGGCCATGGTCGACGAACAGCTGCGCGCCGATGTCATGAGCGACATTGTGCTGCTGAAAATCATCGGCGTGAACCCCGTCATCATTCACGGCGGCGGTGCGGCCATCACGGCGGCCATGGAAAAAGCCGATTTCCCCGTGGAATTCAAAAATGGACAGCGCGTCACCACCGAAGAAGCCATGGATGTGGTGAAAATGGTGCTGGTGGGCAAGGTAAACCAAGAATTGGTGGCCGCCATGAACGCCCACGGCAACCTGGCCGTGGGCGTGAACGGGGCGGATGCAGGCACCATCATCGCCGAGCAACTTTCGCCCGAACTGGGCCGCGTCGGCCGCGTCACCGAAATAAACGCCACCTATATAAACGACCTGATCAAGGATGATTATGTGCCGCTGGTGGCTTCGGTGGGCAAAGAAGACGGCGGCGGATCGCTCAACGTCAACGCCGATCTGGTGGCGGGCGAAGTGGCGGCGGCCATAGGCGCGCACAAGATCATCTTTCTTACCGATGTCGACGGCCTCTACGAAAACTTTGAAAACAAAGATTCCCTCATTTCTAACATGACCCTGTTTGAAACGCAGTACCTGGTAGAAAACAAACTGGTGTCTTCGGGCATGATCCCCAAGCTTACGGCCTGCATCAATGCGCTGAACGCCGGCGTATTTCGCGCGCACATCATCAACGGCACCACCCCCCACGCGCTGCTGCTAGAACTGCTCACTTCAACGGGCGTGGGCACCACCATGCATTCGACGGAAGAATCCTGCACCTTCGATGCACACCCGCTGGGAAACCTTGCTACAAAGCTGGTGGAAAACCGTGATGTTGCCGGTGAATTGTTCGCCTATGTGACCGAAGCCGGCCGCCGCCGCGCGAAACGCTAGAGCAAGCTTTACCTGTACTGCCGCGCACAAATGTATTGTGAAGAAAGAAGAGGTTTTTACCATGTCCTACGAAAACGAAGCACGCCTTGAAGACGCATACCTTATGCCCACCTACGCGCGCAAGGCCGTTGAACTGGTAAGCGGGCAGGGTATGCGCGTAAGCGATAGTGCCGGCTGCAGCTACCTCGATTTCATTGCGGGCGTGGGTGCCGATAGCCTGGGTCACTGCCATCCGGCAGTTGTGGCGGCCCTCAATGCGCAGGCGCAGCGGCTTATCCACGTAAGCAACTATTACTATATTGAAGGCCGCGGCGAACTGGCGCACACGGTTTCAAACTTGCTGAACGCCTGCGTGCCCTTGGCGCAGCGCAGCCCCTGGCGCAGTTTCTTTTCCAATTCGGGTGCCGAATCCAACGAATGCGCCATCAAGCTGGCGCGCCTGTATTCCAAGCGCTTTAGTCATGGCGGGCTCAACATTATCACGCTTGACCACAGCTTTCACGGCCGCACGCTGGCCACGCTGGCCGCCACGGCACAGCCCGCAAAGCAGGAATCTTTCAAGCCGCTTCCGCAAGGTTTTTTGCATACGCCCCTAAACGACATCCCTGCGCTTGAAGCGCTGTTTGCGGCGCACCCCCAGGGCATTTGCGCCATCATGCTTGAAGTTATCCAGGGCGAATCCGGCGTGCACCCCGCCACGGCGGAATTTTTGCAGGCCGCCAGCCGCTTGGCGCACGAAAACGGCGCACTGCTTATCTGCGATGAAGTGCAAACGGGCATCTATCGCTGCGGCACGCATCCCTTTGCGTTCCAACATTTTTCTTGCACGCCCGATATTGTGACCATCGCCAAAGGCATCGCTTCGGGCTTTCCCACCGGGCTGTGCGCCGCGCGCTCGGAAGTGGCCGCAGCTTTTGCGCCGGGCGATCACGGATCCACCTTCGGCGGCAGCCCCCTGGCTATTGCTGCTGCGCGCGCCACGCTGGCAACGATTGCGGAAGAGGGCTTGCCTGCCCAGGTCAGCGAAGTGGGCGCCTATTTCCGCGAGCAGCTGGCCACGCTTGAAGGCGTTACCCAGGTGCGCGGTCGCGGCCTTATGTGCGCCTGCGATTTGGCCGCCGGCATCGACGCTTTTCAGGTGGTTGCCCGTGGGCTGGAAAACGGCTTGCTGCTTAACGCCACTGGCGCCTCCACGCTGCGTTTTTTGCCGCCGCTGGTGTGCACGCGCAGCGAAATTGATGAACTCTTAGCGAAGCTTGAGCACCTTTTTTAAGAATCTGGCTTGCTCTGGCGCAAACATGCGTTACTATGTTCTGCATATTGTTAGCGCTTTCTTGCGAGTATTCGTATAGAATAGTAAAAGTTTCCGTCATTATCGGATACAACAAAAAAGGTAGCAACCAGGAATTCGCATGAGAAAAAGGGTACAGAGACACGATATTATTCGCGACATCATTCGCGAAAACAATATCCGCACTCAGCGTGAACTCGCCGACAAGCTTCAAGCTGCCGGTCATGACTGCACGCAGGCCACAATTTCTCGCGATATAACCGATATGGGCTTGGTAAAATCCCGCGAGGGTTACTACGAACTTCCCGAAGACATGCGCTTGCAGCGTATGGTCGCCGAACTGGTTGAAGAAATCTATCTTGCTGGCAATATGGTTGTCGTAAAAACCTTTTCCGGCGGCGCCCCTGGCGTTGCAGGTGCCATAGACAAGGCGGGCCTTGTCGGCTCGCTGGGCACGGTTGCGGGCGACAACACCATTATGATTGCAGCAAAAACCCCCGAGGACGCCATGACCATCGAAGCGGCCCTCAACAATTTGCGACGACGATAGTCGTATTCTTCCTGGCGCGCACAAGCGCCCACCTCACCCCTGCACTACCCCGCAAGAAAATCCAGCCTCTGTAAGCTGCCTTTCCGCCTATGTTGTGGGAAAGCAAAGATGCACCGTATGCCGCACCGCGTGATAGCTAAGGAAACCCCTTAACACAGCGCCCGTGTGTCTTGCGTACACCTTTGTTCCGGCGCGCAAAGTGCTGTTATAACTTTACATTTTATCGAAAGGAACACCCATGAAATCGCACGTTGAAAGCACTCACGCAAGCACCGCCCAAGCAGCCGCCCCCGCCGCCCCGGCACCCGCCGCTGAAAAAGAAAAGGTCGTGTTAGCCTATTCGGGAGGCCTTGATACCTCGTGTTGCATCAAGTGGATGCAAGTTGAATTGAACCTTGACGTCATAGCCGTGGTGGGCGATGTGGGCCAAGAACACGACGGCCTTGAAGCCGTGCGGCAAAAAGCGCTCAAAACGGGCGCCCTGGATTGCGTGGTTGTGGATATGCGCACCACCTTCGCCGATGAATACTTAAGCAAAGCGCTTGCGGCCAACGCCATGTACGAAAATAAATATCCTCTGGTTTCGGCGCTTTCGCGGCCGCTCATTTCTAAGCATCTTGTTGATGCGGCGCACAAATACGGTGCAAAATACATCGCGCATGGCTGCACGGGCAAGGGCAACGACCAGGTGCGTTTTGAGTCAAGCATCCAAATGCTCGATCCCGATTTAGAAATCATCGCCCCCGTGCGCGATTGGGAGCTCAAAACCCGGTCCGAAGAAGTCGATTGGGCCTGCGCACACGGCATCGAAGTGGCGGCCACCAAAGATAACCCCTATTCCATCGACGATAATCTGTGGGGGCGCGCCATCGAATGCGGCGTGCTCGAAAACCCCTGGGAAGAATCCCCCGAAGATATCTACACCATGACAACTTCCCCGCAAGCGGCCCCTGATGTGCCCGAATACGTCGAACTGGAATTTGCGCGGGGCATCCCTTATTCCGTCAACGGCGCGCAAAAAAGCTTTCTGGGGGTTATTCTGGAAATGAACACGATTGCTGGGCGCAACGGATTTGGGCGCATCGACATGATCGAAAACCGGCTTGTGGGCGTGAAAAGCCGCGAGTGCTACGAATGCCCTGCGGGCCTGGCGCTGATCATGGCGCACAAGGCGCTTGAAGATATGGTGCTTGAACGCGAAGTGCTGCACTACAAGCTTTCCATCGAACAATCGTGGGCAAACGCGGTGTATAACGGCCAGTGGTTTTCGCCGCTCAAAGAAGCTCTCGACGCCTTTTGTGCTTCCACGCAACGCTGCCTTGCGGGTACTATTCGCTTGAAGTTCTACAAGGGGTCGTGCACTGTCGTGGGGCGCAAAAGTGCCTATTCGCTCTACGATTTTACGCTGGCCACCTACGATGCCGAAGACCAGTTTGATCACAGTGCGGCAAAGGGCTTCATCCAGATACAAACCCTGTCCACCAAAGTGTGGGCGACCAATCGCAGGCGTGAAGGTGCGCCCGCAGAATTATTCGACGCGCAGAAGGCCAAAGGCCCTCTGACCAAAGGGAAATACGAATAGGGGATAGTCATGGCATTGTGGTCAGGTAGATTTGAACAAAGTGTGGCGCAGTCCACGCAAAACTTCGGGGCATCGTTGCCCGTCGATAAAGCGCTCTACAAACAAGACATCGCCGGTTCCTGCGCCCACGCGCAGATGCTGGCAGCCCAGGGCATTATCACCGCGGCCGACGCGCAAAGCATCGTGTGCGGCTTGAAAAAAATTGAGGCCGCCATCGAAGCGGGCAGCTTTGTGTTTGATATAAACGATGAAGATATTCACATGGCGGTGGAAAAAGCTCTCATTGCCGATATCGGGCAAGCCGGTGCACGTCTGCATACCGGCCGCAGCAGAAACGACCAGGTGGCAACGGATACTCGCCTGTATGCCAAGCACTTGTGCGCCGATTTGATGGCAGCCAATGTTGGGCTGCGCCGCGCTCTTGTTGCCCAGGCGCAGGCCCAAAGCGACACCATCATGCCGGGCTATACCCATATGCAGCACGCACAACCCGTGCTGTTTTCCCACCACATGCTGGCCTATTTTTGGATGCTCACCCGCGATTTCGCCCGTTTGAAGCAGGCCTTGCGTGCCGCCGATGTGAACCCTTTGGGATCGGCGGCGCTGGCGGGCACCACCTTCCCGCTTGACCGTGCGCATACCACCGCAGCGCTCGGCTTTGCTTCGGCGTCGCTCAATTCACTCGACGCCGTGTCCGATCGCGATTTTTTGCTCGACCTCAATTACGCCTGCAGCACTTCGATGATGCATCTTTCGCGTCTGTGCGAAGAACTGATCTTGTGGTCCAGCGCCGAATTCGGCTTCATCACCCTTGCCGATGAGTATTCCACCGGTTCATCGATCATGCCCCAGAAGAAAAATCCCGATTTCGCCGAACTGATTCGGGGCAAAACCGGCCGCGTCGTGGGCGATTTGGTGGCCCTGCTCGTAACTATGAAGGGCCTGCCTTTGGCCTACAACAAAGATATGCAGGAAGATAAAGAAGCTGCCATCGACGCCGCCACCACGCTGGGCAACTGTTTAAGCTGCATGGAAGGCATGATAGCCACCCTGCAGGTGCACCCCGCCTCCATGCTGGCGCAGGCCAAAAAAGGCTTCCTTGCTGCCACTGATGTGGCCGATTACCTGGCAAAACGTGGCCTGCCCTTCCGTGATGCCCATGCCGTGGTGGGCCACCTGGTGCTCACCTGCGAAAAGCGCGGCTGCGATTTGGAAGATTTAACCCTGGCAGATTTCAAGGCCGCCAGCCCGCTTTTTGAAGCGGACATCACCCGCGAACTCGATTTGGAAAGCATCGTGGCCGCGCGCACCACCCCCGGTGGCACCGCCCCTGCCGCCGTGCAAGACCAGATGCGCCAGGCGCAGGCAAGCCTTGAAAAAGATGCCGCGCAACTTTGAGTTTTACGCGCTCCACCCAACGGCTTTCCAACAAACTTGTGTACTTTCAGCTTGGCTTCCCCGCGCAATGCTAAAATGAGCGAAGTTTTTGGGAGGTAGTATATGGCATCACGTGCATCAAAAAATAGAGCGGGCAAAAAGACGAAGCAGCCTTTCATTGGTCTGCTCGTCTTTTTCGCCATCGTCATAAGCGTCGTCGCCACCGGCGGCATAGCTGCGTATGCCCTGGGCACATCGTGGCTGCAAGATCTGCCCGACTACGAAGATTCCGCCGCGTTTAACACGGCCGAAAAAACGCGGGTATATGCGGGCGACGATACCACGCTGCTGGCGGAATTCTACCTGGAAAACCGCGAGCCTGTCACCGCAGCTGAAATCAGCCCCTTCGTATTCAAGGGCACCGTCGCCACCGAAGATGAACGCTTCTACGATCACGGCGGCATCGACATGAAGGGCATTGCCCGTGCGGTTGTGGCCAACCTGACCGGTTCATCCGAAGGCGCTTCCACCATCACGCAGCAGTTTGTGCGCAACACGGTGCTTTCCGATGAAATGAACGACATCACCTTCAAGCGTAAAGTGCGCGAAATGTATATCGCCGTCAAGCTTGAAGAAAAATATACCAAAGATGAAATACTGCTCATGTATCTCAACACTATCAATTACGGTTCGGGCGCCTATGGTATCCAGGCGGCTTCGCAGCAGTATTTTTCCAAAAATGCGCTCGACCTTACCCTTGTCGAAGCGGCCACGCTGGTGGGCATTCCTCAATCGCCCAACGCGCTTAACCCCATCGATAACCCGCAGGCCTGCCTCGAACGCCGCAATGTGGTGTTAAACCGCATGTTAAGCAACAACTACATCACGCAGGCCGATTACGATGCGGCCATAGCGCAGGAAATAGTGCTGAACGTCAAGCCGCAAGATCAGGGCGAAGGCATGTACCTTTACCCCTATTTCACCAGCTACGTGCGCCAGTTGCTGCTGGAAAAATACTCCGATGCCGAAGTGTTTAAGGGCGGCATGACCGTGTATACCACCATCGACCCCGCCACCCAAGACGCTGCCGAACGTGCAGCGGCCAACAAGCGCGCCGAAATCGCTGATGATTTGGAAGTCGCCTTAACGGCGGTCGATCCCGCAACGGGCTACATCAAGGCGCTCGTGGGCGGCAGCGATTATTATGCGAACAAATTCAACCTGGCCACGCAGGGTATGCGCCAGCCGGGCTCCTCGTTCAAAACGTTTACGCTGGCCTCCGCCATAGAAAACGGCATTGCGCCCACCACGTCGCTCGATTGTTCTTCCCCGGTCAAAATCGGCAGCTGGGAAGTGGAAAACTACAACGGCGCACAGTATGGCACACGTCCTTTGTCCAGCGCCTTTGCCGTTTCGTCCAACACCGGTTTCGCGCGGCTCGTCACCTATTTGGGCCCTGAAAAAGTGGCCGACATCGCCCATCGCATGGGAATTAAAAGCGATTTGAACGCGGTGCCCTCCATCACGCTGGGCGGCGAAGCGGTAACAGTGAAGGAAATGGCGGGCGCCTATGCCACCATTGCCAGCGAAGGCACGCAACGCGATGCGGTGGCCATTCGCAAAATCATCGACCGAAAAGGTGCTGTTCTTGAACAGGCCAATACAACGGGCACGAAGGCAATTTCTCCCGAAGTGGCCTGTGCAACCAGGAAAGTTATGGAAGGCGTGGTTACGGGCGGCACCGGCACAGCTGCGCGTTTGGCAAACGGCCAACCCGTTGCGGGCAAAACGGGTACGTCTGAAAACTGGCGCGATAGTTGGTTTTGCGGTGTGACGCCGCAGATGTCCGTTGCCATCTGGGTCGGTGCGGTCCAAGAACGTCAAATGCCCGAAAGCGTTACCGCCACCAGCGTATTTAGCGATTTCATGAATCAGGTGCTTGAAGGCCAGCCCGTAAAGCAGTTCCCCACGGCCAAAGATCCTGCCTATAAACCTGTCTACGATGCAAGCCTGCATATTGGAGCCGGTTCAGGTTCGGGTTCGTCGGATTCTTCCGGCAGTGGCGACTCGGGTACGGCACAGCCGGCCCCTGAAGCCAAGCCCGAAACGCCGGCAACGCCCGCGCCTACACCCACGCCCACCCCCGATCCAACCCCTAAGCCCGACCCCGAACCTACGCCCACACCCGATCCTAAGCCCGACCCAGGTCCCGATCCGGGCGGCGGCGGAAGCGCCACTACGGCATCTGCGGCGTTTATGGTATCTTCTTCCTATGGCATTGCCCGTTTTCAAGGGTATGTGAGCTAACACATGAAACGAAAGGCACTTATGAAATCGAAATTCCGCATCTTAAGCGTGTTCTGTCTGGCCACCGTGCTTGTTGTTGCCCTGGCGGGTTGCAGCGCGCCCAACCAGGCTGCCAAAGAACAACAATCGGCCAATCGTCAATACATGGCGCAAGTCAATCAGGCCATGGACGATTTGAACAGCCGTTTGCAAACCTTCAATGAAGCGGTTTCCCGCGGCGATGCTGTGACGATGAAAACGCAGGCCGACAACGCATTTAAGGTCATCGACCAACTGGAAGCTCTCACACCGCCCGATGCTTTTAAAGATATCCAAGGGCAATATGTGGATGGCTGCAAGGCGCTCAAGGATGCTTTGAATTCCTACATCACGCTCTTTTCCGAGGTCAGCAGTGCAACCGAAGCTGCCCCCTTCGATTATTCAACTTACGATACCCGCATCAATCAAATCAAGCAAAAATACGATGAAGGCATCAAGAAGCTCGAAGCCGCCGACAAAGCTGCTACCGATCTGCCCAGCTAAGCTAGTGTTTGCTCCGGCCGCTCTTTCGTAGGGCGGGGTTTTGGGGTGCGCGTCGCCCCCTTTGCTTTCTTATACAACATGAGCCCCGCACTCTTTCTTGGTGCGGGGCTCATGTTTGTTCTAGGGCGTGGAAGCTGGTGTTGGTGCCGGTGGTGGCGGTGGTGGCGGCGGTGCCGGTTCTGGGCCGAGCGATACCGTAAGCCGCACGGTGCCGCCTACCATTTCCTGCCCTATCACCATGCCGGCGGGCACCGTTGCGCTATAGGCTTCCACGTATTCCGCCGCATAACCTGCCAGGGCGGCCGTTGCTGCTGAAAGGGACATGCCCACCACGTTGGGCGCGGCCGGCGCTGCAGCGGGGTTTTCCTCTTTGGGCTCCTTCTTGGGTTCCTGCTTGGGCGGCGTTTTGGGCTGCGTTTTATTGAAGGGGTTGTTGTAGGGCGGCGAACCTGCGGTGGCAAAATCCGCGAGCGCAACGCCGTCGAGGGCTGCGCTCATATAATCGCGCCACAGGGCACTGCAATCAAGCCATTGCGGCGTTTCGCGTTCGATGCGCGCCCCGATCCAAACGGCGGTGGAAAGCTGTGGAGTATAGCCGCACAGCCAGTGGTCGCGCCAGTTTTCCGATGTGCCTGTTTTTCCGGCGGCTACCTGTCCGCTGGGAAGCTGTGCTGCTGTGGCGGTGCCCCCGGTAAACACGGTTTTCAGCACCTGGGTGGTGGCATAGCTCACTTCGGGGGTCAGCGCAGCCACCGGTGTATCAACGTGTTCGGCCAGCACGGATCCATCGGCGGCAATGATTTTGGTGATGGCCACCGATTCTCGCTTCGTGCCACCTGCGGCAAGCGTTGCGTAGGCATCCGCCATTTCAAGCGTGTTCACGCCCTGCGATCCTAGCGTGATGGAATCGACCGCTTCTAAGGGGGAAGTGACGCCCATGCGGTGCGCCACTTCCACAACCGCTTCGGGTTTCACCGTCTGAATAAGGCGCGCGAAGCCGGTGTTCGACGAAATGGCCGTGGCGGATTGAATGGATCGCGTGCCATAGCTGGCTCCGCCGTAGTTTTCCACGCGCCAATCGCCAATTTTGAGGGGCGAGGAACAATCTATATTTGTTTGCGGGCTTATTCCTTGCTCAATGGCCGAAACAAGCGTAAAGGTTTTGAAGGATGATCCCGCTTGGCGGCGCGCTTGTGTGGCCAAGTTAAACTGATCGCTGGCGTAGTAATCCTTGCCCCCTATCATGGCAACGATGTGGCCGGTGGCGGGGTCAATGGATGTCAGCGACACATCCAAATCGCCGTCCATGCGCTCATATTGTGCCGCCGCAGCCGCCTGGGCCTTTTCCTGTAACACGGGGTCAAGCGTGGTGTATACGGTCAGGCCACCCTTAAACACCGTGACATCGCCATATTTATCCAGCAGCAGTTGGCGCACATAGCTGGTGAAGTAGGGGTAGGCAAAAATGCCGTCAGCCGGATTATCGGGCGCGGGCTTAAGCGCAAGCGGCTCGGCCAAGGTGGCATCGTAGCTTGCCTGGTCTATGTGCCCGGTTTCCAGCAGACGCCCCAACACGATGTTGCGGCGCGCCAAGCAGGCATCCGGGTTGGTCAAGGGGTTTAAATAGGTGGGCGATTGCGGAATGCCGGCAAGTGTCGCCGCTTCGTTAAGCGTCACTTCCGCTGCCGATTTTGAAAAATAGTTCTGCGCCGCCGCTTCGATGCCGTAACAGCCATCCCCATAGTTGATCATATTAAGGTACATGTTCAGTATGGCATCTTTGGAATAGCTCTTTTCCATCTCCAGCGCCAGTTGCGCTTCGCGAATTTTGCGCTTGAAGGTGACTTCGGTCGCTTCTTCCGCCAGGGCGGTGTTGCGCACCAGCTGTTGGGTGATGGTGGAAGCGCCTTCGATGTTGCCGCCCTGCAGGTTGCGCACCAGCGCGCGGGCAATACCCAGGGGGTCAACGCCTTCATGTTCGTAAAAGCGCGCATCCTCGGTGGCAATAGTGGCGTCAACAACCAGGGGGCTTATGTCGGCTAAGGCAACGGGATCGCGGTTTTCAAGGAAGAATTCGGCCAGTAGCGTGGTGCCATCATTGGCATACACCCGCGTTTTTTCGGCATAGGCAAAGGTTTCAGGGTTGGCGATGGGGGGCAGATCTTCCAGCCACGAATCCACCAGGGCAAGCCCGCCGCGCACAAGGCCGAAACCCGCCAAACACAGCGCCACAACCAAGACGCATACACCCCACGCGCCCGCATGTGCGTGAACCTCTCGTTGTTTACGCCGTCTTTTCATATGACCACTATACCCAAAAAACAGGGGTGAAGCTCTCAAAAGCTTAGGACTTTTCTGCAGATTAAGGCTTTACGGGTGGGGCACACGGGCAAAGCGCCCTTAAGATGGTAAGCTTTCAGGCCTTATATAAAAGTATCCGCGGGTGCGGTGGCGGTGGAATATCTCATAGGAAGACAGGTTTAGCACATGAATCAAGAAAAACCCGAGCTCTTAGCTCCGGCGGGGAATATGACGTGTTTGCATGCGGCAGTGCGTGCCGGCGCCGATGCGGTCTATCTGGGGGCAGAACGCTTCAATGCGCGGCGTGGTGCCGACAACTTCACGCTGGACAATCTGGCTGAAGCCTGCGATTTCGCTCACCTGCGCGGCGTGCGCGTGTACCTTACCGTGAACACGGCGGTGCTGCCCGATGAAATCACGCCGGTCATGGAACTGGTGCGCCAGGGCTATCGTGCAGGAATCGATGCCTTCATCGTGCAGGATATCGGCATTGTGGCCGAAATTGCGCGGACACTGCCCGCGGCGCGCGTGCATATTTCCACACAGATGAACATTCACAACGCGGCAGGTTTGGCCGCCGTTGCCGCTTTGGGTGCCAAGCGCGTCACGCTGGCGCGTGAACTTTCCTTGGGCGAAATTGCCCGCTTGGCCGCCGAGGCCGCCGCTTTGGATATGGAAGTGGAAGTGTTTGCCCACGGCGCTTTGTGCGTATGCTATTCGGGGCAATGCTTCATGTCGTCGCTTATCGGCGGGCGATCGGCCAACCGTGGTGTGTGCGCGCAGGCCTGCCGCCTGCCCTACACGCTGCACAATCGCGCCATCAACAAAAACCTTGAATCCCCTGGTGAACACCTGCTTTCACCCAAGGATTTATGCACCATCGAAGCGCTGGATAAACTGGTTGAAGCGGGGGTGGCTTCCTTCAAAATCGAAGGCCGCATGAAATCGCCCGAATACGTATCCACGGTCACTTCAGTCTATCGCGGCGTGCTCGACCGCGTGATAGCCGCTGATGGCGCGGGTACAACGACCGTGACCGAAAAGGAAAAGCATGCGCTGGAAGGCGTGTTTTCGCGCGGGTTCACCACGGCGTATCTGGAAGGCAAGCGCGGCAACGACATCATGAGCTACGGGCGCCCCAACAATCGTGGCGTTTTCATCGGTCGCGTTGCCGGTGTGAAAGACGGCCTGGTATCCATCGCTGCCGAAGAGGAATTGCACGCGGGCGATGTCATCGAATTTTGGACGAACAACGGGCACTTTGCCCAAACGCTGGGTGCTCACGATTGCGACAAAGACGGCAATGCGCGCGTGAGCGTGGCCAAGCACGTTGGTAAGGGCGATCGCGTTTTCCGCGTGCGCAATGCGGTATCCGCCTTTGTCGAAGATGTGCTGCAACCCAAGGTGCCCGTTTCTGGCACGGCGGTTTTGCACATCGGCACGCCCCTCACCTTAAAGTTTACTACGGCCGAAGGCGTCTGGGTGTGCATCGAGGGCGACCCGGTGGAAGCAGCCCGCACAAAAGCGGTCAGCGTCGAAGAAGTGCGTGAACACATAGATCGCCTGGGCAACACGCCCTTTGTGCTCAAAGATCTGGACATTACCCTTGATGAGGGGGTCGGTATCGGCTTTTCGCAGTTGCATAAGCTGCGCACCCGCGTGCTTGAAGAACTCGAACAAGAAATGTTGGCACCCTATAAGCAGCGCCAGCTTCCCCGCGTTGCCGAACGCGAAAATCGCGGGCCGCATCCTCAACGGGGCTGCGTGGTGGCGGCGTGGGCAAGCAATCCGGCGTGTGCGCGTGCCGCAAAACGTGCCGGTGCCGAACTGATCTATGTGCCGGCGCTTAACTACAAGCGTGGCGAAGCGGTTGTGGCCGGCCAGGTGTCGGGCACGGTTGAACAGGCAGGATACCCCAAACAAGCCATCTGTGCGCTGCCGGTAATCGATCACGACCCCGTGGGCAAATCGCGTGAAGAAGTGGTTGGCTTTGATGCTTGGTCGCAGGTAAAGGCCGATAAACCCGTTTTTGTCGAAAGCTACGGCCAGTTGCGCCGCGCCCGTGAAGCGGGAGCTGTTCCCGAAGTGGGGTCGCACCTAAGCGTCACCAACCGCCTGGCGCTGCAAACGCTCAGCGAAGCAGGTGCCCAGCGCGTTTGGCTTTCGCCCGAACTTTCCTTAACGCAAATTGAGGAACTGGGTCAAAACACGCCGGTCGCTTTGGGCCTTACTCTTATAGGTGCTGCTGAAATGATGGTGTGCGAACACTGCCTGCTCATGAGCCAAGGTCCCTGCGACCAGAACTGCGCAGCGTGTGCGCGGCGCAAAAGCCCCCACTATTATAAGGATCGCAAAGGTTACGAAATGCCGATCATCACGGATTGCTGTGGTCGCAGCCATCTTTATAATGCGGTGTCGCTTGATCTGGCGCACATGGCTCCCGAACTTATTCGTGCGGGCGTGTCGGCTTTTATGGTGGATACGACGTTGCTCAACGTTGCCGAAACCACCGCTGCCGTGGCGCGTGCCGTGCGTGCGCGCGATCTTGCGCTGAAAACGGGGGATACCGTGGCCAAAGTCGAGGGCGACACAACCGGTCACATTTTCCGCGGCGTCCAATAAGGTCGCAGCGCTTTTAGGGCTTAACCGCGCCTGCGGGGCTGCCGACAAGTAGGGCTTCTCTTTGCTCTTTGTGTTACCATAACAGGGTTTGTTGCGATAGAAAAAGGAATGATACCGATGCTTTCAGCCGAAGAACAATTTCGTATTCTCCAGTCCGGTGCGGCACAGATAGTGCCCGAATCTGCGCTGCTCGAAAAACTCAAGAGTGGCCGCAGCCTCAATATTAAGCTTGGCGTTGACCCGACGGCTCCCGATATTCACTTGGGTCATGCGGTTCCCCTGCGCAAGCTGCGTGCGTTCCAAGATTTGGGCCATCATGTCACCCTTATCATTGGTGATGGCACCGCTTTGATCGGGGATCCTTCGGGTCGCAATACCACGCGCCCGCAATTGACTTCCGAACAAATTGGGGAAAACGCGCAAACTTATGTCGATCAGGCTTTCAAAATTCTTGATCCCGAAAAAACGACGCTGCGCTATAACTCCGAATGGCTGCTCACCCTCGATATGGCGGGTCTGTTAAAGCTTATGAGCAATTTTACCGTTGCGCGCATTCTTGAACGCGACGATTTCCACAACCGCTACACGAACAATCAATCCATCAGCCTGCACGAATTTCTCTATCCCGTCATGCAATCCTACGATTCGGTCGTTATCGAAGCCGATGTGGAAATGGGCGGCACCGACCAGCTGTTCAACCTGCTTGCCGGTCGCGAACTCATGGAAAAGATGGGTATGGAACCGCAGGTCTGCTTTACCTTGTCGCTGCTAGAAGGCACCGACGGCGTGCAGAAAATGTCCAAAAGCTACGGCAACTACATCGGCCTCACCGATGAACCCGCCGATATGTTTGGCAAGGTCATGTCTGTGCCCGATGCCCTCATGGTGAAATACTATCGCCTGGCTTCCACCCTTGGCGTCGATGAAATCGATGCCATTGAAGCGGGCTTGGCCAATGATTCCTTGCACCCCAATCGCGTGAAGCGCGACCTGGCACGCAATATCGTCGCCGCCTACCACGATGCCGAAGCAGCAGATTATGCGGAAGCTGAATTCGATCGCGTGTTCAAGCAGCACGACATGCCTACCGATATTCCTGAATTTGCAGCCGATTTAACCCCCAACGATGAAGGCAAAGTCTACCTGGCAAAGCTGCTGGCCGATGCGGGTCTTGCGCCCTCTGCCGCCGAAGCTCGCCGCCTCATCGATGGCGGCGGCGTGAAAATCAACAACGAACCCGTTGCTGCCAAGTGCTACAACGTCGATCCCGCCTTGCTGGTGGGAGGGATTTTGCAAGTAGGCAAACGTAAATTCATACAGTTAACCTGACGGCGGGCTGTGGCGAGCCAGCTAGGCGTTCAAGCCTCTCGTCGCCTTCGTTCGCGTACGTGTGTACGCTCGCTTCAAGCTCCTCGGTCTTTCACGCCTATCTGGCGCACCACAGACCGCCTGTCTCTTCCGTTGTTGAATTCAACCTGTACTAGCGCGTGCCCCGCCGTGAAGCGACGGGGCACGACGCGTTTTGGCTGCTCAACCGGCGGCGGCGCGTGGCCGGCGGCTTCGCGCGGCCACGGCGCAACGCGGGTTGCTCAACCTGGCGGGACGCTGTGGCGGGCATCTAGGCGTTCAAGCCTCGGGCGCTTTTGTGCGCGGCCTGCGGCGCGGCACAAAAGCTCCGAGTGCTTTCTCGCCTATCTGCACCACCACAGCGTCCCGGACATTGTGGTTGTTGTTCGACCGGCGGCGGCGCGTGACCGGCGCTTTGCGCGGGCACGGCGC
>JAVVPE010000025.1:23561-25267 GCA_036655915.1 Raoultibacter sp.
TTTTACTTTTTTTCTCACTTTTTAAAAAACTTTTCGATTTCTTGCAAGGATTCGCGGGGCTGAATCGTGTTATACCTATAAGTCAAGAAAACAAAGGAGTTTTGCCATGAAGAAGAAAACTGTTGCTATTGCTTTAACCGGGCTTTTAACTGTTATGGCCGTGCCGGCCATTGCTTTTGCTACGGGTGCTGTGGGTCAGGAAGTTCCTGCACCTGCTCCTGCGGCGCAGGTGCAGACGGCGGCTGAACCGGCGCAGGCTGCTGTGGCTGCCCCTGCGGTTGAGGTTGCGGCTGTTCCTGTGGCTGAAGCGGCGCCGCAGGCTGCTGTGGCTCCCGGCTTTGTTGATGCCAACGGCGATGGTGTCTGTGACAACGCCGGTCAGGCGGCTTGCCCCGGTTGTGGGCAGGGCTTCATCGATGCTGATGGTGATGGCATCTGCGACAATGCGGGTCAAGGCACGGGTTGGGGCAACGGTGGCCAGGGACAAGGCAATGGTGGCGGTTTTGTTGATGCCAACGGCGACGGCACCTGTGACAACTATGGTAATGGTACGGGGCAGGGCACGGGCTGGGGCAACGGCGGCCAGGGTCAAGGTAACGGCGGCGGCTTTGTCGATGCCAACGGCGATGGCACCTGCGACAATGTGGGCAACGGTGGCGGCAACGGCCAGGGCAATGGTGGCGGACATCGCGGCCAGGGCAACGGCAATGGTTGTGGGCGTCGCTAGTTTTTCAAGCAAAGGTACCCCCGGTAAAGGAAGTCATTCGTGCGCAGCGGCTCTGACATGGAAGCAGCAATCGACACTCACGGAAACACGGTGTGGCGCGTTTGCACGCTTGCTATAAAGTCTTATGCCGATGCGCAGGATGCCTTCCAAGAAGTATTTCTGAAATATGCTCTCAGCGAAACTCCCTTCAAAGATGAAGAACACCGCAAGGCCTGGCTCATTCGTGTGGCGGTCAACACCTGTAAAGATATGTTGCGCGCGGCACATCGCAAAAATGTTTCCCTTGATGAAGGTTTGGAAAACGGCGTTGAGCCGTTAGCGCAGGCGCAGGAGGGCTTTGGCTCGGCCACCCAAGAGGTTCTCGATGCTATGGACGCTCTGGGTGATCCCCCCAAAACACCTATTTATCTCGCTCTTTATGAAGGCTATACCGCACCCGAAATTGCCACGATGCTCGATGCGCCGGTGAACACGGTGTATTCCTGGATAGCAAGGGGCAAACAACAACTTAAGGAGGCATTGGCATGAATCAGACCGACAAGCGTATAAAAGCAGCCTTCGACGCGGTCAAAATGCCAGCACACCTTAAAGCTGCCACGCTTGCATCAATCGAAGCGCAGCGCACAAATGCCGCCTCCCCAACCGATGCCGCTCCTGCTGCCACCGAAGCTGCATCCATCGACCACGGCGTGCCCCCTGAATTCATTGCCATTCCCGGCTCGAAAAATCCCGGTACTTCCCTGGGGCCAAAATCTCAGCGACCGGCTTCTCGCAAGCACAGGTTTAGCGGCATGGGACAGCGCATCGGCCTTGCAGTGGCGGCCTGCCTCTGCCTTCTTATGATAGGGGTGGGCGGTTACACCGTCTACGACACCGAAACAGCCTATATCGACATCGACGTAAACCCGTCGGTGGAACTCGGCGTCAATTGCTTCGACATCGTCGTCAGCACGCGCGCCTATAACGAAGATGGCCAGCG
>JAVVPE010000026.1:0-23081 GCA_036655915.1 Raoultibacter sp.
AAAGTCAGAAAAAGCGCATCTTAACCAACGAAAAAGCGCGCATGCGTAATCGCGCCGTTCGTTCAGAGTTGAAGACTGCGACCCGTACCGTGCATGATGCGGTTGAAGCTAAAAACGGTGCCGACGCCTATGCGTGTGCACTTACCGCTTGCCGTTTGATGGACAAGGCCGTTTCCAAGGGCGTCATCCACAAGCGCCAGGCTGCCAACCACAAAAGTGGTCTTATGAAGCTTGCCAACACCGTAGCAAGCGATGCCGATCGCGCCGCTTATGAAGTGGCCGAAAAAAAGGCTCAAGAGAAAAAGGGTTCCAAGAAGGCTGCCGCTAAAGCTGAACGTGAAGCAAACATGAAAAAGGCTTCCGAAGAAAAGGCTAAGCGCCGCACCGAAACCCAGAAATCTCAGAAATCTGCTGCCAAGAAGAAGGCTGCCGAAGAAGAAGCTGCTGCCAAGGCTGAAGCCGAAGCCGCCGCTGCTGAGCCTGCCGAAGCACCTGCTGAAGCTGCTGCCGAATAACTTTTAAGCACAGCCAACTGACGATCGCCACGCGATCTGTCCGCATATCAAGTAAGAAATAGACCCTTTGGGGTCTATTTCTTGTTGTGGCGTGTGAGGCGTAGGTGTGCCTGCAAGATCGGTTTGGTTTAGCGCTTGGGGGCGCAAACGCTTACCACCCATTGCAGAAAAGCATCTTCGGGCACAGCACCGCTTTTCATGGCCTGTTCGGTGTCGCGTGCACCTTTAAGCGCCGCGCGCAATTCGGCGGCCGTGAAACCGCGTGCCCAGGCCATGTGGTTTTTCACACGCCAATCAGGCGCTTTAAGGGTTGCGGCAAGGCTTGCCTGCGCGCCGCGTTGATACAGAGCGCGCGCGATTATCAATTCGCGCAAACGCTGTGTGCAGGAAGCTAACAGCGCGTGGGGCGAAACGCTTTCCATGCGGCCCAAACACCACAGGCACTTTTTTGCGTTGCGCGCCGAAAAGGCATCGACAAATTCCCAGGGTTTCACTTCAGCTGTGCGCGCAACTAAGGCCATAACTTCGCGTTCGCCCACCGCATCGCCGCCGGTGTGTGCCATGGCCAGCTTTTTTAATTCGGTATCGAGGGTGATGGTGTTTTCGCCCACCTGATTGACCAGGGCCACCGCCGCGCCTTCGGAAAGCGTAATGCCGTGAGCCACCGCCATAGAACGCACAGCGCGGGGCAATTCGCGGCGCGTGAGCGGCGCACAATCGATAACGGCCGTTTTACCGATGGCAGCAACGGCTTTATACAGGCGCGTGTTTTTTGCCAGCTTTGCGCAAACCAGGGCTAACACGGTGGTTTCACAGGGATTTTTTAAGTAATCAACCAGCGCTTCGGAATCAGCTTTTTTAAGCTTGTCGGCGTTGTCAACCTGCACAAGCCGCTTTTCGCTGGCAAAGGGAATAGTGTTGCAGGCGGCGGTAATGGTAGTGCCTAAGGCGGTTTCGCCATTGAATACTTCGCTGTTAAAGGAAAGATCACCCAAGGTGGAAAGGCGTTTTTTAAGACGGCGCACCACGGCCTCGCGCTTGAGTTCGTCTTCGCCGTTAACCAGATAAACGCACAGCAGCGCGTCATTTTTTGATGTGTTTGCCATGCCCCCATTTTAACGGAGGGTTTCTACTTCTATGGCGCCCACGCGCAATCTGCATACAACTTCTCCTTGCGTATCGCTGCGAAACGTGGTGGCACCGCCCGCTTCAAGCAGCGCCACCGTTTCGGCAGCAGGGTGGCCATAGCGATTGTGCGCGCCCACGCTGTACAGGGCAATTTCGGGACGCAACACCGCCGCCTCTTTTTGCCCCAAGGCATGCTTTGACCCATGGTGTCCCACTTTGTAGATGTCGATATCCCCCACTTCCCCCTGTTCAATTAACGCGGCAATTTGGGGCTGTTCGGCATCGCCGCACAAAAGCGCGCGCCATTCCACCGTGCCATCGGCATTGCAATCGGCATCGAGGGCCAAACACAGACTATCGGCATTGCCGCCTTCTTCGGCAAAGGCCTGCGGCCACACAGCGCGTGCGGAAAAAACGCCGAAGCGCAGCGTGTCACCCTTGTGCACCCCTTGCAGGCCGTCTTCGCCCACAACTTGCACAGCGCCTGCCCGCAGCTTTGTGCAGGCCTGGCACGTACAGCTTAGGGCGTCGGCCGCCACCAGCACTTTATCCACAGAAACGATGTTTTGTAAGGCTGCCAGCGAATCGCAGTGATCGCTATCGGGGTGCGTGATAAGCACGGCATCCAAATGGTAGACCCCGCGCCGTGCCAGCCCCCGCAAAAGCGCTGCATCTTGATTGCCCGTATCCACCAGCAGCGTGGCCCCCTGACTGCGCAGCAAAAATGCGTCGCCCTGGCCCACATCAAGCATAATCAGTTCGTCGGGTGCCAAACGCGGTGCCACCACCACTGCCAAACAACTGACCACCAGCGCAAGCGCGCAGCCAGCCGCCGCCACCCGGCGCGAAGGCTTCGGCCAAACGCGCCATAACACTGCCGCCACCAGCACACTTGCACACACGAGCACAGCAAAATTGCCCGAAAACGGGATGGCAGCAAAGGGGATGCGCGCCAAAAGCATAACCCCTTCGCAAAAAGCCTGAGCGGCCACCACAAAGCAGCCCAGCACAAACGATCCCGCAGCGGGCAGCAGTAAAAACAGGATAACTGCCAGCAAGCCTCCGCCGCAAAACAGGGCAAACAGCGCCGATGCAAGCACGTTGGCCACCGGCGCAATAAGCGATATTTGGGCGAACACCGCAGCGGCAAGGGGCAGCGTGAGCAGATTTGCCGCCAGCGTCATGGCCAGCGCATCGCGCACAAAGCCGGGGCGCAAACCCAAACACTGCGCGCACCAGTTGCTTGCCAGCCCACCAAATATCACAATGCCGCAGGTTGCTGCCACCGAAAGAGCAAAGGATACAGAAAATGCTGCCTGGGGGCTTGCCACAAGCAAAATGCACACGCACAAAGAAAGCGCGCTTAAGCCCGAAGAACGCCGGTGCGCAAAAACCGCCGTCATGCTAATAAGAGACATAAGGGCTGCCCGAATGGCTGAAATGGGCAGCCCGGTAAACACTAAATAACAGCCGATGAACAGCACCTGCACGGCCACGGTGGCCCAAAGATTCAGGCGCAGCGCCCGCAGAAAAAGCCCGATAAACGAAGACACCACCACCAGATGGGCACCCGATACGGCAATAATATGGGCAAGACCACAGGCCTTGACGGCCGCATAAAACCCGCCTTCATCAAGGCCGCCTCGCTCGCCAAAAAGCACGGCGCGCAAAAACGCCGTCCCTTCCCCACTATAGCCATCAAAACTTGCAAGCGCGCTTTGTCGAAACGCCAGCAAAACCCCCAAGGCGCCGGTGGGTTCACTTCGTTGCACACTATCGGCACTTACGCGTGCGGCGATGCCCTGCTGGTAGTAGTAATGCGCGGCCGTTTGGCTGGGTGCGCAAAAGGAGGCCTGTGTGCGAAAACGCTGCCCAAAACGGTAGAGTGTTTCGGGATGTGCGGCGGCAGCATCTGTGGTATCGCCTGCGGCATCATCCGTGGCATCCCTTGCAGCATCATCCGCGGCAAAATTGACGCGCACCTTGATTGTGCGGCCGTTTGCCAAGGTTGTTTCCGCACAACACGATGCCCCAAAATCTCCCTGCTTCGCATCTTCGACCACTCTAAATTCGCAGGTTTGGGCTGGTTGTTGCAGCGCTGCGGCACAATCGCGCGCGTAATCAAGTGCCGCCACACACCCACATACGCCGCCCAAACACAGCCCCACAAGCACACAGGCGATTGCGGTGTAGCGCGTGCGCCACAGAGCGATGCCCGCACCCAGCGCCCCCACAAGGCAGGCAAGCAAACACGCAAGCATGGTGGGTGGCTGCGCTGCCTCCAGAAAAAGATAGGCGGCGCCGATACCCGCCCACAAACCGGCGGCTACAAAAAAGACTAGGGGAAGACCAGGCCGAATGGCGCTAAGCGCCCCTTCTTGGCCGCTGCCACCTTCAAAGCCAAAACCTTCCTGCGCTTTCATACGCAGATGGCATCGGCGAGGGCGGCGTACTTTTTTTCACCGATACCCGAAACCCGCTGCAAATCTTTGATGGTTTTGAAGGGGCCTTGCGCTTCGCGGTCGGCGATGATGCGCTGGGCGGTGGCCGGCCCCACACCGGCAAGCGAGTCGAGTTCTTCAAGCGTGGCCGAATTGATGTTTATTTTGCCCGCAGAAGCCTGGCCTGCCGATGAAGAGGAGCCGCCTGATGACGCAGGGGGTGGCGCATCGGGCGCGGCCAACAGCGGCACAATCACCTGTTCGCCATCTTCTAACACCCGAGCACAATTGAGCGCATCGGTGGCAGCACCCGGCGCAAAGCCTCCCGCCGCATCTATGGCAGCCCCCACGCGCGTGCCTGCGGAAAGCTCGTAAACGCCAGGGCTA
The DNA here is from genome assembly GCA_036655915.1 of Raoultibacter sp. GTDB lineage: Bacteria > Actinomycetota > Coriobacteriia > Coriobacteriales > Eggerthellaceae > JAVWGW01. The sequence goes on from JAVVPE010000026.1 coordinate 4,472, forward strand.
ACAACCGCCCCGCCCACATGTACCACCAAGGGTGTCTGATCCCCCTGAGCGGCAGCCTGATTAGCAGCTGCGGCATCCCCGGTGGCGGTAGCACCTGCGCCTGACCCCGCAGCAGCAGCCGCTGCATCACCGGAAACCAATTGAAAGGGTTGAGAAGAAAACAAGCCGCACAAGCCCTGCAGGCAGCAAAATAAGATGATAAGCGCCACCACCGTAATGCCGATAAGCACCGGCGTTTTAACAGCGCTTACATGAGCTTTTGCTTTAAAGCTTTGCGCAGTTTCCTGAAATGACATGACACCCCCTTGCGTCACTTCAGATACTAAGGCTTTGACCTTGCGCGGAACCGCGAGATTTCTCACCTGGGACACGACAAAAGCTTACAGAATCTAACGCAAAGCTTACACCGCAGGTCAGGGGGTTGAAAATAAGGCGAAAACAGGGCGATTAACTAAAGGGGTGCAGCCAGTCGGCAAGAGGGTGCACCAATTTGGGCAAGAGGATGTGCCAAGTTGGACGAGAGGGTGTGGCCAGTCGGGCGAAAGGGTATGCCAATCGGGCGGGCAAAGGCGCGCCCAACTGGTCGGGGAGTTATTTCTTGGGGCGGTAGGAACTGCAGCGGTAATCGTGGATTTCTGCTTTTTCCACCAATTCAGCTATCCACGTTTCAAGCGGCAACTGTTCTTCTAATTCAAGCACCGGGCGCAGGTGTGCGTGCGTTTCTGGGTTGCGAGGCATGAAAAGCGTGCAGCAATCCGGAGCATCCTGCGATGAAATGTCGTAGCTGCCCAGCTGCTGGGCAAGCGTGATGATATCAAGTTTATCCGACCCGATAAGCGGACGGAAAATAGGCATGTTTACTGCGGCATCGGTAACAGCAATGTTGTCAAGCGTTTGGCTGGCCACCTGCCCCAGGCTTTCGCCCGTTACCAGCGCCTTCGCCTTTTCCTTGCGACCCAAGGCTTCGGCCACTTTAAACATGAGGCGGCGATACATAATAACGCGCAGTTCAGGGGGTACCGCAGCCGCTATTTCGCGCTGATAATCGCCGAAGGGCACCACATAGACGCGGGCGATACAGCCCGTTTTTTCCAACACGCGCGCAATATCATCCACCAGATATTCGCTGGTGGAAGACGTTTGCGGACGCCCCGAAAAATGCACGCCAATGCACACCGCGCCGCGCCGCGCCATTTTCCAGGTAGCCACCGGCGAATCGATGCCCGAAGAAAGCAGGCACATCACGCGCCCCGCTGACCCTACGGGCAAACCGCCAATGCCGCGCGCGCTGCGTGCGTATACATAGGTGGACCCCTGCACCACTTCGACGCACACTTTAAGATCGGGGTCTTTCATCTTTACTTTTTTGTCGGTGAAAATGCCATACAAATGCCCGCCCACCAGCTGGTTGAGCTCCATAGACCCGATGGGGAAATCGGTATGGTTGCGCCGCGCGGCCACCTTCCACGTTTCAAAGGATCCCGCATCGCGCATGGCCAATTCGGCCGTTTCATACATTTCTTCAAGTTCGCGTTCGCACTTGTAGCCGCTTGAAACGCGCGCGACACCGGGAACGCGCGCAACCGCATCGGCGATGGCGCAGGCGACTTCATAGCTTGTGCCTTCCTTGATGAAAATAAGCAGGCGCCCCGAAATACGGTGGATTGCCACCAGGGGAAACTCATGCAAAAGTGCTTCAAGGTTGCGCAAAAGCCGCATCTCGAACGATGAACGGTTATGCCCTTTCAGTCCAATTTCGTGATAGTGGACAAGGCAGATGCGCTGGTATTCATTCATTAATGGTTTTTGATATCGATGCTGGCCGAATCATAGGATACTTCGCCGCGGGCGATTTCGGCAAACGCCATCGAGAGCGGTTTCTTTTCGGCAGCACGCGCAATTTCAACGGCAGTTTGCAGTTGGATAGCACGATCGCGCTGACCGCGCATCATATCGTTGATGTCGTGGGCACGCTTGGAAGCCAAGGCGCACAACAAAAACCGATCGTTGTCGGTTTTTTCCAGAAGCAGATCAATTTTCGGATCAATAATACTCATAGGGTAGGTTCCTCTTCTTGTTTTTGTTCCGCGAAAGAATCGACCAGGGCGCACAACACATCGCTTGCCTGGTCAAGATTATCATTTACAAGCGCTACATCATACTCCATTTTACGGGAAAGCTCCAGTTGCGCTACCTGCATCCTTTTTTCAATCACATCAGGCGTTTCGGTGCCACGGCGATGCAGGCGGGTTTGCAGTGCCGCAAGCGAAGGCGGCTCAATGAAAATAAGCTTGGCGTTGGGCATGGTTTCGCGCACCTGAAAAGCGCCCTGCACATCGATTTCCAAGATAACCTGTTCACCCTGGGCCACATGTTGCGCCACAAGCGCACGCGGCGTGCCGTAGCGCGCACCGTGCACCTGTGCCCATTCAAGCAGGCCATCTTCGGCGATAAGGGTATCGAAATCTTCATCGGAAACAAAGAAGTAGTGCTGCCCTTCCACTTCCTTGGGGCGCGGTTTGCGCGTCGTAACCGACACCGCCACCCAAGCATCGGGTATGCGCGCTAAAAGACGAGCCACCAGGGTGCCCTTGCCAGCTCCTGATGGCCCAGAAATTACTAACAGATTACCGTGTCGCATAGGTTTAGCTTAAACGCTCCAACAAAGCCACTTGCTGGCGTTCACCCAAACCGCGCAGACGACGGCTTTCAGCAATGTGCAGTTCGGTCATAACCTTTTCAGCTTTAGCTTTACCATAGCCGGGCATGGTTTCGATGAGGGTGGAAACCCTCATACGACCCACGATGGGATCGGTTTTCATGTCAAGCACGGCGGTTAAAGTAAGCTTGCCGCTTTTCAGATCTTCACGAACCTGTGCCCGTTGAATGCGTGCAGCCTTTGCCTTTTCCAGCGCTGCCTTGCGCTCCTCGGGGCTCAACTGAGGAATAGCCATCTGATTATCTCCTTCTTCTTCTGACACAATGTCCTGATAGTAGCATAGGTGCACAAAACCATTAAAGAGAATTACCCAGGTATCCAGAAATCTTCTTTATATCAGCGGTTTTACTTCACAAAAGCCTGGTGAAAATACATATTTGCCGCAAAAACTGCCTATTTTGCCAAGCGGCGCGAACCCGGGGAATCAATTGCGACACCCTGCTTGCACAAATCGCAATCCTGCGGATCCCACGAAGGGGTGGGTAAATCGATCAGCGGATAGTAATCTTGAGCGAATTTGCGCTGCCCGCCGCGGTTGATCATCGACACGACGGCCACGACAACGCCGCCCGCTTCTTCGATAAGATCGCACACTTCTTTGACCGAACCGCCCGTGGTAACCACATCTTCGCACACCAGCACACGCGCGCCAGCGGGCACTTCAAAGTTGCGGCGAAACACCATCACGCCTTCTTTGCGTTCGGAAAAAATCATCTTGGTGCCCAAGGCCGAAGCCACAGCGTAGCCAAAGATGATGCCGCCGACTGCGGGGCTTGCCACCATGTCGATAGCAAGGCCTTGTGGCAAGCGCTTGATAGATTCGGCAGCAAAGGCGTTAGTTAAGCGCGTGTCTTCCAACACGCGGGCGCACTGGATGTAGGTATCGGAATGACGGCCACTGGTAAGCTGGAAGTGGCCATGGCGCACGGCACCCGTATCTTGCAGCGCTGCTAAAATTTCTTCACGTTCCACGTTAGAATCCTTTCACGATGGTTTCAAAAGCGGCAACCGGATCGGCAGCCTGGGTAATGGGACGCCCTATGACAATATGGGATGCCCCGGCCTCAAAGGCCTGGGCCGGCGTTGCTACACGGCTTTGGTCGCCCACGTCGGCACCGGCCGGGCGCACGCCGGGGGTAACAATAAAGGCGGCAGGACCGAGAGCCGCGCGCAGAAGTGCTGCTTCCTGCGGGGATGCCACCACGCCACTAAGGCCCGCCGCCTGCGCCTGTGCGGCAAGCGCCGCCACCTGATCGGCCACGGGGCGCTCCACGCCGGTGGCGCCAAGAGCTTCGGCATCCATGCTGGTCAGCACCGTAATGCCCAAGGTTATGGGCGCTTTTGTGCCCTCTTGGGCGGCCACGCTTTGTGCGGACTTTTGGGCGGCAAGCATCATGGACACCCCGCCCACCGTGTGCAGAGTGATCATATCGGCACCACTGCGCACCGCCGAAGCGGTGGCACCGGCCACCTGATGCGGGATATCGTGAAACTTCAAATCAAGAAACACCTTGAAGCCGCGGCGTTTAAGGGCACTCACGATGGAAGGGCCTTCCGCATAATAGAGCGTCATGCCCACCTTAAGCCAGGTGGCATGCCCCGCAAGAGCGTCGGCCAGCGCAAGTGCTTCGGGCGCATCGCAATCAAGCGCGACGATCACCCGCTGGCGCGCAGGGATTGCATCGAAATCGTTTAACACAAAAGACCCCCTACCAGTTCGTTTATATCGGCCACACCTTGTTGTTCACAATAATACTCCATGCCTGCGATAACTTCGGGCACGGCAAGCGGGTTCATGAAATTGCCCGTGCCCACCGCCACAGCTGTGGCCCCCGCCAACATAAATTCAATGGCGTCGGTGGCGCTTGTGATGCCTCCCATGCCCAAAAGCGGAATATCCACGGCCTTATAGGTTTCGTATACCTGACGCAGCGCAATCGGTTTGATGGCCGGGCCGGAAAGTCCGCCCACGATGCGCGCCAGTTGCGGGCGACGTGTGCGGGCATCGATCGCCATGCCCAACACCGTATTGATAAGGGAAAGCGCGTCGGCACCCCCCGCCTGCGCCGCGCGGGCAATTTCGGTGATGTCGGTTACGTTGGGCGTAAGCTTCACGATAAGCGGGCGCTGGGTTGCGCGGCGGCACGATTCCACGATGCGCTGAACGCTGGGGGCATGGGTGCCAAAGGTCATGCCGCCCTTATCCACATTGGGACACGATATGTTCACCTCGTAGGCACTCACGGTGGCGTTGCCTTCGAGCGCTTCGATGACCTGCACATATTCATCCATGCTGTGGCCAGAAACATTGACGATTACCGGCACTTGACGCCCGGCCAACCACGCCAGATCACCTTCGATAAAGGCCTGCACACCAGGGTTTTGCAGGCCGATCGAATTGAGCATACCTGAAGGGGTTTCGGCTATGCGCGGCGCATCGTTGCCCGACCAACCGGCAAAGGAAACGCCTTTTGTCGTGAGTGCGCCCAGCCTTGAAATGTCAAAAAAGTCGTTGTATTCACGACCGGCCGCAAAGGTGCCCGACGCCGTGGTAACGGGGTTTTTCATGGCGAGGCCACCTAAGTTGACGCCCAAGTTCACACTGGTCGAAGCCGCCATTACCACACCACCTCCTGTGCATCGAATACCGGGCCGTCAACACACGCGCGCTTTTTGCCACTGTGGGTATCGACCACGCAGGAAAGACACGCGCCCACCCCACACGCCATGCGGCGCTCAAGCGATACCTGCGCGGGAATGCCGTCGTCCACAGCGCATTTGGCCACGATGCGCATCAGGGGTTCAGGTCCACAACATGCCAGGTAATCGTAGAGATGTTCCCCTATATTTTGCTGAACCAGACCGGTGCAAAAGCCGGCATGGCCAAAGCTGCCATCGTCGGTGGCGCAGCTTAGGCCGTCTGCCACCAACGCGCCATAGCGATCCTTACACACCAGAGCCGCCGCCGTTTGGGCCCCCAGCACCACATCGACCTGCACGCCTGCCGCGCACTGTTGCTGAGCCAACAAGAACAGCGGCGCCGCGCCCACACCGCCCGCCACCAGCAAAATGCGCTTGGCGGCTGCAGGCACCTGCCATCCGCGGCCCACCGGACCGATGGCTTCAAAGGAAGTACCTTCGGCCAAGGTGCTCATATATTCTGTACCAAAACCGACTTCCTGATACAGTATTTCGACACTGCCCGCCGCCGCATCCGTACAATAGACGGAAAACGGGCGGCGCAAAATGTGTTCTTGTGCACCCGGCAATTGCAAGTGAATGAATTGGCCAGGCGCGATGCTTGCCGCTATGCGGGGCAGCGTTGCGCGCATCAGATAAAGGCGGGGTCCCACGCATTCATTTGCGCAGATAACTCCCCTTTCGTTGATTGGTGCTTGCGTCATAGATAAGCCTTTCCTTAGAGCTCCCATTGCGCTAAATCTTGCAGCGCCACCACTTCAAGCCCGGTTTCGCGCGCCACTTCCATGCCAGCCACCAGCGCTTGTGCGCCCGCCAGCGTTGTCACGTGGCTCACGCCGTGGCGCACCGCTTCGAGGCGCAGATAATAACCATCGCTGCGCGTCGCGTGGCCAAACGGTGTGTTTATCATAAGCGAAATTTGACCTGAGGCTATTCTATCGCTGATATTAGGCGAGCCTTCATGGATTTTCTTCACTTCTTCCACTTCAATATTGGCGGCCCGCAGCGCACGCGCCGTGCCGTGGGTGGAAACCACGCGAAAGCCCAGCCGCACAATGTCGCGCGCGATAGACACGATAGCACGTTTGTCGCGGTCGCACACCGAAATGAACACGGTGCCCGCTTCAGGCAGCGCGTAATCAATCGCCAGCTGCGTTTTTGCATAGGCAGCGGGGAAATTGCGCGCGATGCCCATGACTTCGCCCGTCGATTTCATTTCGGGGCCTAACACCACATCGGCCCCGGGGAAACGCCCAAAGGGCATGACGGCTTCCTTCACGCTGAAATATTCTAAGCGCCGCTCATCGCTGGGCAGCTGCATACTGGCGATTGTGTGGCCCGCCATGATGCGCGCGGCACACTTTGCCAGCGGCACGCCCGTGGCCTTGGACACAAAGGGCACGGTGCGGCTGGCGCGCGGATTGGCTTCAATCACATAGATGATCTGGTCTTTTATGGCAAACTGGATGTTGATAAGCCCGACCACGCCCAAGCGCAGCGCCAGGCGACGTGCGATGCTGCGCAGCTGGGCCACCAGGGCTTCGGAAAGCGCGAAGGGCGGTGTGCAGCAGGCGGAATCCCCCGAATGGATGCCCGCCATTTCGATGTGCTCGAGCACGCCACCTATATATACCTGGGCGCCATCGCACAGCGCATCCACGTCAACTTCGACCGCGCCTTCCAAAAAGCGGTCAAGGTACACCGGGTGATCGGGAGAAATTTTGGTGGCCTGCGCCATGTATTTTTCCAGCTGGCTGCCATCGTAGACGATGGCCATGCCCCGGCCGCCCAACACGTAACTGGGGCGCACCAACAAAGGAAACCCGATGTGGTCAGAAACCTGGCAGGCCTGTTCAAGGGTGGAAGCCATGCCGGAAGCGGGATAGGTGATGGACAGTTCATCCAAGATGGCCGAAAAACGGTCGCGGTCTTCGGCCAAATCGATGGCTTCGGGCTGGGTGCCCATGATGGGTACGCCCGCAGTCAAAAGCGCGCGCGCCAGCTTGAGGGGTGTCTGGCCGCCCAGGGTGACCACAACGCCATCGGGTTGTTCCACATCGATGATGTCCATAACATCTTCGTAGGTTAAGGGTTCAAAATAGAGCTTGTCCGAGGTGTCGTAATCGGTGGAAACCGTTTCGGGATTGCAGTTGACCATGATGGTTTCAAAGCCCGCTTGCGCCAGCGCATAACAGGCGTGCACGCAGCAATAATCAAATTCGATGCCCTGCCCGATGCGGTTTGGTCCCGCCCCTAAAATCATCGCGCGCCGGCGCGTTTTGGGCGCAATTTCGCATTCTGTGCCATCGTAGGTTTTGTAGTGATAGGCGGTTTCGCTAGGGAATTCTGCCGCACAGGTATCGACCGTTTTGAAGGTGGGCAGCACGCCTAGCGCCTTGCGCCGCGCGCGCACCGTTAGTTCATCAGACCCGGTCAAATGTGCAATTTGCGCGTCGGATATACCGAAACATTTTGCTGTGCGCAGCGCATCGGCGTCAAGCTGTTCAAGCTTGAAAGCGCGCAGCGCTTCTTGCACCGCCACCATATCGGCCATGCGCGCCACGAAGAAGCGGTCGATGCGGCTTGCGGCGGCCACGCGATCGACCCCCCAGCCGCGGCGCAGCGCTTCGGCCATATAAAAGATGCGATCTTGCGTGGGCCGGTGCACCATGGCATCGAAATCGGCTTCGTTTATGATGTCGCCGCCGCACCCATCGCCACCGAGGCCCGCACGGCCGTTTTCCAGCGAGCGCATGGCTTTGCCCAAGGCTTCTTCAAAGCTGCGGCCGATGCTCATAATTTCGCCGACGGCCTTCATGCGCGTCGTCAGCGTGTCGTCGCTTCCTTGAAACTTTTCAAACGCAAAGCGCGGAACCTTAACAACGCAGTAATCGATCGAAGGCTCAAAACAAGCGGGCGTGGCCTTGGTGATGTCGTTGAGAATTTCATCAAGCGTATAGCCCACGGCCAGCTTAGCCGCCGCCTTCGCAATGGGGAAACCGGTCGCTTTGGAAGCCAAGGCCGAAGAACGCGAAACGCGCGGGTTCATTTCGATGACGATCAGGCGGCCGTTTTCTGGGTTGACGGCAAACTGCACGTTTGACCCGCCTGTTTCCACGCCGATTTTTTCCAGAATAGCCAAGCTGGCCACGCGCATGCGCTGGTATTCCACATCGCTTAAGGTTTGCGCTGGCGCCACGGTGATCGAATCGCCCGTGTGCACGCCCATGGCGTCGAAGTTTTCGATGGAGCAAATGATGATGCCGTTGCCCGCGCAATCGCGCATAACTTCCATTTCGTATTCTTTCCAGCCTTCGATGCTTTCTTCCACAAGCACTTCGTTGGCAGGGGAAAGTTCGAGCCCCTGGGCGATGATGGCGCGCAGTTCGGGCGCATCGTGGGCAATGCCGCCGCCGGCGCCCCCCATGGTAAACGACGGGCGCAACACCAGGGGAAAGCCCATGGTGGCGGCAAGCGCTTCGGCATCGGCCACGCAGTAGGCATAGCCGCTGCGCGCGGTTTCGATGCCCAGCTGCGCCATGGCTTCGTTGAAAAGGCGGCGATCTTCCCCGCGGTTGATCGCCGCGAGGTCGCAGCCGATCATTTCGACATCATAGGCTTCAAGGATGCCGCGTTTTGCCAGTTCAACAGCGGTGTTTAAGGCTGTTTGCCCGCCGAGCGTGGGCAAAAGGGCATCGGGGCGTTCGGCGGCGATGACTTTTTCCACACATTCGGGCGTGATCGGTTCCACGTAGGTGCGCGTGGCCAGGCCGGGGTCGGTCATGATGGTGGCCGGGTTGGAATTGACCAAAATGACGCGGTAGCCTTCTTGGATAAGCACCTTGCAAGCCTGGGCGCCCGAATAGTCGAATTCGCAGGCCTGCCCGATAACGATGGGGCCCGACCCGATAACAAGGATGCTGCGTATATCTTCACGTTTGGGCATGTTAGCACTCCCCTTCTGCGGCGGCGAAATTCCAGCCGGCCAAACGGTCGGCGGCGCTGTCGATGGCCAGGTAATCGGCGCGGCCATCCATCAGGCGCGTGAAGGCGGCAAACAGGTAGTGCGCATCGGTGGGCCCCGGGCAAGCTTCGGGGTGATACTGCACGCTGAACGCGGGAATATCGAGAAACGCGATGCCTTCGGCGCTGCCATCGTTTAAGTTTATGTGCGTCAGCTGGATGCGGCCAAACTTTTCGTTGCGCACCACGGGTGCTGTGCCACAGCGCGCCCAAAAGCGCAGATCATCTTCGTGGCTGGTGTAGCCTGCGCTGCTTTCGGGCACCAGGGCACCCAAGCTGGGGAAAACCAGGCCGAAGCCGTGGTTTTGCGCGGTGATTTCCACGCGGTGGGTGCGCAGGTTCATGACAGGGTGGTTGCCGCCGCGATGCCCAAATTTGAGCTTTTCAATTTTTGCGCCCGCAGCCACACACATCATCTGGTGCCCCAGGCAGATGCCGAACAGGGGCACGCTTCCCAGCAAGGCTTCAACCTGGGTATACGTGCCTGCCACAGCCTCCGGGTCGCCCGGGCCGTTGCTTAAAAACACGCCATCGGGCCGCGCGGCTAACACCGTGGCCGCCGGGGTATCCCAGGGCACCACTTCTACGCTGCAGCCCACACGCACGAGGTTTTCCAAAATTGAGCGCTTGACGCCGCAATCGTAGGCAATCACCTTATAGCGCGGTGCCGCGGCGGGTGCCAGCGCGAAACTTTGGCTGTGAGCCGGCGCGGGTGCCACCCCAGGCGTGGCCAGTGCAGTCGATGCCCCCGGCACCCCCGGCGCAGCCGGAGCCACCGCCGCAACAAAGGGATGGGCTTGCGCACACGAAACGCTGGGCACCAGGTTTAGCCCCACGATCGATGCGCTGGCGCGCACCTTGGCAAGCAGGCTTTCGGCGTTGGAATCCAGCGTGGAAAGCACGGCGCGCTGGGCACCGCAATCGCGAATGTGGCGCGTCAGTGCGCGCGTATCCACGCCTTCGATGGCCACCACCTGGTGCTGGCGCAAAAAATCAGGCAGGCTTAGTTGCGAGCGCCAATTGCTGGGTGTGCTGCACATATCATGCACCACCAGGCCGCGCAGGGCGGGCGTATCGGACTGCGCATCGTCAAGATTCACGCCGTAGTTGCCAATTTGGGGGTAGGTTAAGGTGATAATCTGGCCCGCATACGACGGATCAGTTATCACTTCCAAATAGCCTTCCATAGACGTGTTGAAACAAATTTCACCAAAAACTTCGCCCGCCGCAGCACAGGACCTACCAGAAAAAACCGACCCATCCTCAAGTACGAGGAGGGCCGGTTTGAAAGCGGGCTTAGAAGTATGTTCTAAAAGCTGGTCGCTTATCTTACTCAACAATGTTTCCTTCTTCCAAGGTGGCATAGCCGCCCACATAGACGTCGGTTGCGCAGCCTGTCAATTCGGCGCCGATGAAGCCGGAATTGTGCGCTTTGGAAAGCATGTCGTCAGTGCTAACCGTCCAGGCCACTTCGGGGTCGATAACGGTAAGGTCGGCGGTGTTGCCCGGCGCAAGCGCCACTTCTTCAACGTGTAAAATGCGGCGCGGGTTGATAGCCATAAGTTCGACCAAGCGCGCGTAGCTGATGGACCCGGTGGCAACCAGGTTGGTAAGCACCAGGCCAAGGGATGTTTCTAGGCCCGTCATGCCGAAGGGTGCGCGCTCAAATTCGTAATCTTTTTCCCAATCGATATGCGGGGCGTGGTCGGTGACGATGCAATCCACCGTGCCGTCGATAAGGCCCATAACAAGGGCATCGCAATCCTCTTGCGTGCGCAGCGGCGGATTAACTTTGAAGTTGGTGTTGTAATCGTCGCCAATGATGTCTTCAGATAAAAACAGGTGATGCGGCGTCACTTCGCAGGTGACGGGCAGGCCTTCCGCCTTCGCCGCGCGCACCAGATCCAAACCGCGCGCCGTGGTGATGTGCTGAATGTGCAGCGGGCAAGCCGTCAGGCGGCACAGCGCGATGTCGCGCGCAATTTCAAGCTCTTCGCCTTCGGCCGGCCAGCCCAACATGCCCAGGCGTGTGGAAACGACCCCTTCGTTGACCTGGCCTTCGCCCACCAAAGCATCATCTTGGCAGTGCACCATGATCGTGCGGCCAAACATGGCGCCGTAATCCATCACGCGGCGCATCATGCCGGCATCTTGGATGCCGCAGCCGTCATCGGTGAAGGCGACGGCGCCGTGGGCAACCATATCCCCCATTTCAGAAAGCGTGTCGCCTGCCAAACCTTTGGAACACGCGCCCGAAACATGCACGCGGCATTTTCCCACAGCGGCCGCACGCGCTTGGATAAATTCAACCGTCGTGGCGTTGTCGGTTACCGGCTGCGTGTTGGGCATGCAGCACACGGCCGTAAAGCCGCCATGAGCTGCCGCGCGGGTGCCGCTGGCAATATCTTCCTTTTGCTCAAAACCGGGTTCGCGCAGATGAACGTGCATATCCACCAAACCAGGGACAAGGATTTTGCCGCCCAGATCGCGCGTGATGCCCTTTTCCAGGGAAAGGCCTTCCCCAATTTCAACGATTTTGCCATCGCGGATAAGCATATCGGCGGTGGTGTCAAGCTTGCATGACGGATCAACCAGGTGAGCGTTCTTAAGCAGTAATGCCATTTTCGTTTCCTCCCAACAACAGATACAAGGCGGCCATGCGCGTGCAAATGCCCGCGTAGACTTGATTTAAGATGACCGAACGCTGGGGATGGTCGGCCATATAGCTATCCAGTTCAACACCGCGGTTGATAGGACCGGGGTGGCAGATGATCGCATCGGGGCGCATCAGGTGTTCGCGCTGCTGCGTTAGGCCAAACAGCATGTTGTATTCGCGCAGGCTGGGGTACGGGGCACCCTCCAAGCGTTCGCGCTGAATGCGCAACATATAGACCACATCAAGTTCGGGCAGCGCATCATCGAGGCTGGCCGATACGTGATCGACGCCCAAAATGTCGGGGCGGGCAGGCAAAAGCGTTGCCGGGGCGATCACGGTCACTTCGCAACCCATGATTTTCAGCGCCGGAATCAGCGAACCGCACACGCGCGAGTGCCCAATGTCGCCCACGATGCCCACCTTCAGGCCTTCGAGGTGTCCCTTTTTCTCCCAGATGGAAAACAGGTCAAGCAGCGCTTGCGTGGGGTGTTGATGCTTGCCATCGCCCGCATCGATAACGCAGGCCTTGGTGTGCTGGGCAATTTTTTGCGGCACGCCGGCATGTTTGTCGCGCACGATGACCATATCGATTTTGTAAGCGTTAAGCGTTTCCACCGTGTCAACAAGGCTTTCGCCCTTCACCGTGGCGCTGGAAGAGCCGCCGAAGTTTAAGCTGTCACACGAAAGGCGCTTTTCGGCCAGTTCAAACGAACTGCGCGTGCGTGTGGAAGGTTCGTTGAACATATTGATGACCGTGAGGCCTTTAAGCGTCGGCAGTTTTTTGATCTTGCGTTCGTTGACCTCTTTGAACGTGACGGCTGTTTCAAGAATCTGCATGATATCTTCTGCAGAATATTGCGTAATGTCTATTAAATGTTTGTGATTAAACGCCATACCCTATTCGCCTCCCAACGGTGCCGAGCCCGCGCGGGAACCCGGTGCGACTTCCAAAATTTCTACGGCGGAAATGCCGTCCACATCTTCTAAGAACAAGCGCACGCTTTCATCGGCGGCGGAAGGAACGTTTTTGCCCACGAAATCGGCGCGTATCGGCAGTTCGCGGTGCCCGCGATCGACCAGCACGGCCAGCTGCACCGTGGCGGGGCGACCCAGATCCATGATGGCATCAAGCGCAGCGCGAATTGTGCGGCCGGTGTAGAGCACGTCATCGACCAAAATGAGGTCTTTGCCATCGATATCGAAGGGGATTTTTGTTCCGTGCACTTCGGGGGCTAAGTGGGTTAACACATCATCGCGATAAAAGCTGATGTCGAGGCTGCCCAGCGCCACACGGGCGCCTTCAATTTCCTCTATTTTGTGGGCGAGCTGCTTTGCCAGCAGATCACCGCGGGTGACAATGCCGACCAAGGCGATGTTGGCAGCCCCCTTATTCGTTTCGAGAATCTGGTGAGCAATGCGCGTCAGCGATCGCTCGATTTCCCCTGCATCCATGCAGATGGATTTTACTTTGCTTGCGTCATTCATACACACTCCCTTTCTTGTCGTGAGTGCGTACAGACAACCGGTTGCGCAATCGCCTTATTGCAACAACCCGTCCGTTTTCGGCATAAAAAATGCCTCTGCGAACAAACAAAGGCTTCATGAAAGTCACCCTATGTAAAGTGGATGCTTGCAGCCTTGTCGGTCTCTCTGTACCGCCCTTAAAGGACAAAACGAAGTATAAACCGCCCCGCCCCGCCGCGTAACCCCCTATTTTCAATTATCCAAAAAAATGCGCGATTTAGCCATAAATATACGCTTAGGAAAACAGCAAACTCCATGCGCCCCTTGCGCTAATCTGAGGTTTTGCATTGAATCTAAAAACTGCAATAACGCAGGTGCGGGGGCGGGTGCAGGCGCAGGGTCAACTGGCGGGCTTAGGGGAGGTTTCGGTAGACGTCGCGGCGGTGTCCTATGCGGAAAATTTCTATCGTTATCGTTTTTTCTTCGATGGTTCCCAGGATTCGATACACGCCAACACGCCAGCGCCATCCGTTTTTGACGCCCTCAAGGGGCTTGGCGCCTGGAATACCTTTGGGGTTTTCGCATCCCTCCAAAGTATCGAAAAGATACTTGAGCAGCAGCGTTCGTATTTTTGCATCCAGGCGGTCGAGCTCTTTTTCGGCCCGCCGTTTCACTACGACGTGATAGCCCATTAGGCTCTACCGTATTTTTCCCTCAGGCTGTCAAGGTCAATGCCAGTATCGGTGGGGTCAGCCTTGCTTTGTTCAATGGCTTGGGAAAGATCGCGAGCGTCCATTTCATCTTCCAGTTTTTCGAGCGTCCACGCACGAACCTGCGCCGAAAAGCTTTTGCCATTAAGGCGAGCAAATGCGTCAATCCATTCTTTTTCTTCCGGCCGAAACCGAATAGCCGATGCCGTCATACCCATAATGATTCCCTTCAAAAGCGTTGACGTTGTAAACGATTATAGCGAAAACCGTTGACAATGTAAACGCCAAATGACACAGCGCGCCTCCCTTTGTTCAGCAGATGCTGCCCCCATCACCAGACAAACGTAAACAATTCTATCCAAGCCCGTGCGGGCGGATATGGAATCCGCCCCTACCTTCGATGTCCCATCCTGCCCTACCCTGGCGCGCCCGCCTGCGTACACGCCGTGTGGGATGCGGTGGTGCCCTAGCTTAATTAAGAGCGCGGCACGCGCGATACATATTTTATGGGCAAGAGGAAGATTAGGGCGTTCGCTGTGCTCGGAATGACAAGGGGAAATGAAAGAAAAATCGGTCAAGGTGGTTTTGTGATGGCTAGCTATGCTGCCAAGCTTTGCTGGCAAGCTCTGCCGCCAAGTTTTTCCACGAACATTCGGGCTGGAGTATACTCCAAGCGTTTAAGCAGTACGCCCGTACGCCTTGATGGAGGAAAGCAAGTCAACCTTTGATGATTGGGCTTGGCAGCAGCCGCGGGCTTCTAATAGCAGGGCACGGCGTTGTTCAAAATCTTGCGGAGTGTTTATGTAAATGGAGTTGGCTATCTGTACGCAGCGCACGATGTTGTTGGAAAGATCCGTGAGGTGAACGTTAAGATAGAACGCAGTGCGTTTGGGTAGCTTCTGTGCCATGCGTAAGGTAAAAATATCAAGTTGCCGTGCGACCTCAATAAACTTGATAGCAGTTGTTTGCTGTTTTGATTTAACGACACCACTCATAAGATCTGTTTCCTTTTTTAACATAATAGCCGTATCTCCCAGTCTTTTGATTGTTGGAATAACCGCAGGATAAACCTGCGGATTTGGAGATGAAAGATTATAAAGAGAAGCCGAGGACGACCCCCAGCTGGTAGCTGGGATCGTCGCTGTTCGCGGGGTTGCCGTTGGTGTAGCAAATCACGAACTCCGCCCCGTTGTACGGAACGCACGACCGCTCCCACCAATAGGTGTGGTAGGTGGGATAGCGATTGGATGGGGAACCTCCTCCTTGTGTCTCCTTCATACCAGCAAGGATTGTGTAGCTTTTGTCGGGAGCGGGGGTGGGTACCTTATTCTTCAGGAATGTGTATTGGCTGCCTTCGCCCGCAAGCCAGGGATAGGATGTCAGCCAGTTAGCGGCATCGGGCTTATTAGCCAGTTCGCCATAAGAGGGTATCCACAGCTTATCCTTGGTGGGAGTCGCATCTTTACCCACAGTGCCTTCGCCACCTTTATTGCTAGTTTGCTTGTTAACCTTCTTGATAACGCCATCGGCCCTAAGGTCTGCGGGCAGGGTGTCCCAGATGGTGCCACTGATGTCCTTTACGTTATTGTCGGTTGCATCGAAGGGCTGCATCCGCTTGCGAAGTTCGCTCTTTTCCCAGCCACCGCTATTGGTATTACTCGAGCTCATCCGATAGGCGCTGGGCAGGCTGTGGGTGGCCATGAAGGTGAGGCCGGCTGTGCCAGAGCCGTCACTCTTGACGTCGTGGTTGATGCCGACGATGCGGACTTCGAGGATGCTGCCATCGGTGAGGGTGGTTAGTTTGTGGTGCACCTTATCGTTTCTGGCACCGGTGTCAGTTGGGTCGGTTAGGAACTTGCTGAAATGGGGGTAATAGGCTGATTCTTCGCCCTTGGCAGAAAGGTCGTCGGCAATCACTGAGAGTTGAGGCCAGGTGTAGTCGTCTAAGTTGGCAGTGAGGGGTGGGGCGCCAGCGGCTACCTGCGCTGTTAGGTCGGAATAGACGGGGCGGCTTGTCCAGTTTGTGTCTTTGGGTTTGTCGATTGGGCCATCGGAGAGGGCGCAGCAGATGAATTTGGTGTTTTGGCCTTCGAGTAGTTTGTAGGTATTTGAAGAGGTGTTTTGTAGGACCTTTGCTTTGGTTGGGATTTCGTCTGTCGTATTGGCGACTTCATACCAGGTGTAGGTAGGGTTAAGGATAGAAGCAGCTTCCCCTGAGGGCGGCGCAGCGGTTAAGGTGTCGCCTACCTTGGGAGTGGCAATGTCTTTATCCGAAGTAAGGGTAAGGCTTGTGGCTATGGGGGCAAGCAGGCCGTAGGTGAATTCGACTTGAGCGAAGTCGGCTGGTTTGGATAGATAGGAAAAAGTAGCATTGTCGGGAATGGTGAGCCCGAAGGTGACGTGGGTACTTGATTTAGCTTCTATGCGGAAAGGGGCAGCAGAGCCTACTGGCTCTGACGGCCAGGTGGTGCCGGCGGTGCTAAGAGCAAATGGGGGCAGCGGGGTACTCGGGTGGTCATTATACGTAACGGTAACCTTGGTGTTATCTCTTACAGTTGTTTTATCCGGGTTGGTTTTATCCAAGTTGGTTAGGAGCTGTTTCGCACCAGAGAGTTCGGTGCATTTGATAGAGGCGGCTCGTATGGGTTCTGCGATGGTTGAAGTGTCGGTTGAAGTGATGGTAAGCGTGTCAGCTTTGGATGTGACATTGCCCGCAGCGTCTACTGAGAAGGGGACGGCAGTTGGCATCGTCACTTTAACGTCGGGTACGGGCACATTAGGCCGCGTGCCGCCACGCGCATAGAGAGGGGCGGAGGCCTGGGTGGGGGTTGCTAGGTTGGGGGGATAGCGGGGGGTTATGGGTTGTGCGATTGGGGGCGTGGGGGTTGGGGTTTCTGGTTGTTCGGGGGTGGTCGAGGGTGTTGGGGCTACGACGCTTATGGTGCGGGTGGTGTGGGTTAGGGGGATTTCTTCTAGTTCGATGGAGGTGCTTATGGTGGTGGTGCCTGGTGCTTTGGCGGTGATGGTGCCTTCTTGGGATACTGATAGGCAGGTGGCTTCGTAGGCATAGACTGTTTTTGAGGGGTCGGGGGCGCGTAGGGTGCCAGGTTCAAAGAGGTTGGCGGATTGGCCCACTTCTAGGGTGAGGGCTTGGGGGGATGTGGGGAGGCCGTAGGCTTTTATGTGGTTGTTGGCGGAGAATAGCCCGATGGACCAGGGGTAGGTTTCAGCTTCGTTGTAGGGGCACCAGATTTCTAGGTTGGTGCAGGCTTCTAGGGCTGTGGGGGCTACTTGGATGGTGTTGGTGTGGGCGACAATGCGGGTTAAGTTGGTGCAGTTGGCGAAGGCCTGGTCGCCTATGGTGGTGATGCTTGCGGGGATGTCGAGGGTGTTAAGGGCGGTACCTGCAAAGGCCTTGGGGGCTAGGGCGGATACGGTGTAGCTTAGGCCTGCTAGTTGGGCTGTTGCGGGGATGGTAGGGTTGGATGCGGGGTTTAACTCCCCTGTCCAGGAAGCTTCTAGGGTGTAGTCTTCTAGCAGTTTGTAGGTGAAGCCGCTTGCGGGTTTGCTGGGGTCGGTGGGGTTATTGGGATTATCGCCAGGGTTGCTGGGTTGATCGGGGGTTTGGGTATCCCCTGGGTTTGCTGGGGTGGCGAAGTTTTTGAAGCCTGCGCTTTGCCATACTTGCTTGCGAGTTTCGTAGTCTTCCCCACCAGGGAGTGCGATGGTGGTGGATTGTTTGGCTTGGTCGTTGAAGGCGGTGGGATCGATTGCTGTGATGTTGCCGAGTACGACGATTGATTTTAGGGTGGTGATGCCGGCGAGGGCATCGGGGCCGATGGTGCTTGTTTCCTTTGGCAGGGTGAGGGTTTCTCCTATACCACCGGGACAGGCTATAAGGGTTGTTGCATCTTTTGAGTAGAGGCTCCCGTTTATTGACGTGTATACGGCGTTGTCCTGCCCGACCAGTAGGGTAGAAAGATTGGCGCAATGAGATAGCGCCGATGCTGGGACGGCATCAGTCTGGTCGGGCAAGGATACAACGCCTTCCGCGCTCTCGGGACAGAGCAGGACACGAGTAAGGGCTTTGTTGTAGAGCAGGCCATCAATGCTGGCGTAAGTGGGGTTGTTGGGTGCCACGGTGATGGAGGATAGGCGGGGGCAATCGGTGAAGCTGTCGCTGGTGATTGCCGTGATGGATTCGGGGATGGTAAGTGAAGTTATGTTGGGCAGCTGTACCAAAGTACCCTCTTGGCCTGTGGCGGAGGGGTTTGCGGGCTTGGGTGCATTTTTTTGAATTTTTTGGAGTGCGAGGGTTTGTGCGCTTGCAGGGGTTTG